>CAVHNA010000001.1:0-7673 GCA_963637205.1 Bacteroidaceae bacterium
GTCAACTTCGGGGTAAGACGAAATTGGATTTGTACATATTGCTGAATAGTTACGACGAGGATTTGCGAGATGCGCACTTCACAAGAGAGAGAGGGATTGGACTCATGTGTGAGGTGGCACCTCGGAGAGGTACTCCTGGCGACGTGGCAAGGGTCGCGTTTGACGCAAACGCTCCTACTACCCGCCATTACGATGAATCCATTTGAGACGAATAGAACTTGGGAGGGTCGCGTTTGGCGCAAACGCTCCTACTAGACAAAAAAAAGAGCTAACCGATTTGGTTGCTCTCTTTGTTCTGCTGTGAGAAGATGTCGTTACTTGCCGTGTCTCTCGTCTGAAACTGTCAACTTCTTACGTCCTTTAGCACGACGTGAAGCCAACACGCGACGACCGTTGGCAGTGGTCATTCTCTGACGGAAACCGTGCTTGTTGTTACGGCGACGGTTGTGGGGCTGAAATGTTCTTTTCATATCTTGTCTTTCGTTTTATTGTTTGTTTGCGACTTATTCGGGGTGCAAAATTAGCGACTTTTTTGTTATTAACCAAAAGTTTCCTCCTTTTTTCCTTTCAGGACAGACGTTTTTCACATTTATTTCGTACCTTTGCACCGCAAAAAATAACATATCTCTTATATAAAACAACATTTTATGATAAACTCACAGGACATTAAGAAAGGAACGTGCATCCGCATGGACGGCAAGCTCTATTTCTGCATCGACTTCCTGCACCGCAAGCCGGGAAAAGGCAACACCATAATGAACGTTACCCTGAAGGATGTGGTTAACGGCGGCGTATTGGAGAAACGTTTCAACATCGGCGAGAAGCTTGAAGACGTGCGCGTGGAGCGCCGTCCCTACCAGTACCTCTACAAAGACGGAGACGACCTGGTGTTCATGAACAACGAGACGTTCGAGCAGATAAACATAGCTCCTGGCCAAGTGAACGGCGTAGACTTCCTTAAAGAAAGCGAGAACGTGGAAGTGGTGGTAGACGCCAGCACGGAGACTGTCCTTTACGCCGACGTACCCGTGAAGGTACATCTGCAGATTGTCTGGACCGAGCCGGGTCTGAAGGGCGACACAGCCACCAACACTCTGAAACCCGCCCGCGTGGAGACAGGTGCCGAGATACGCGTGCCCCTGTTCATAGAAGAAGGCGAGACAGTGGAAGTGGACAGCCGAGACGGTTCATATCTGGGTCGCGTAAAGGCATAAGTCCTTGCCAGCAGATAGGCATAAGCAAGTGTGTTGACGTGGTCAGCACACTTTTTTTGTATCTTTTTCTTGGCGCATGTCGCTATATTCACTATCTTCGCGGAGCTAACAGCTACATTATACATATTATATGAGACTTTACAACACAACGCTATTGTTAGGCACAATACTCCTGTGGAGCGTGTCTACGGCGACGACAGCAACCGCACAGGAGTTGTTGCACACATTATTTATAAACGAAGTACAGGTCTGCAACAACGACCAGTATCTGGACAACTCGTACAACTACGGTGCGTGGGTGGAGATATACAACCCAGCGGACACCACTGTGTCGCTGAGCAGGATGTACATCACCAACGGCACGGAGGAATACCGGCTCCTGTCTTCGCAAGGCAGCGTGCCAGCCAAAGGCTTCAAGGTGTTGTGGTTCGACCACAACTCCAAATACGGCAACTTCGGAGGCAAGTCCAGCCTGCAGATACCGTTCAAGCTGAACGCTGAAGGAGGATGCGTATGCCTGAAGACATCCAACAAGGAGTTGATAGACTCCGTGGCATACCCCAAGCCCACGCCAAGGTGCTCGTACGCCAGGACGATAAACGGAGCGGGAGTATGGAGGACAACGCTGACCCCGTCGCCCGGAAGCAGCAACGCCGGCTGCAAGTTCGCCACCATGAGACTTGCCGCACCGAGCGTGGACACAGACAGCAAGGTCTTCACAGATGGGTTTCAGGTGCATGTGACCATACCCAGAGGCGCAACGCTGAAATACACCACAGACGGCAGTACTCCGTCCATGACGAACGGCGAGACCAGCACCACAGGCGTGTTCAACATAACCGGCACCACCATACTGCGGTGCTGCCTTACCGCCACCAACCGTCTGCCGAGCCCTGTGGTGACACGCAGCTACATATACGCCAACCACGACTACTACCTGCCCATACTGTCAATATCCACAGCACCGGACAACCTGTACAGCGACACCATAGGCATATACACAAGAGGCACCAACGGAACGACAGGGAACGGACAGAGCACCGCATGCAACTGGAACAGGGACTGGGAGCGACCCGTCAACATGGAATACCTCACACCGGAGAAAGACAGCGACGGCAACACCTCGTACACTCCGCGCATTAACCAAGAGGTGGACATGGAGATATCCGGAGGATGGACAAGGGCATACGGCGGAGGATGGACAGACGGCAAGTACTGGGAGATGAAGTCGTCGTTCCGCCTGAAGACGGACAAGAGATACGAGGGCATCAACGTGATAGACTACCCCGTCTTCCCCAACAAGCCACACAACAAATACAGGGTATGGCAGGTACGCAACGGAGGCAACGACACATACGCACGCATCATGGACCCCTCCATACAGCAGATGGTGATAAAGAGCGGTTTCTACGTGGACTGCCAGGACTACCAGCCCGCACACGTCTTCTTCAATGGACAATATCTGGGCATGCTCAACATCAGGGAGAGCAACAACAAACACTACGGCTACAGCAACTACGGCATCGACACCGACGAGATGGACCAGTTCGACCTCAGCAACGGTCAGTACAACCAGAAGGTGGGCACCAACAAAGCATGGCTGGAACTGATAAAACTGTCGCTGCAACTGGCTTCCAAGAAGACAGAAGAACTGTACGACCAGATATGCCAACGTCTGGACATTGACGAGTACACCAACTACATGGCTCTCGAGTGCTACAACGGCCCTTCCGACTGGATTACCAACACCAACAACGTCAAGGCTTTCAGAAGTCAGGACGACGGCAAGTTCCACTTCGTACTCTTTGACATAGACTCCGGATTCGAGAACTCCAACATGATTAACGACGTCATCAGCACCAGCAACGGGTCCAACGTTGACGACCTGTTCAGGAACCTCATCAAGTACGAGCCTTTCATCAGACGTTTCGTGGACGCGTACTGCCTCGTGGACGGCAGCGTCTTCGAGCCGTCGAGGTGCGAGGAAATAGTGAATGCCATCTACAACAACACCAACACCGCACTCGGCTTTGAAGGCAACAACGCTGGCAACAGCGTGATGAACAAAATACGCAACGCCTACAACGGAGTGCGCATGACCAACCTGAGCAACAAATTCGCACTGGGGACTGGCTACCATGTGGACATCTCCTCAAACATAGAAGAAGCGAGGCTGATGGTGAACGGGCAGGAAATACCGACAGGCAAATTCTCAGGCTACCTGTATAAGTACAAGACCTACCCCATCACCTTAACGGCTACGGCACCGGCTGGCTACACGTTCAACGGATGGACACTGACAGACAACAAGAGCAACGAGAGAACGCTGATAGCCACAGCCTCCGAGTGGATGTACTACGACGCAGGATCCATGGACGGCAAGCAATGGACATCAAGCACATTCGACGAGACGCAATACGGATGGAAGTCCGGTCAGGCTCCATTGGGCTACGCCAACGAGGGCAAGTATATGGCCGAGAACGTAAACACGACACTCGACTACGGCTCAGACGCAGGCAACAAGCGACCCACATATTATTTCCGCAACACCTTCACCCTGGACGCACCGCTTGAAGACAGCGACGTGCTGACGTTCAACTACCAAGTGGACGACGGCATAATGCTGTACGTCAACGGACACGAGGTGGGCAGCTATTATGTTGACAGCAACTCCGAATACAGCTCATACACTTCCGGAGGACACTACGAGGGCGAAACGCCACACGAGGGCACCATGGAGATACCGCACCAGTACCTCGTCACCGGAAAGAACCAGATAGCCGTCATGGTGAAGAACACGTCAGCCACAAGCACCGATATCTGGTTCGAGGCAAGCCTGTCACTGTCCGAAGTCACGAAAGAAATGCTCTCCACCTCTCCGTCGGTGGACATCACAGAGAGCGTAAGCCGCACGTCAGCATACAGTCTAAAAGCCATGTTCTCACCCATCACCGACACCGAAGACAGGCTGGAAACGGGAGCCTCACCCATCCGTATTAACGAGGTGAGCGCAGACAATGACATATACATCAGCGACTACGGGAAGAAGAGCGATTGGGTGGAACTCTACAACACCACCTCGGAAGACATTTCCCTCTCGGGACTCTATCTGAGCGACAAGAAGCACAATCCGCAGAAATACCGTCTGCCGGACGAAGTGATACCTGCGCACGGCACACGTATTATATGGTGCGACGGCAACACCTCCATAAGCCAGATGCACGCTCCGTTCAAGCTCAGCAACGCCGACGGAGCCTGCGTAAGCATACAGGCTGCGGACGGGTCGTGGGCTGACCGTCTGGACTACATGGAACAGGGAAGATGGCAGACCTACGGCAGATACCCCGACGGCGGCAATATGCACACCATACTGAACCAACCCACCATAGACAAGGCCAACAAGCTGGGACTCTCAGACTACGAAGACATCACGGACGAGGCTTGGCAAGGCACTGACATAGCCATCACCTTGGCACTGAACGAAGGTTGGAACTGGACATCGCACAACCTCAACGAGGATGTAGACCGCACCCGTTTCACCACATACGCACAGACGATAAGAGGATGCAACGAGGAATATACCACCGATGAGACGGCAACGGAGACCGGAAACCTGGAATCACTGATGCCCTCCGTCGGGTATAAGCTGAAGATGAAGCAGGATGCGGACATCACTCTGAGAGGAGCCTTGTACGATGTAACCACGCCAGTCTCCCTGACAGAAGGATGGAACTGGGTGGGCGCGCCTCTCTACAACGCCACTACCATAGAAGCCGCCTTGGCGGAACTACAGGCCGAGGACGGAGATATGGTGGTTGGACAGGACGCTTTCGCAGTATATTCAGACGGAGTTTGGCACGGTTCTCTCTCCGCCTTGTCACCAGGGCAAGCGTATATGATAAAGGTAGGCAGAGCGCAGACCTTCTGTTGGAGTTCCCTGTCACCGGTGAAGTCACGCATGCGCAGATACCAGTCCGCACGACAGACACAGGATGCCGCATGGCAGACAGACATATACGCCTATCCGGACGTGATGACAGTGGTGGCAGAGGTAAGCGCTGAAGGCGACATAAACCTGGACGGCACTTATTATGTGGGAGCGTTCGTCAACGGCGAGTGCCGAGGCATCGGAGTTACGGAAGACGGCAAACTGTATATGAACATTCACGGAGACAAGCAGGAAAGCATTTCCTTCCGTCTGCTGGACGCTGAAGGAGAGTGCTACGAAACGGACAAGGAGACGACGTTCCAGGCTCTCGCCACATTGGGCAACTACACTACTCCCTACCCTCTCACGTTCTATACAAAAGACATCTTGGACGACATCACGCCACTTCCTACATACGCCAAGCAGGTCAAAGAGGTTCTCTATCATAACATGGCCGGCCAAGAAGTACAGAATCCCACCGACGGCATATACATAAAGATCGTAAGGTATGCCGACGGGGCTACAAATGTAAGAAAAGTGAGACTGTGAGGTACAGGTGCGGACGTAGCGAATATGTCCGCACCTTATTTATAATTCTATCACTTCCAAGTCGGAGAACTTGCCTTGGTCTATGGAGAAGCGTACCAGTGTACGCGCCGTCTGCCAACCTTGTAGTCCGGCTGCGCCGGGGTTGATGTGCAACAAGCTGAACTTGTTGTCGTACTTCACCTTGAGGATATGGCTGTGTCCGCTGATAAAAAGAGAGGGCGGACGTTTCTGCAACATAGGGATAATGTTGGGGGCGTACTTCCCCGGGTATCCGCCTATATGGGTCATAAGTGCGTCAGCCCCTTCGCAGTCCCACCTCAAGACAGAAGGGAACATCCTGCGTACGTCACCCCCATCAATATTGCCGTGTACGGCTCTCAGCAAACAGATGTCCTGTAACTTCTCCACAACTTCCATGCTGCCTATGTCGCCAGCGTGCCATATCTCATCGCAAGAAGCGAAATACTTGGCATAGCGGTCATCCCAATAGGCATGCGTGTCGCTAAGCAGTCCTATGCGTTTCATTCCTCTTGACCTTTACTACCAGATAGGCGAGCATTCCAGCCGCCATGAAAAAACTTATTCCATCAGACACCGGCATGCTCCACCACACACCGTCGAGCCCCCAGTATTGGGGAAGCATGGCAAGCAACGGTATCAAGAAAAGCAACTGGCGCGTCATACTCAGGAAAATGCTCTTGCCAGCGTGGCCTATACTCTGGAAGAAGTTGCCTATCACCATCTGAGCCCCCACCAACGGGAACATACACACCGTGATACGGAAAGCACGCACCGCAATGGCTGTCAACTCTTCCCCAGCTCCGAATATACTTACCACAGGAGCCGGCGTGAACTCGCCTACCAGCGTAGCCAAGACTGTGACACATGTGGCGGCGCATACTGTGTAGCTCAGGGTTCTCCATACACGGTCGTTCTTTCTCGCTCCCCAGTTATATCCTACTATGGGCTGCATGCCCTGCACAAGTCCGAGGACAGCAGTCACGAAGAGGAACGTCACGCGGTTCACAATGCCGTACGCTCCTATGCTCAAGTCGCCGCCATATCTGAGAAGTCTGTTGTTGACTATGAGTACCACCAGGCATGCACAGGTGTTCATCATGAACGGGCTCAGACCTATGGCGATGCACTGACGCACTATGCTAAAATCGAGCTTATAGATGCCGCGCTTAAGATGCAGAAGTTCGCTCTTGCGACTGAACAGCTTGAGTTGTATCATCAAGGCCAGCAACTGACTTAGGACAGTGGCCCATGCGGCGCCCTTGACACCCCAATGGAAAACGAATATGAATATGGGGTCGAGTATGGTGTTTATCACTATGGTGAAGAACGTGCAGTTCATGGCCGCCTTGGGGTGTCCTGCGCTACGCAGGACGGCATTGAGACCGAAGTAGCTGTGGCTGACCACATTTCCCAGCAATATCACGTACATATAGTCGTAGGCGTACGGCATGGTGGCTTCGCTTGCGCCGAAGAGCGTCAGGATAGGGCGCAGGAAATATATGCTCACGAACGTGAAAATCACACCGAGCAACACATTCAGCGTAATGGTGTTGCCGAGGATATGCTGTGCCACGTCATACTTGCCCTGCCCTAGCCTGACACTGATGACGGTGCTGGCGCCTACTCCTACCATAGCTCCGAAGGCAGCCGACAGATTCATCATCGGACTGGCCACTGCCATACCGCTTATACCTATGTCGCCAACACCCTGTCCTACAAAGATGCTGTCGACTATGTTATACACACTGCTGGCCATCATGGCTATGACGGCCGGCGTGGCATACTGCACCAACAGTTTGCCAACGCTTCGCTCTCCAAGTTCTGTGGGTATATATTGTTTCCTTTCCATTCAGAGCGCGAAATTACCTCTTTTTTATGAAAGGGAAGCCTTTTTACATATTAAAAAAGGCAAACGCCGATTTCGCTCCATCTAAAAGCGTTTCCCGGACACTATATATATA
>CAVHNA010000001.1:7702-41186 GCA_963637205.1 Bacteroidaceae bacterium
ATATAAAGGTAAGAGCCAGCACCTTCATGTCAAAAAGAAATGACATGTGCTCAAGGTAATAAATGTCGTAGTCGAGCCGGCGCAGCATCTTCTCCATGGTATCAGTATATCCGTTGTAAAGGGTGGCGTAGCTGGTCACTCCAGGCCTTATGGCATAGAGCAGCTCATAGCGTTTGTCATGCCGCATTATCTTGTCTATGAAATACCTCCTCTCCGGTCTGTAACCCACGAATGACATGTCGCCTACAAAGACGTTCCACAACTGCGGCAGCTCGTCTAGATGATGCGCTCTCAAGATACGTCCCACCCTTGTCTGCCGTGGGTCCTCACTCGAGGACATTGCGCTCAGCACCGGCCCTTCCTGCTCGGCCCTAAGGCACATAGACCGGAACTTATATATCATGAAAGGCTTACCTCCGAGCCCTATGCGTTCCTGCTTAAAGATGCAAGGGCCTCCGTCGCTTAGTTTTATGAGGATATAACACGCAAGGAACAAAGGAGAGAAGAACAACATACAGAGTCCCGACACAACAATGTCGAAGGCTCTCTTCTTTGTCATTCCTTTTTCCTGCTTTTCCGCAGCGGTCACTGTCGACTGTTCGTCTACCACCCTTCCTTACCTCTTCTTGGGCATGACATCACATTCCCTGCGTGGAGCAAATGCGCCGTCCTTAGTCTCAAACAATATGCTGCCGGGCTCAAGGCATTCCAATGTGTGCCATACGCCCTTGGGGATATTCAACGCACGAGGCTCTCCGTCCGCCCTCAATACCACAGACTCAGTGACATTGCCGTTGTCGTCATAAAAGAGCTCCTTTATGCTGCCCCTCAGCATTATCACAGTCTCCGACGTGTCAGGATGCCTGTGGACAGGCACATCCGTACCCATCTCCAAAGCGTTGAGCATCCGCTGACTGGTGTCTGAAGGAGATGTCCTCAAATCCAAATTCATGCGAAGACGCTCTGATTGCGCAGCCTGCTTACTCAAAGCGTCAAGTATATCCGTTGTCAGTATCATATTTATAGTCTATTACTTGGACAAAAAGGAACAGCCACGTCCCTTTCTATATGCAAAATTACGTATTACATTTTGTTTTGACAAGTTTTGGAAGGAAAAAGACGGAAAGACATGTGCGTATTCTTTTTTTTCGTAACTTTGCATGCGAAAAAGTACACAGAGACAAAACGCATGAAAAAAACATCTTTATTGGCATGCCTTGCTGCATTCGGCTTAGGTGCGTACGCTGACAGCAACTATGCGCTCGGCATAACCGCAGACAATATACTGGTAGGTGGAGAAAAGACGAATATCTCACTGAATCTGAAGAGCATCACGCCTATCACGCTTATACAGGCGGACTTGGTTCTACCGGAAGGAGTAACAGTGGAGGCCGACTCCAACAAGGTCATGCCCATCGTAGCAGGCACTCGTACTGACGGACATGTGGCGAACGCCAACACACTGACCAACGGCAATGTAAGGATATTGCTGTACTCCGACAGCAACAACACCTTCGCCGACTCGGAAGGCAACGTGGCTGGAATCACTCTCTCAGTGGCACCTGACATAGCGGAAGGAACGAAAGAAATCCGACTGACAAACATTCTGTTGGTAGAACCGGACGAGACGAGTTATAGACCTGAAGACGCTGCCATAGAGCTTTCCTCCATAGACCAAGAGACGGCCATCAAGAACATAGGAGGCAACGCCACGGACTACGATGCGGTATATAATACCGCTGGACAACGCACAGGGAAAAACGCCAAAGGTATTCAGGTTCGCAAAGGCAAAAAGACTATGAAGTAAGGTTCAGAGCCTGAGGAAAGGTTCTACGAGCATACTACATGTTACAGCCCGACAGTTTTCTTAGACTGTCGGGCTGCAACTTTTTCCGATACTTGGCTCGTCAATTACAAGCTCTGCAACATACGCTTCAGCACAGTGGTAGCGGATATCTCCCTGTTGGCAGCTTCCGGAATGACAAGGGAACGGTCGCTCTCTATGACATCGTCAGAAACTATCATATTCCTGCGAACGGGCAGACAGTGCATGAAATAGGCGTTGTCCGTCCATGACATGTGTTCAGTGTCTACCGTCCAGTCCATCATCTCCTTATATGGAGAGATTATCTTGCCGTAGAGTGAAGGTGCCGTCACACCCGGACAGCTCCAATTCTTAGCGTATATGAAATCCGCCCCTTCGAAAGCCTTACGCTGGTCATATTCCACTTTCTCATCTCCGACAAAGGCAGGATCCAACTCGTAGCCATGCGGATGAGTCACCACAAAGTCCACGTCACTTGCCCTCATCCATTGCGCAAAGCTGTCAGGTACAGCCTGCGGCAATGACTTGGGATGCGGAGCCCATGTCAGCACCACCTTCGGACGTTTCTTCGTCTTATGCTCCTCTATAGTGATAAGGTCGGCGAAAGCCTGCAGTGGATGCACCGTAGCCGTCTCCATGGCAAACACCGGTCTGCCGCTGTACTTCACGAACTGATTGTAGACAGTCTCCGCATAGTCGTAGTCGCGGTCGGCAAGACCTGCGAAAGAGCGAACGCCGATAATATCGCAATAGCTTCCCATCACCGGGATGGCCTCAAGGAGATGCTCACTCTTGTCTCCGTCCATTATCACACCACGCTCGGTCTCCAGCTTCCAGGCTCCCGCATTCACATCCAGCACTATCACATTCATGCCGAGGTTGAGAGCGGCCTTCTGAGTAGAGAGCCTCGTACGCAAGCTGTTGTTGAAGAACGCCATCAGCAAAGTCTTGTTCTTGCCAATGGCATTATACTTGTATCTGTCAGCCTTTATCTCTAAGGCCTCTTGGAGGGCGACATTCAAGTCGCCCAAATCCTGTACGTTCAGAAATGTCTTCATATCGTAGATTTACCTTTCTCCCTTATCTCCACTCTCCTTATCTTACCGCTGATGGTCTTGGGAAGTTCTTCCACGAACTCTATGATACGCGGATATTTGTAAGGAGCTGTCTCACGTTTCACATGCGCCTGCAGGTCTTCCACAAGCTCAGGGCCTTCCTTGCCTTTGTAACTGTCAGCCAACACGACGGTAGCCTTCACCACCATACCACGCACCTCGTCAGGCGCACCGGTGATGGCGCACTCCACCACTGCAGGGTGGGTCATAAGAGCGTTCTCCACCTCAAACGGGCCTATGCGATATCCCGAGCTCTTGATGACATCATCGGCACGCGACACGAACCAATAATAACCGTCGCTGTCTCTGTAAGCCACGTCGCCTGTGTAATACAAGCCGCCGACACAACTCTTTTGAGTGAGTTGAGACTGACAGTGATAGCCCTTGAACAAACCGAGCGGAGCTCCATTGTCAATATGTATCACCAGACTTCCAGGCTCTCCGTCGGCACATACGTTGCCGTCGGCATCCACAACATCCACACGAAACTGCGGATTGGGAAGTCCCATAGAACCCGGACGAGGCTCCACAAACGGATATGTGCCAAGTACCATGGTGGTCTCTGTCTGTCCGTAAGACTCATAGATCATAATGTCTGTCTTCTCTTTCCACTCCAGGAAGACTTTCGGATTGAGAGCCTCGCCTGCCGTGGTACAGTATTCCAGGCCGGAGAGATCGTACTTTGAGAAATCCTCCCTTATCATGAAACGGTAGACTGTGGGCGGAGCGCAAAACGAAGTGATGTGGAACTTGCTTATAATCTCCAGCATCTTGTCGGGACGGAACCTTCCTTCAAAGTCATAGACGAACACTACAGCGCCACAGATCATCTGTCCATAGAACTTGCCCCAGACGGCCTTGCCCCATCCGGTGTCCGCCACAGTGAGATGAAGCGAGCCTTCGTGTAGATTGTGCCAATACTTGGCGGTCATGATATGCGCCAACGGGTAGGAATGGTCATGCATCACCATCTTGGGTTTACCGCTGGTGCCACTGGTAAAGTACATCAGGAAATCGTCCGTCACGCAGTTCTGTCCTTTCTGACTCTTGAACTTCGGTGCCACCATAGCTCCTTGCCACAAGTTGTCCCACTTCTGCGGAACGGCTGGTCCAATGGATATGCAGTGCGCCAAAGACGGACAGTAGGCACGTGCCCTGGTGATGTTGCGCAGCACGGAAGCATCGCCTACAGCCACTATCGCCTTTATCTGAGCCTTGTTACATCTGAAGATGATGTCCTTGTCAGTCAACAGGTGTGTGGCAGGCACCGCCACGGCACCTATCTTATGAAGTGCCACCATGGTTATCCACCATTCTATGCGCCGTTTCAGAATCAGCATCACGCAGTCGCCGCGTTTTACCCCCAAGGTAAGGAAGTAAGACGCCACCATATCCGAGTAGTGCTTCATCTCTCTGTAATTGAGGTGTCGCACGTCTCCCCTGTCGTTAGTCCATAGCAGACATTCCTTTTCCGGAGAACTCTCGGCGTATGCGTCTATAACATCGTATGCAAAGTTGAAGTCGTCTGGCACATTCACTTTGAAGTGCTGCATAAAGTCGTCATAGTCCTTAAACTCTGTCTGTGGAAGAAATTTCTCTATCATAACTTCGTCTCTTTTTATCCGGGAGAGGTGCGAAAGCGTCTTTCCCTTCGTTATCCCTTTTTGTCTTTTCTAATAAAAACTTATTTCCTTGTCTGTCCGTTTCCGTTTATCAGCCACTTGTAAGTGGTAAGTTCCTCCAGGCCCATCGGGCCGCGAGGTCCCAACTTCTGCGTACTGATTCCTATTTCTGCGCCCAACCCAAACTGTGCTCCGTCAGTGAAGCTGGTGGGCGCATTTACATATACACAAGCTGCATCCACTTCCCTCTGGAACCGTGTGGCGGCTTCTTCGTCTTCCGTGATGATGCATTCGCTGTGTCCAGAACCGTGGAGCGCTATATGTTCCAGAGCCTCCTCCATGGAAGACACCACACGTACGCTCAGGTCGTATGACATCCACTCGCGGTCCCAGTCAAACTCCTCGTTTCCTTCAGGCTGATGGTAACGCACCTTGCCACGCATGGGTGCAAGCAAAGCCTCCATGTCGTCTACCCTGTCCTTATGCACCAACAGGCAGTCAAGGGCGTTGCATACGCTCACCCTACGCATCTTGGCATTGGCGATAATGGCTCGTCCCTTCTCCAAGTCACCCGCTTTGTCAAAGTAAGCGTGTACCACTCCTGCGCCGGTCTCTATCACGGGAACATGCGCATTGTCCCTGACAAAGGATATCAACTTGCGTCCTCCCCGGGGTATACACAGGTCCATATATCCCACGGCGTTCAGCATCTGCGCCGTGGCCTCGTGCGTAGCTGGCATCAGCGTCACCGTCTGCGGATCTATCCCCTTGGCGACAAGCACCTCCTGTATCAAAGCCACTATGGTACGGTTGCTGTGGTCGGCATCCTTGCCTCCTTTCAGCACACATGCGTTGCCACTCTTGAAACAGAGTGCGAACACATCAAAGGAGACATTCGGGCGTGCCTCGTATATAACCCCCACCACGCCAAACGGAACGGACACCCTACGGAGATGCAGTCCGTTGGGGAGCGTACGCTCGCAGGACAACTTACCTAAAGGCGATGGCAATGCTGCCACATGACGCATGTCGGACGCTATGCTATATATACGTTCTGGCGTAAGCAGAAGTCTGTCATACAGTGGGCTCTCCTGACTCATGACAGACAAATCCTTCTCGTTGGCTGAGACAAGTCTTTCCACCTGACAGTCTATGGCATCCGCCACACAGAGCAAGACCTCGTTTCGCAGTGTGTCCGGCACAAGTGCAAGACGACGCCCCGCCAGCTTCGCTTTCTCTAACATCTCGTTCGTATTGCTCATGCCGGCAGAAACTGTGTATGGGGAGTCTCCTCAGGTTTGCAGATGAGGTCTGCCAATATTCCGTCGCGCTTCCCGTTGGCTATCAGTACAGTTATCCCTTGTTGGGCTATAGAGGTGGCGGTATTACACTTGGAGGCCATACCTCCCCGGCCCACACTGCTTTTGGTGGTTTGTATATATCCGCCCACAGAGTCCTGCGGACGTACTACGCGTATAAGCCGCGAGTCCTTATCCGAGGGGTCTCCGGTATAGAGTCCGTCTATGTTGCTGAGCAGGATGAGCATGTCGGCATTCATCATTTTGGCTATGAGACCCGACAGCTCGTCGTTGTCCGTGAACATCAGCTCGGTGACGCAGACCGTGTCGTTCTCGTTGACCACAGGTATCACTCCGTTAGCCAACATTACCTCCATGCAAGCCCGTTGGTTGGAATACTGCTCTCCGGTCTGGAAGTTCTCCTTCATAGTCAGTACCTGTCCTATAGGCATGCCGTATTCGCGAAAGAGATCGAAATAAAGGTTCACCAGCTTCACCTGCCCCACAGCGGAGAACAACTGCCTCTGCTCCACAGAGTCCAGTTCGTGGTCTACCATCAGCTCTTTTCGCCCACACGCCACGGCACCTGAAGTGACAAGTATCACCTCGTAACCATGATGGCGCATCCAGGCTATCTGGTCTACCAACGCGGACACCCTCGTCACGTTGAGTTTACCTCCCGACTGCGTAAGGACATTGCTGCCCACCTTTACCACTATTCTTTTCATTCTCCACTTATTTGAGGCCAGCCTTGAGGCATCTGATTACAGCCGAGTTAAACCCAGCATGGTCAAGTTCGTTGAGTCCCTTTATGGTAACACCTCCCGGAGTCGTCACTTTGTCTATCGCGGCTTCGGGGTGCATGCCCGTAGTCTCAAGCAAAGACACAGCTCCTCGCATGGTCTGCATGGCTATCTGCTGCGCCTCTTTCGGATAAAAGCCCATCTCCACGCCACCTTCCATCATGGTGCGAAGGAAACGCATCACATAGGCAATGCCACACCCTGCCATCATCATACCGGCAGCCATGTGATTGGCATCCACCGCCTGTACCTTACCTACCAGCGAGAAGAGACGTTCCGCTTGACGCACCCGTTCTTTCCGGTTTTCAGTAGCGTCGTCGGGAACCGCTTCCACGAAGGTCATACTCTCACACATAGCCGCGGCGATGTTGGACATTACGTAAACGTCTATCCTCGGATTCCTTGCGCCTGCGGCCACGCTTACCACCGTAGTGTCTCCCAAGACATCGCCTATCTGCGACAGCACGCCGTCCACAAGCCACGGCTTCACGGCTATCACCACCACATCGGCGCTACTTACCGCCGTCACATTATCCAGCGTCACGGAAACCGACGGCAGCTCCAGGCTGACGATGTCAAGGGTGCGCTGCGTCTTTGCGGTAACCGTTACACGGACATCAGCGTCAGCCAAGGTCCAACCTTTCGCCAACGCTCCGCCCATATTACCGGCACCTATTATCGTGACGTTCATGAGTGCAGCACTTTGGAAAGCTTTTCTACGAACTCGTCCGCCTCGGCAGTTCCAATACACAGTGGCGGCAACAGTCGCAATACATTGGTACCCGAACAGCCTGTGAAGACATGCTCCTCAAACAGTAACTTCTTACGGATTTCACTGTACGGGACATCCAGCTCTATACCTATCATCAGGCCTCTTCCCCTCACGTCCACTATATGTGATGCACCGTTTTCCTTCAGACCGTCAAGTTTGTCCATCAGATACTTACCCACGGTGGCGGCGTTCTCCACGAGCTTTTCCTTCTCCATAACGTCCAGTACGGCAAGTGCGGCGGCGCATGCCTGATGGTTGCCTCCGAACGTGGTGCCCAACTGCCCATACACGACCTTGAAGCGAGGGGAGATCAATACGGCTCCCATCGGGAAACCGTTGCCTATTCCCTTTGCCACCGTGATGATATCCGGTTTTACGCCGAGATGCTGATGGGCGAAGAACTTGCCGCTACGTCCGTATCCGCACTGTATCTCGTCGCATATGAGTACTGTGTCGTACTTGTCGCACAACGTTTTCAAGCCCATCATGAAATCTTCCGTAGCCATACGTATGCCGCCCACACCTTGTATACACTCCAAAATGACAGCGCACACGTCGCCTTTCGACAGTTCCTTCTCCCAAGGTTCAATGTCGTTGAGCGGTAAATAGGTGACGTGTCCATTAGCGTTGACAGGTGCTATTATCTTGGGATTGGCTGTAACCTCTACGGCCAAGGAAGTGCGTCCGTGAAACGCTTTCTCCGCACTAAGCACACGTGTGCGTCCGTTGTAGAAGCTCGCCAGCTTGAGTGCGTTCTCGTTTGCCTCCGCACCGCTGTTTATCAGAAAAAGGCGATAGTCCTCATATCCGCAGACAGCGCCCAACCGGCGTGCCAGCTCCACCTGCAGAGGGTTCTTCACACTGTTGCTGTAGAAGCTGAGCTTGTTCAACTGCTCCGTCATCTTGGCGACATAATGGGGATGGCTATGACCTATGCTTATCACGGCGTGACCACCGTAGAAATCAAGATACTCTGTGCCGTTAGTGTCCCACACACGGCATCCCTTGCCACGTTCTATAGTGACATCAAAAAGAGGATATACATCAAATAATTCCATAACAATGTCTTCTTCGTTTAAAACGCTGACGCCTTGAGACCCAGACCTTCCTTCTCGTCAAGCGAGAACATGAGGTTCATGTTCTGTACGGCCTGTCCCACGGCTCCCTTCAGCAAATTGTCTATACACGATATCATCAGCAGTTGATCTTCGTACTTCTCCACATACACCACAGCCTTGTTGGTGTTTACCACCTGCTTCATGTCGGGACTGTTGGTGACAAAGTGTGTGAACGCCGCATCCTCGTAATAACGGGCGTACATCTCCTGCACGTCTTCCACTGGCATGTCGCAGTGCGCATACGCCGTAACGAAGATTCCCCTGCTGAAACATCCGCGCTGTGGAATGAAGAGCACACGTCCGTCATAACCCGGACACAACTCCTGCACGGTCTGGTTTATCTCCAGAAGATGCTGGTGCCTGAAGGTCTTGTAGACGGAACAGTTGTCGTTGCGCCACGAGAAATGTGTCGTAGCCCCGGGCTTCTGCCCTGCCCCCGTGCTTCCGGTGATGCCGTTGACATGGATGTCGCCGCTGACAATGCCGTTCTTCAGCGCGGGAAGCAAAGCCAACTGTATACAGGTGGCGAAACAACCGGGATTAGCAAGGTGGGTACACCCCTTTATGATGTCACGGTGTGTCTCGGGAAGTCCGTACACATAGTCGTGCGAAGGAGAAGCGATACGGAAGTCCTGTGCGAGGTCTATTATCTTCACGTTCTCTGGAATAGAATGCTCCTTCAGGAACGCCTCACTCTTGCCGTGGCCGAAGCAGAAGAACACCACGTCCACCTGGTCAAAAGGCATCTCCGAAGTGAATCTGAGATCCGTGTCGCCGACAAGTCCCTCGTGTACGTCGGAGACAAGGTTGTCAGCGTTGCTTTCGCTGTTGGCGAACACTATCTGGGCATGCGGATGCTGGACGAGCAGACGAATCAGCTCGCCGCCTGTATAGCCTGCCGCACCTAATATGCCTACCTTAACGCTTCTCATCGGGATGTGCCAGATAATAAGCCCTCAAGGCAGTGGACGTAACCTTTATGAAACCCTTTGCGTCTTCGCTGCTCCACGCCTTGGCGGTCTCGCCATATTCGCCCAGCTTGTTCTTCACCAAGTCGTTGGGACTGTCCACTCCCACCGTCTCAAAGCACAAGGGATGCAAACAAAGAGTCACCTTTCCAGTAACGTTGCGCTGGCTACTTGCAAGCATGGCCTCTATATCCTTCATCACAGGCTCCAGATACTGGCTCTCGTGCAAGAACATGCCGTACCAGTTGGCCACCTGATCTTTCCAATACTGCTGCCACTTGCTCAGCGTGTACTTCTCCAGGAAACGGTGAGCGCCGATTATGAGCATGGGGGCTGCGGCCTCAAAACCCACACGACCCTTTATGCCTATGATGGTGTCACCCACATGGCAGTCCCTGCCTATGGCGTACGCCGCACCTATACTCTCTACGGCCTGGATGGCCTTTATCTTGTCGTCGTATGAAATCCCGTTCACGCTTACCAGTTCGCCCTTCTCAAAGCCGAGCTCAAGTTGCTCCGGCTCTGTCTTGGTGGGGTGCTTCAGATATGCACTCTCGGGGAGGCCCTGCTTGCTGTCGAGTATCTCGCCGCCACAGATGCTAGTACCCCAGATTCCTACGTTATAGCTGTACTTCAACTTGGTGAAGTCGGCGTAGAAGCCATGGGCGTTCAAGTAGTCTACCTCTTCCTGGCGCGAGAGGTTGCCGTCGCGGGTGAGGGTGATAATCTCCACTCCCGGGCACATTACCAGAAACGTCATGTCGAAACGTATCTGGTCGTTGCCGGCTCCGGTGCTGCCGTGAGCTATAGCGCCGGCCCCTATCTCGTTGGCGTAACGGGCTATGGCGAGTGCCTGGAATATACGTTCAGAGCTGACTGATATAGGATAGCAGTTGTTGCGCAACACGTTGCCGAACACCATATACTTGAGGGACTTCTCGTAATACTCCTGTGTAACGTCCAGAGTTACGTACTTCGTCGCACCCAACTTATAGGCGTTTTCCTCGTTGGTCTTCAGTTGTTCCGCACTGAAACCGCCCGTGTTGGCACAGGCGGCATATACCTCATAACCCTTCTCCTTGGCAAGGTACATCACCGTATAACTGGTGTCCAGTCCTCCGCTGAACGCTACCACCACTTTCTTCTTAGCTTCCATATTCGTTATATTGTTGTTCTTCCTTTATATTTACTTTCCTTTGTCACTTACTCCAGTCCTCTCAACACTAGGGCGCGCATCACGTCCTTTATCACCTCCAACGATGTAGGTTCACCATGATGTTTCCCAGGATCCCACAGCATGCCTGTGCAGACACAAAACTTACGTTGTTTCTGTTCCAGTATGTCGTGGTTGCAGCACCCCTGGCATCCGTGCCAGAAAGCGTCGTCGTCGGTAAGCTGGTTGAAGCTCACCGGCACGTACCCGAGCGCCGTGTTCATCTTCATCACCGCATCTCCGCTAGTGAGACTGAATATCTTGGCGTGAGGCCAACGGAGACGTGCAAGCGTAAAGGTGTAGTCCTTAATGCGCTTGGCCACACCCAAGCCTTGATAATGCGGGTGTACTATGAGGCCGCTAGTGGTGACATAGTGTTTGTTGCCCCATGTCTCTATGTAGCTGAAGCCGGCGAACTCGTCGCCGTGCAATGCCAAAACAGCCTTACCCTCACGCATCTTGGTAGCCACGTACTCATGCGTACGTTCCGCTATACCAGTACCGCGTTTCTTGGCGGCCTCGCGTATAGTGTCCAGTATGGTATCCACATACACCTCATGGCTTGCGTCCGCCACCATCACCTTTATGTCCTCGCACTTTACGTCGTTCATCTTGCTATTTCTCTTCCTCTATGATACTATATAATATTATAATGTGTGTGATTTCATTTCGCCAGCTGAGGCAGTATGCTCTGAATAGCACGCTTGGCGTCGTCTTTGGCCACGTTCTCCGCCATCACTACTATCACGGTGTCGTCACCGGCCACGGTGCCTATGAAGAACGGATGGCGTATCTTGTCTATGTCGTACGCCACCATGCCGGCATGCCCAGGAGGTGTGTGCACCACCATTATGTTACCTGAAAGCAACACGCTCCACTTGGTCTTTTCCAAATCTTCATGCGACAGAGTGTCCATGTTCGGCATCTCGGACGGCAAAGCGTACACGCTCCTACCGTTGGGCATACGCAACTTGCTTATACGCAGTTGTCTCAAATCCCTGCTCAATGTGGTCTGAGTGCATGCGAAGCCCGCCTTGTCCAGCTCAGCCAACAACTGTTCTTGACTGTCTATCCTCTGCGAGCCCACTATCATCCGTATTGTATGCTTTCGCATCTTTCTGTCTTGCATACTTCCTTCGCCTTTTTCTCCTGCAAAGATACGGCATTTGTTGCAAACAGGCGCATATTATTGCACGAAACACGCATTTTATAACTATTTTTATGCATACAGGTGCTTGCACATGCATAAATATGCACAAACGAAACCATCTATGACAATGACGATTTACTCTTTTCCCTTGCAGTAGTCAACGGCCGCTCTGAGAGCCTCATCCGTCTTGTCTATGAAGAAGGAGCGGTATGTTACCAATGACATGTGCAACTCTACCACAATGTTTTTGATTCTGGGTGGTAAGTCAAAACCTCTGAACACAAAAAAAGCCGGGAAGCATCTTCCAGGCTTGTCGGATAGAGGAGACTCGAACTCCCGACCCCTACGTCCCGAACGTAGTACGCTACCAACTGCGCTACTATCCGAATGGAAATCTCCTAATGAATTTCTCCGCCGCGAAGGTACGAAAAAATATTCAACTAGAACTGCTTTGCGAAGTTTTTTTTGCAAACACTTGCACGAACGGATTATTATGCCTACCTTTGCACACGCAAAACAGAATGGTGCCATAGCTCAGTTGGTAGAGCAAAGGACTGAAAATCCTTGTGTCCCCGGTTCGATTCCTGGTGGTACCACACAAAAAGAGTTACTTAGCAAGGGTGACTCTTTTTTTTGCGCCATAGCTCAGCCGATAGAGCAAAGGACTGACAGTGACTCTTTTTTTATGTCCGTTCGCCGTTTCTCGTTTTTTATTGCTACTTTTGCAGCCGCATCACACAACGAACGTTTTACTATGATTACCCAATACACTAAAGCCCTGATTATTTCGGCTGCGCTGTGGTCGGCAACACCGATGCAGGCGGCCGACGACAAGAACGCCGACACTGTGAAGACTATCAGCCTTGCCGGCCAGTGGAGCGTGACGCTCGGTGACAGCAAGGAGACGAGGACGGTCACTCTGCCGGGCACGATAGACACCAACGGACTGGGCAACGCCCCCACCGACACCACAGAGACCGCACGCCTCACACGCATCTCGGCCTACAAGGGCAAGGCATCGTATTCGCGTACGGTCGACATTCCCAAGGCGTGGAAGAAGCGTCCGCTTACACTTTTGCTTGAACGCACGAAACCCACGTGGGTCTATCTGGACGGTGCGCCGATAGACTCTTGCAACAACATCTCCACTCCACACCACTATGCCTTGCCAGCCCTGAAGCCGGGCAAGCATCTGCTGACGGTGGTGGTGGACAACTCACGCGGAGTGCCGGAACAAATCTACGCGTCGAGCCACGCATACAGCGAGGATACCCAGACCAACTGGAACGGCATCATAGGCAGAATGGAGTTGGGAGTGACCGAAGCAGGACGAAACGGAAGAGCCAAAGCCGACGAAGAGAAGATACGAAACGGAAAAACTGAGGCCGACGAAAAGAAAGGGAGTGGCGGCTGGGACACTTCCACATTCAAGATAGAGCGATCCGGCACGGACGGGCACCCATACTTCTCGCTGGGCGGCCACAGGATATTCCTTCGCGGCAAGCACGACGCCTGCGTATGGCCTCTCACGGGACACACACCGATGGACGTGCAGTCGTGGCTCGACTACTTCTACACCTGCGACTGGTTCGGCATCAACCACGTCCGCTTCCACTCCTGGTGCCCACCGGAGGCCGCCTTCGCGGCAGCGGACAGCGTGCACATATTCCTGCAGCCCGAGCTCCCCTTCTGGGGAACGTTCGACGACAAGGACTCCACACTGATGGCGTTCCTCCACAAAGAGGGCGAGAACATACTGCGCGAGTATGGCCACCACGCCTCTTTCCGTATGATGGCGCTGGGCAATGAGCTGAGCGGAAGCATAGACAAGATGCGCGAGTTCGTGGACGACTTCTGCCGCATCGCGCCCGACAAGTTCTACACCTTCGGCAGCAACTGCTATCTGGGCTTCCAAGGCATACAGCCGGGCATGGACTACATCACCACCTGCCGCATAGGAGGCGAGAAGTGGGGAGAGTACGGCACCCACACACGCGGTTCGTTCTCCTTTGCCGACGCCTGCGACGGTGGCACGCTCAACCATTTCTATCCCGGCACACTGCGCAACTTCGACGAGGCGTGCGACAAGGCCTCCGTGCCTGTCATCTCGCACGAGACGGGACAGTTCCAGACTTACCCCGACTACGGCGAGATAGACAAGTACACCGGCGTGCTGCAACCCTACAACCTCAAGGTGTTCCGCCGCCGTTTGGCCGACGCGGGCATGCTGCGGCAGGCCGAGGACTTCCACGTGGCGTCCGGACTGTGGAGCGCGCAGCTCTACAAGGCCGACATAGAGATGTGCCTCCGCACGCGCCACATGTCGGGCTTCCAGCTTCTCGACCTCCAGGACTACCCCGGACAGGGCAGCGCATACGTGGGCGTACTTGACGCCTTCATGGACAGCAAGCGACTCGTCACTCTGCGCGAGTGGCGGCAGTGGTGCTCGCCCGTCGTGCCGCTGCTCGTCACCGACCGTTTCTGCTACGAAGAGGGTGACACCCTGCGCGCCGCGGTGCAGGTGGCCAACTACGGCGAGTCTTCGCTCAAGGGCAAGACGCTCGTCTGGAGCATAGACGACGAAAGCGGCTCCATGGCTCTGCCCGACGGCGAGGGACTGCTCGACGTAGGCACGTTCTCCCTGCCCGTCCACGCGGACACGGCGCGGCAGTCGCTGCTCAGCCTACGGATAGAGGGCACCGACAGCCACAACACCTACAACATCTGGGTCTACCCTCACGCGCGTATATATAATAATGGTGTGACCGTCACCAAGGTGATGTCCGCCGACGTGGTCCGCCAGCTGGAGCAAGGTGCCAGCGTGCTGTGGGCACCGGATTTCCTCGCCAACACCGTGGGGGCTCTCTTCCAGACCGACTACTGGAACTACCGCATGTTCAAGACCATCTGCCAGAACGCCGGCAAGACCGTCTCGCCAGGCACGCTGGGCATACTCACCGACCCCGGCCACCCCATCTTCAACGGCTTCCCCACCGAGAACCACACCAACTGGCAGTGGTTCGACATCGTGAAGAACGCGCGCCCGCTGATACTTGACAGCATGCCCTCCGACTACCTGCCCATAGTGCAGGTGATAGACAACGTGGAGCGCAACCACAAGCTGGGCATCGTCATGGAGTGGAAGGTGGGCAAAGGCAAGCTGCTGCTCTGCACCGCCAACCTCGGCAAAGTGCTGGCGGCCGGGCATCCCGAAGGGCGGGCTTTCTACAGCTCCCTGCTTGACTACATGCGCTCCGCCCACTTCCAGCCGCGGCACGACATCACGGTGGAGCGACTTCTGCGGCTCGCCAACGCGAGTGAGACCAGTTTTCCGGAGCGGTAGTACAGACTTTTTCGCTAAGCCGCCAGCAAGAGAAAGAGGTGCATTGGAGCTGAGACTCCCGTGCACCTCTTTCCGCTTTGACGTTATACGCCCTTACGGTTTCGGCACGAACGCGACCCAAGAAGAAACATAGCAGGAGCGCATCGACGAGACGCAATCCGCAAGAGGAAACATAGGAGGAGCGTTTGCGACAAACGCGACCCAAACAGATAGACGGCAAAATACCTTCGAAAATGAAACGCGGCTAGGGCGCATTTCTTGCTCTGGCAAGCGTCTCCTTCGTCGCCGAGCGGACGCAAATGCGCCTCCTACCGTCAACACTATGCCGAAAAACGGTTTCTTATCGTCGTACTAATACGACGATGCAAAACCAAACGAAAACATATCGTCGTACCAATACGACGATGTAAAATCAAGCAAAATCATATCGTCGTACTAATACGACGAAGCAAAATCAAGCGAAAAAATACCGTCGTACTAATACGACGAAGCAAAATCAAACGAAAACATATCGTCGTACTAATACGACGAGGCAAAATCACGCAAAAACATATCGTCGTACTAATACGACGATGTAAAATCAAGTGAAAATATATCGTCGTACTAATACGACGATGCAAAATCAAACGAAAACATATCGTCGTACTAATACGACGGCATTACGGAAGAGGCGGTGAGGCCTTCGCGCATGAGCGGGGGCAGGGTCGCGTTTGACGCAAACGCTCCTACTAACGGCGGAAACATGGTCGCACTTGGCGAGAATGCGAATACTGCTGGCGCAACAAGGGTCGCGTTTGACGCAAACGCTCCTACTACCGGCGAAAACATGGTTGCGCTTGGCGCGAATGCGAATACTGCCATCGCAACAAGGGTCGCGTTTGACGCAAACGCCCCTACTAACAGCGGAAACATAATCGCACATGGCGCTAACGCAAATACTGCCATCGCAACAAGGGTCGCGTTTGACGCAAACGCTCCTACTAGCGGCGGAAACATAATCGCGCATGGCGCTAACGCGAATGTTGTCTACGGACAAAGGCGCGCCCCCGTTGGGGAGCGCGCCTTTGAGTTGGGATGCTATACTGCGGCGTTACTTGAACATCACCTTCTTGCCACCTACGATGTAGATGCCCTTGGCGGGATGCGAGACGCGCTGGCCGCTGAGGTTGTAGACCGCCTGCGCGTCGGCCACCTGAGCGGAGCCCACGGCGTCTATGCCATCCTCGTAGTCCTGCACGTCCTTAGCGATGGTGAGCGAACCGTTGTTCATGTCGAAGACGATGTGGTACTTCACGAAGTCAATCTCGTTGTCCCATACCACCCACCACTGGCGGTCGGCACCGCGGATGAGTCCGGTGACGGGCACTCCGTCCTCTATGACGAGCGCGTTGGTCTCGCTTCCGTAGCGCGACTCGCTCCATCCTCCGCGGACGGAGCTCTTGGTGTACTCGTGCAAGCCTGTGGTGGCGCGGCACGCGAAGACGGTGAACGTCAGGAAGTCGCCCTCAGCAGCGTGCTTGTAGTCCTTGAAGAACGTCACGTCGCCCTCGTAGACACCGTTGCCCTGGTGGTGCAGCGGACGCATCTCATCGTTCTTCCAGCGGTGGTCGTTGCCCTCGTCGTCGAGCAGGGAGCCCACCACGAAGACATCGTCGTTCCACGGATATTCCACAGCCTCGAAGTCCACGGTCATGTTCTCGAGGTCGAGCGTCACGTTGAACTCGCCTCCGAGAGCCTGGAAGTCGTCACCTCCGCCGGCCGTCACCGTGAACTCGCCCTTGGCAGGCGTCACGAAGCGTGCGGTGGCCGCGGGGCACTTGTACCTGGCGGTGAGGCGGCTGAAGTATATGCCGGCGCGGTTCTGCGAGTTGGGCAGGTTGGTGCGGTTCTGCAACTTCACGCGTCCGGTGTACTTGCCGTCCGCTCCCTTGGTGAGGGGATAGAGTGTGGTGATGTCGGCGTACGCCACGTCGTTGCCGTCGGCGTCCACCACGTCGCCCTGCACGTAGACACCTCCGCCTATGGCCTCGTTGTCAAGCACAGACTCGTAGTACGCCAGAGCCTCCTCGTCGGTGAGGCTGCCGGAGTAGACGATGTCCTGCATCTCGTCGCCCACCGAAACCAGGGCCTCGTACTTCTCCGGGTCGGAGTCGATGTACGAGTCGCCCTCCGTATAGCACCACTCGGTGAGCACCTTCAGGTTCTCGTATATGGCGTTGCTGGAGGCTATGGAGTTGATCTCGTCCTTTATCTCCGTGGCGGCGGCCATCTTGGCTGCCACGTCTGAAGCGTTTCTGGCCTTGTCGAGGAGAGCCTCTATGGCGGTGATGTGCGACAGGCTGAAGAGGTACGGGTCGGCCTGTGCCTGCACGTGTGAGAGTGCGTTCTTGTAAGCCTCGAAGTTGTCTATCATCTTGTCGAGAGCCTCCTCGTTGTTACCCATGTACACGAGCTTGAACTTGCCCCACATGGTCATCTCGCTATCGTAGTACGGCTTGCCGGTGTTGCGTATGCCTATGCGCAGCTTGCCGCCGGTGACGATGCCGTACGCCCTGTTGACGTACCTGCCTCCGGCGAAGGCGAAGCTGACGGCCTCGCGCTGTTCGGGCACATAGCCCTCGCCCGTGTCGAAGTCCTGGGCGGTGGTCTTCTCTCCGTTGTGCGGAGCGTCGGCGTCGCCCGAAGCGTCGTAGCGGCAGTTGACACCGTTGATAGCGTCGTCGTAGAGCACCTGGCCCTTGTAGATGTTCATCACGGGAGTGGCGAAGTCGTTGAGGTAGAGCGAGGCGGTGACGAAGTCGGAGCCGTCGTACTCACCCATGCCGTTGCCGCCGGGACGGAAGAACGCGGGAGCCTCCAGCATGTAGACGCCGTCGGGCAATCCTTCCTCCATATCCTGGTAGACATCGAACGAGGTGTTCCACGTGCCCGCTACGGGGTAGATGTCTGTGAAGCCAGAGTTGCTGCTGAAGTTGCTGCCGGCCGAGCTCAGCTGCGTGTGCGTCTCGGTCCATCCCTTGAAGTTGGCGTCCTCGTCAAAGGCGGGGTTGACGATAAGGTTGGAGATGTCTGCGCCCTCGCTGACGCTGTTCTTGATGGCGAGCTTGAGGAGTTCCTGCAGGAACGTGGCCTCCTCGGCAAGCTGTCCGTCGTCGAGAGGTTTCTCCTCCATTATATAAAGGTAGGTGCCGTGGGGCAGTCCCTCCACGCTCTCTTCAGAGCCTTCGAGGTAAGTGTCGAGCAGGTCGGCCATGTGACCGTTGAGGTTGTCCTGCTTGGCGCGCTCCTCCATCACGGCCTTCACTGCCGCGTCGTATGTCTGGTAAGCCAGGTGGCTCTGGCGGATGAGCATGGGGTTGGTGGACAGAGCGTCAGCGGCGGCGAGTATCTCGTCGAGCGTGGTGGCGTTCTCCATGTTCTCCTTGGCTTCCTCGAAGGCTTCGGTGTACGACTTCTTGGCGTCAAGCGTGCTGAGGTCGGGTATGTTGGCCGTCTGCTGGGTGCGTATCAGCTCGTAGCTGGCCGCGTCGTTGCCTACGTACTCCAGGCGCCACGTGTCCCATACCGTCCAGTTGCCGTACTCGTACATGGCGTTCTCCACGCCAATGCTGACGGTGTCGTTCTCGCTTGCCACGTAGAAGTAGAGCGGCGAGTTCCAGTAGAGTCCCTTGGCGAAGTACTTGCGGCAAGCGGCGAGCGAGTTGGGTACGTAGTGGCCCGTGTAGTCGTTGAAGTTCTCGGTCTCCTTGACGCTTTCCTCCTGGCCGTCATCGGCGATGTCCATAAATGTGCCCGCCACCTTCTTGCCGCCTGACACGGCGTAGTATTGGCTGCTGTGGTAAAGCGGAACGTAGCTCTCGTTGAGGATGCCCTCGCCGTATTCGGCTCCGTTGTTGTCCCACTGGCACACGCGCTGCAAGCCCTGCACGCGGAGCTTGTAGACTCCCGCCTGGAGGCCTGTCACCTGCTGGTACGTGTTGAAGCGTTTCATGTTCCAGTGCTCCGCCACGCTGTTGTTGATGGCCAGTCCGGAGCCGTCGCCGGAGTTGTCCGTGGTGTAGCCGCCGGTGGTGTCGTGGTCGGCGTTGGTGAAGACGCGGATGAAGGGATAGTCGGGATTCTCGTCGTTGCAGTTCTTGCAGAAGCCGTCCACGTATTCGTGGGGCTTGCGGCCTGCAGAACCGGAGTCGTTGGTGAACGTCATCACGCCGGCGTCATAAGAGCCGTCGCAGTTCAGCTCCATGGCCGGGTACACCTGCTTGTGTCCAGGCATGAAGGTGGGTGCGGCGTCCTCGCCCAAGGTCTGCGCCCAGGTGACGTTGCTCTGGTCGCCGTTAAGCTTGTAACAGAGTGCGCCTGTCTCCAGTTCCTCAAAGTCTATGATGTTGCCCTGCGCTCCGTATGTGCAGTAGCAGTTCTCCGCCGTGCCGTTGTTGTGGCGGAACAGGTACTTGCCCTCGTTCTCGTACGCCGACACGGTGGCGGTGCTCCAGCAGTTGCGCACCACCGGCGAGTTGCTGCCCAGCCATCCGCTGAACGCTCCGCACTCCTTCTGGCCTATGATGGTGCCGGTGCTGTAGCAGTTCTCCATATATATCTTGGCCGCGCTGCCCGTGTTGGAGCCTATGATGCCTCCGCCACCGCCGGTGGCCGTCTCCACGCTGCCCTCAAAGCCGAGGTTGGTGAGGTGTATGTCGCCCGACAGGCTGCTGCCGCCTATCAGACCCACGCCGTTCTTACCCATCAGCACGCACGTCTCGTCAAGGCGAAGGTTCTTGATGGTGGCGCCGCCGTTGATATGCCCGAAGAAACCTATCCACTCGGAGTCAGTCCACGCCGAGAGGTCGAGGTTGCTGACTGTGTGGTAGCCGCCGTCGAAAGAGCCCTTGTACGCGCTGGCTCTCGTGCCTATGGGAGAGAACTCCCCGGCATCCGTCATGTCGAGGTCGCACGTCAGGTACGCGTCTATCGTGGTGTATCCGGAGTTCACCATCACGGAGAACCACTCCACGTCCTTCACACTCTTCAGCTGGTATACGCCGTCCACCTTCTCGCAGAAGTCGGGGTTGACCTGGCCGCACGTCTGGCAGTAGAAGTCGCCGTCCACGAACTTGTGGCTGTCGATGGACGGAGTAGTGGCGGTGTTGGTGTACGTACCTTCAAGGGGCGTGCCGTCGCACGTGATGCTACCGTCGAAATACACCTGCTTGTGCGTGTCGAACGGAACGGGATATTCGTCCTCGCCGAGGGTCTGGTAGAAGCTTACCACGCTCTGGTCGCCGTTGATGATGTACGCCAACTTGCCGTTGACCACGTCCTCGGCGGTGAGTCCGTCCACCACGCCCTGCACGGCACCCTCAGTGCCGCTGAAGTCGTAGATGTTCTTCACATTGGCGGAGAAACCGCTGGTGCGGACGATGTTGCTCTCGCCGTTGAAGCCTTCTATCACGCCGAGGTTGATGAAGTTCTCCACGATATTGCTGGCGTTGTCGCCCATCCATCCGGCCACCGCTGCGGCATAGCCGTTGGCGGTTATCTTGCCGGTGTTGACGCAGTTGCGAATGCGCCACCGCGGGGCGCTGCCGTTGTACCGGCCTCCCACTATGGCACCGGCGTCAGAACCGGTAACGGCGGTGACGTTGGCCTCGTTGACCAGATTCTCCATGATAAGGGTGCAGCCCGTGTTCTGCGTCCATCCTGCGAAGGCTCCCACACGGTGCTTGCCGGTGATGGAGCAGGTCTTGTCTATGATGGTGTTCTTGATGGTGACGTCGGGTCCGTTGCCGCGGAGCATACCGAAGAAGCCCACGCCTTCCTTCTCGGGCAGGTTCAGTATCATGTTGGTGATGCGGTGGCCCTGGCCATCCCACGTTCCGTCGAACTTGTGACCTTCGTTGGGCCCGATGGGACTGTGCAGGTTTTCCTTGCCCTCGAAGTCAATGTCATTCATCATTCTTCCACATGCGGTGATGTTTCCCTGGGCCACGTCCCAGCCGAACCACTCCACGTTGCCGGCATTGCGCAGCTCGTAGAAGCCGTCGTCCGCTACGGTGGGCGTCTCATACTTGTCCGGAGCGACGCAGTCTTCGTAGATGCAGATGCCGTTGACATAGTCGTGTACATGCTGAGCCCATGCTGACTGACCGATTAGGCTTGCCGCTGACAGCAGGGCAAGACCAAGATGGTTTCTCAATTTCATGTTCTTTTTACGATTGTTAAAGTTTTGTATTTGGTTAATTGTTCTCTTTCTTTCTCCTCTAAAAGGCTGTCTTACGTTGCAAAAGTATCAATATTTTCATATAATCAGATAATATTTGCAAAGAAAAAAACTTCAAGTTGGCGAATTATTGCAAAAAGAACACATTTCCCACATATTTATACTACCTTTGCAGAGATTTTTTCAATACATAACAAATAATCTCAAAGACAATGACAATGAACACTGTGAAGAAATTTCTCTGGGTACTGTCGGCAATAGTTTTGCCTTCAGTCATGACATCGTGCGACGATGACAACGACAAAATCATCGACCCCTACTTCGGCTCAACCGAGCTGAACAGCGCTACAGGCCAGGGCTATGGCTCAAGCAACTATTCCGTAGTGCTCACGGACTCCGTCACCAAAGAGACCTTGGCGATGGACATGTATTGCGAAGGATACAAGTACCTGCCTTCCGGAACGTACTCCGTGACGGAATCAAAGACTGACGGCAAGTGCGTTGTCAACAACAACATTGCGTACACTTACTACAAGAAGGACGCTAACTCCGACGCCGTGAAGATAAAGAGCGGAACCGTGACCGTGACTTCCGATCTCGAGACAAAGAAGTACACCATCTTCGCCGACGTGATACTGGACGACACCGAAAGCACAAACGTCAAGATGAAGTACACGGGCGAAATCAAGGGCATCAACATCTACGACGAGCTGAACATCACCCTGAATGCCTGCAAGCGCATTGACAACAACAACCCCGTTCCCGGCGAGTTCTACATCAAGATGAACGACACCAACTGGACTACGGAGATGGCGTTGTCGTTTGTATGTGAGGAAAACGCCTTGGCGCTCACTCCCGGCACATACACTGTAGACTCCACCGACGCTGCCGGAACTATCCGCAACGCAGTTTCCTACATCGACTACTATCCTACTTCTGGCTTGGGAGGACACCTCAAGTCCGGACAGGCTACAGTCAGCAAGGAAGACAACGTATACACCATCCACTTTGATGTTACCACCGAGAACGGACAGCGTTTCGTCGGTGACTACAGCGGAGAAGGCGAGAACATGGCAAAGCCTGTAGAGGTAGTATTCAACACCGCAACAGGTCAGGGCTACGGCTCATCCAACTATTCCGTAGTACTCTCTAACTCCGAGACACAGGAGACTCTGGCTATGGATATGTACTGCGAAGGATACAAGTACCTGCCCTCTGGAACGTACACCGTGACTGAATCCAAGACCGACGGCAAGTGCGTTGTCAACAACAACCTCAATTACACTTACTACAAGAAGAACGCCGACGCAACTTCCGTGAAGGTTGTCAGCGGTACAGTGGAAGTTACAGCCGACCTTGAGACCAAGAAGTACACCATCGTGGCTAACCTGGTAGTGGACGACAGCGAGACTCCCAACATAAAGGCTACGTATGAAGGCGAAATCAGCGGCATCAACATCTACGACGAGATTTCAGTCACCCTCAGCGCCTGCAAGCGCATTGACAACAACAACCCCGTTCCCGGCGAGTTCTACCTCAAGATGAACGACACCAACTGGACTACGGAGATGGCTATGTCATTCGTCTGCGAGGAGAGCGCCACCGAGCTTACTCCTGGCACATACACTGTGGCTTCTACAGACGCAGCCGGAACCATCCGCAGCACCGTTTCATACCTTGACTACTATCCCACTTCTGGCTTGGGCGGACACTACAAGTCCGGACAGGCTACAGTCAGCAAGGACGGCAATAACTACACCATCAAGTTCGACATCACCACAGAGAACGACCAGCGTTTCGTAGGTGAATACACAGGAGAGATAGCAGAGTAAAAAAGAAGCAAATGTTTCAGGTATGAAGAAGATAACGAAAAACATTCTGCCGACATTCATCGCATTGGCCCAACTCACATTGGGCCTTTGCGCTTGTTCAGACTCCAAGGAGGGCGAAAATCCCGCCCCCGACGAAGTGCCCACAATCTCAAAGATAGAGGTTACGGACAAGTCCTCCACCAGCCTGTCGTTCGCTATTGTAACGACCAACGCCGTGGAGTGCACATGGGAGCTGATTTCCTTCAAGGACGACGACGAGTCGACACGAGTCGCCGATGCGTCGGACATGACCGACATGTCGGACATAACGCTTGACGACGGCAACAAGGTAACCGTAGTCAACGACACGGCTAAGGTCACCATCAACGACCTTGACCCCAACACCGAGTACACCTTCGTAGCCTCGGCAACAGGCAAGACGGGCAAAACCTCTAAGGTGGCGTACGTTGAAGTAACCACCGACGAGGCCACTTCGGGCGGGATAGAGTTCGAGCGTACAGGGGCGGCTACGTACACGGAGTCCGGCACACTCGGCGACTATGCCATAGTACTTGCGCTCGGCGAAATTGACGAGAACGGCATGCCCGGCACCACAAGCAGCATGATGATGCAGCTGGATTTGCTCGCCGAAGCGGACGAAGACCCCTACAACGCCACACTGCCGGAAGGCACGTACAAGCCAGGCAAGGACGAGGCGTTCTCATTCAACCCCTCATACACCTACGCTACATTCCGCACCGCAGATGAGACAAACGAGGACGACGGCCTTTCCATGTCCCCCCTGACAAGCGGCGAAATCAAAGTGACACGCGATGGCGACATCTACGACATCACCATTGACGGCACGCTGCTGTCAGGCGACCCCGTGAAGGCACACTTCCAGGGTTCCATTGCGTTTACGTACACCTCCACAAGCCAGTACGAGGACTTTGAGGAAGACCAGAACGTGACTCTGGAATATGAGCAGGGACGCTACTGGGGCAACTTCTTCTATCCCCATTGCGACGACTTCGGCATCACATTCTATTCCGGCACAGTGGACGAGAACGGCAGCCTCGCTAACGGCTACTACCTCTACATCCCTGGCTTCATGCCCAAGCTGGCCGACTACAACGTCACCAACCCGCCTCTCGCAGCCGGCACATACAAGGTGCGTCCCAACAAGAGCCCTATCATCAACTGGGTACCGTTCGAAATCATGCAGGGCAGCGTACAGACCATCCTAGAGAGCGAGACGGTGATAGGCGCATACCTCATGCGTGTCGACGGAGTCACAGGCAAGAAATACCTGGGCTTGGTTGACAGCGGTACGATGGAAGTGAAGGAGCAGGGCGAAGGCTACAGCGTAGACTTCAACTTCCAGACTCCCGAAGGCATAAAGCTCCATGCCACTTACAACGGAACGGTGGTAATGACCAACTACAACGACAACGACACGAACCAGAACAATGTCAAGCGTCCGTGGAGCCAGTTGGACGAAAACGTGGACCTGCACTTCCACTCTTCCGCCGAAGCCACAGCGTTCTTCCTCGGTGAAGACATGAAGGAAGGCTACAACTCATGGCGCATAGACCTCGTGTCCACCACAGAAACGTACCAGGACGACTACCTCACACTGGAAGTGCTGACGCCCGTAGCTGACGGACAGAACCTGAAGGAATGCGAGTACGTAGTCTCCGACAAGCTGGAGGGCTACCAACTCATCCCCGGCTTCCAGACGTACGGCGGCGGTGAAGTGGCGTACTGCTGGTACGGCGACATGAACACCATCGACTCAGAAGGATACTGCACCAAGCTGGCTCCCATCTACGGTGGTACTATGCAAGTGAAGAAGAACAGCGACAACAACTACACGTTCACCTTCGACTTCATAGACGACAACAACCATACCATCAAGGGTACGTGGACAGGCACCACCAACTTCTACGATGCCACGCAGGCTTCAGCCAAGGAGTTCTCGCGCAGACTCACCCACCAAAGGGTGGTCAAGCCGGCAAAGCTGTTGAAGTTTAGAAAGTAAACCACTTACAACGAAAACTCACGCATATTGTAATGGAAAAGAATATATGGAATAACCTTCTGGCGTTATTCTCGTTCTGCGCATTGTTCATCGTCGCTGCCTGCTCAGACAGCGACGATGACAATTATATACCTCCTGTCACAAAGGCGCAGACTCACAGTGTGGTGTTCTACATGATGGGCAGCGGCACGGGGCTGGAGGAGTATATGGACGAGAACCTGCGTCGCATAGTGGAGACCGCGCCCAGTCTGGTAAACGACAGCTGCAAGATAGCGGTATTCTACGACCGAGGCAACTACACGCAGCTGCTGGAGATAAAGAAGGTGGACGGACGGACGAAGAAAGTTGTGCTGAAGGAATGGAACCCGGCGAAGACATCGTCCGTGGACACGACCTTCATGGCAAACGTTCTGAAGGAAACCAGACAGCAACTCGCCACCGACACGTACGGCCTCATCATGTCGTCGCACGGAGGCGGCTGGGTACCCTCCGGGATATTCGACGAATACCTGCTTCAGACCAGATCGCGCTTCTTCGGCGAAGACGGCACCGATTACATGGAGACACCGCAGTTGGCGAAGGCCATAGAGGCCGCCGGCAGTTGGGAATATCTGATTTTCGACGCCTGCTTCATGTCATCAGTAGAAGGGCTTTACGACCTCAGGCACGCCGCCGACTATATCATAGCGTCGCCTTCCGAGGTCTTGGGCGCAGGTTTCCCTTACCAGACCATCCTCCCCTTGCTCTTCAAGCCCGACCACAGACTGACGGACGTATGCAAGGCTTACATGGACAGCTACGTCAACTCGTCCGCCACGGTGGCTCTTGTCAAGACTTCCGCTCTTGACGGGCTCGCTTCCGCCATGAAGGACGTATTGTCAAAGGGCACCACGGTGGACTATTCTACACTGCAGGGCTACGACGGCTTCCAGCCTCATCTCTATTTCGACCTCAAGCAATACGCTCACGCCCTTTCCACGGACATCGCCGCTTTTGACAAAGCCTTAGGAGAGACCGTCGTCTTCACAGACCACACGGACTCTATCTACACGGACTACGGCACACTGAAGGGTTACATTCGTATGAACGAGAGTTGCGGACTCACCTGCCATGTCCCCACCGACAAGCATCCTTCCACGCAGGAAGCGTTTCTCAAGACTGCATGGGCGGAAGCGGTGGGAGCGAAATAAAAACTTACACTTTACCGATACACTGAGGCGTATCACCTGTTACGGAAGATGCTAATCTCGCCACTTCCGTAACAGACATGCGCCTCAGCGTCGTAAATACAACCGAACTGCCCTGGGGCTATGCCTTGGATGGGCTCTTCGGAATGGATATGATAGCCCTCTTCGTCCTGCGAGATGAAGCCGGGCATAAAATGGTCTACGTGGCGTATCTTGAACTGTATGGGCACATTGACTGGAGTCTGGAACGGGTTATCCGTGATGAAGTGCATGTCGGCGAGGCGAAAGTCGTGACCATATTGCAACTGCGTACCCCATCCGTGAGCCACAAAGATGATGTTCTTCTTCACGTTCTTTTTCACCACGAACCAAGGTCCGCCGCCCAACCCAAGGCCTTTGCGCTGGCCTATGGTGTGAAACCAGAAACCGCAGTGATGCCCCACCACCTTGCCAGTCTCTATGTCTATCACCTTGCCTTCCTGCTCACCGAGGAAGCGGCGCAGGAAGTCGTTGTAGTTTATCTTGCCCAGGAAGCAGATGCCCTGACTGTCTTTCCGGCGTGCGCTCGGCAGCTTGGCGTCTACAGCTATCTGCCTCACCTGTTCCTTCATGAGATGGCCTATGGGGAAAATGGTGCGGTTCAACTGAGAGTATGAGAGCTGGGCGAGGAAATCGGTCTGGTCCTTGACGGGGTCAAGGGCAGTGCCAAGCCACATCTTGCCGTCTTTCTCCACATTGGTGGCATAGTGTCCGGTGGCTATATGGTCGTAGAGATGCCCTATCAGCGTGTCGAAAGCCCCGAACTTTATCAGCCTGTTACACATCACGTCCGGGTTGGGGGTCAGACCCTGCTTCACCCTTTCCACCACGTAGGTCACCACCTGGTCCCAGTATTCCTTCTGCAAGTCCGTCACCTCCAGTTTCAGCCCATACTTGCGTGCCGTGGCCTGCGACAGTTCTATGTCCTCTTCCGCACTGCACGAGGAATCCTCGCCGTCCATGCCTATCTTTATATAATGAAGGTCCGGCTTGTGTCCCGCCTCGCACAGACGGTGAACCACCACGGCGCTGTCCACGCCGCCGGATATCAGCACAGCAATGCTACCTTTTATTTCCGAAAGTTCCATTCCTTTTCTCCTGTTGGTGTATTGACATGAAGTGTGATGGTGTCACCGTCAGCAAGCCCGAGCTTGTCCACCACTATGCTGGCGTACGTGTCCACGGTGTATGACGCAGGGTCAAAGTTCTGCCGATGGTGCAAGGTGATGTGAAGATGTCCCTCCGTACGTTCTCCCACGGCATATCCCCACCACTGCGTGCCTCCCTGCGAAAGCGGAGCCAGCTGCATGTTGATGTACCTGCCAGCCCTCCAGGCGCACACCACGGCCACGGGATCCGTAGCTGCCACGGCGGTGGAGTCGCCCAGCAAGTACACTCCCTTCATCTGGTAGACGGTGGCGTTGCCCCCAGACGGTACGAATCCGCAAATGGTACGGTAAATGACGCTACTCAGGTAGCCGGTGAGGTCGTTGAGGATGGCGTATGACTTGCCGTCGTCCGTCACCAGATGCGTCATCCTGCCGTTGGCGTTGGTTTCCACATCCACCATCTCCGTGATTATGTCGGGGTACGTCTCGTCGTAAACGTCGTCGTCATCGCACGAACACACGAGCAGTGCGGCAGACGCCATAAGGGCAAGGTAAAGTCTCATAGTTCGGCTTTTATCTTGTTGAATACAGGGTTGGCATACATGGCGAGGATGCAGTTCCTCAGGAAGTTCACGTCCTTGTTCTCTATGTTTATGAGGTCTATCCTCTCCTGCAGGTAGTTCTCGAAGTCCACCTTTTCCTGCGAGGTGTAGTTGGCTGCGTACTCGTCCACGCCAGACAGCATGTCAGCAGCCACGTAGTTGCCCGGGTAGAGGCGGTAGCCGGAGTGTATCTCCGCATCCATCCTTTTGGCTATGGCCGCGAAGAGTTCCGTGCGCGGCAAGTCGGCCAACTTGTCTATCCAGGTGTTGATGCACGGTGCCGCCTCGTAGTGTACGTGTCCCTTCTTTCCCATTATACCCACCTTCATGTTCTCCAGATCGTCCTTCTTCGACTTCTTGTACGCTGGATTGTCGCGCTTCAGATGGAACTCCTGCGCCTTCAGGTAGTCGCACGGGTCGTACTCGTAGCTGATGGTGAGCGGCACTATGCACAGTTCCTTCAGGCTTTCCACCGGCGTGCCGTCGCCACCCATGGCCAGCATCTTCAGCACGCTCTCCTGCGTGCGGTCGTCCGAGTCCTTGGCCCTGCCCTCTCTCTGCGCTATCCAGATATTCTCCTTTTTGTCGGCTACGGCATGGTGCATGTAGCGGCTCGTCAGCAGACTGCTCTGTAGCAGTTCTTTGGGGGAGAGCCCGCGCCGTACCGTGAACGCCTTGTTGAGCTTCACCAGTTTCTTTATCCAGGGGTATATGAGCAGGTTGTCGCCGATGGCTATCTCGCACGTGGTGTCGAAGTGCGCCTCGTGCAGCATGAGGTCGAGTATGGCACTGTCCAGCACTATGTCGCGGTGGTTGGAGACGAAAGTGTAACGCTTGTCACCGCGTTCTATATTGTCATGGCCGAAAGAGTATCCCGTGGAGCACCGGCTCAGTATGAGCCTGACGATTGGCTTCATGAACCGCAACTGGAAGTCCGTGGCGCTGTGGACACCCAAGAACAGCGTCCTGCCGATGAGGCGCACCAGCCAGTCGGGAATGGGAGCGAACCCCCTTATCACGCTGACGAACTGCCTGTCGTGAAGCAGTTCCTCCCATGCGCCCTTCACCTCGTCGTCGTCGTAGGGGCGTATGGTGTCAAATTCGTTCTGTTCCATAGTTCTTGTCCTTAGCTGAATGTCCGTCATCCCTCCACTATGTCGGTCATCACGTCCTTAATGTCGAGCCCTGCAGCGCGCACTTCCTGCGGTATGAAGCTGGTGGCCGTCATCCCGGGTGTAGTGTTTATCTCCAGCATGTTTATCTTGTCGCCCTCGGTGATTATGTAGTCTATACGGATGATGCCCCTACAGCCCAGTATGTCGTATATCATGGACGTCAGTTTCTGCACGCGCACCGTCACCTTGTCCGAGAGCCGTGCTGGCGTAATCTCGCGCACCTGTCCGTTGTACTTGGCATCGTAGTCGAAGAACTCATTCTCCGTCACCACCTCGGTGATGGGCAGCACCACGCTCTTCTTCGCCGTCTTATAGCATCCGCATGTTATCTCCGTGCCGCTCATGAAGGCTTCCACCATCACGTCCTCGCCCTCCTTCAGAGCTCTCTCTATGGCGGGGCGGAGCTCAGCTGCCGTCTTCACCTTGGCGGCGCCGAACGAAGACCCTCCGCGCGAGGGCTTGACAAAGCACGGCAGCCCTATGCGCTCCAACACCTCGGAGTCCGAGACCTCTGCGTCATGTCCCGCCTTTATCAGCATACTGTCCGCCACGCTCACTCCCATGCCGCGCATGTAGTTGTTGAGCACGAACTTGTCGTACGTCATGGCTTCCACCAACACGCCACTGGTGGAGTACGGCATGCCTATGAGGTCGAGGTATCCCTGCAGGATGCCGTTCTCCCCTGGAACGCCGTGTATGGTAATATAGCAGAAGTCGGGGCGCGTCCTGTGGCCGTTCTCGTCAAGGAACGAGAAATCGTTCCTGTCCACCGCGCTGCGCTTCCCGCTGGCGAGGATGGTCTCCCACTTGCCGGCGTGTATCTCCACCTTGTAAACGTTGTACCTGTCCTTGTCTATGAAGGACTCTATGCCGTCGGCACTTCTCATGCTCACGTCATGTTCGGAGGTGTCGCCTCCGCATACTATCGCTACTGTCTTTTTCATATCGTTCTTCTCCATTTCTCCAGCAGGGCCGTCATGTCCTGCGGCAATTCTGAGTTAAAAAACATTTCCTTTCCTGTCTCGGGGTGCACGAAGCCAAGCGTGCGTGCGTGCAGCGCCTGCCGAGGGCATATCTCCATGCAGTTGCGTATGAAAGCCCTATACGAGGCGGTCTGCTCTCCCCTCAGTATCTGGTCGCCGCCGTACCTGGCGTCGGCGAAGAGGGGGTGTCCCATGTGCCTCATGTGCGCTCTTATCTGGTGCGTGCGCCCGGTCTCAAGCACACACTCCACCAACGTGACGGGACCGAAGCGTTCCAGCACGCGGTAGTGCGTCACGGCGGGTTTGCCTGTCTCGCTGCCAGGGGGGAAGACTGCCATCTGCAGCCTGTCCTTGGGGTGGCGGCCTATGTTGCCCTCTATGGTGCCGCTGTCCTCGGCAAAGGGTCCCCACACCAGAGCGTTGTACTGTCTGCGCGTGGTGTGATAGAAGAACTGCTTGCAGAGGCTGGTTTTGGCCTCGGGGGTCTTAGCCACCACCAGCAGTCCACTGGTGTCCTTGTCTATGCGGTGCACAAGTCCCACGTCGGGGTCGTTGGGGTCGTAGTCGGGATTGTCCTTCATGTGCCACGCCAGAGCGTTTATCAGCGTGCCGTCGTAGTTGCCGCAGCCAGGGTGCACCACCATGCCCGCCGGCTTGTCTATCACCAGCAGCTGTGTGTCTTCGTACACTATGTCCAGTGGGATGTCTTCGGGTATTATCTCCCAGTCTCTCTTGGGACGGTCAAGCACCAGCGTCACCGTCTCGCCGGGTTTCACCCTGTAGTTGCTCTTCACCGGACGGTCGTCCACGCGTATACATCCTGCTTCCGCTGCCTTCTGTATGCGGTTGCGACTGGTACCGGGTACGTGGTCGGCCAGGAACTTGTCTATGCGCACCACTCCCTGCCCCTTGTCAGCCTCTATACGCCAATGCTCGTACTCTTCGTGCGGCTCGGCTACGTCGTCCTCCTCCAGCAGTTCGTCTTCGGGGTCAAGCATGTCAGAAGTCCATTGTAGAGCTTTCGGTGAAGGAGGAGTCCATATCCACACCGCCTATGCTGTCCCAGTCCTCGTAGTCCTCGTCCGAGTCATCATTGCCCACGACGACCACCACCGGCGCATCTATGGGAATCCTCTCACCGGCGTAGACATAGCGTCCGCGGCACTTGACTGCCATCACCCAGTCCTTGTCACCCGGCACATACTCCACAGGGCCGAGCCTGAAGCCGAGCGACTTGAGCTGTGCCTGCGCCTCGCGCAGAGAGCAGTTGTCGGCTATGTCGGGGAGCGAGAGCGTGGGCGTCTGGCCTGTATTCACCACCAGATAGATGTTCCTCTCCGTCTTCACCACACTGCCTACGGCAGGAGTCTGCTCCAGCACCGTACCGGCGGGGAGGCTCTTGTTGTAAGAGGAGTCGGAGACCGTGGCCACCAGTCCCTCGTGTTCTAGGGCGAGTGTGGCGTCAGAGACGAGCATACCCTTCACGTCGGGCACCTTCACGCCCTCGCCGTGGCGAGTGAAACGGTCCATCCACACCCAAGTGCCTATGGCCAGCACAAGCCCCACCAGAGCCATGGCGAAAAAGTTACAAAACACTAAGGGACTGAATATTTTCTTGAAAAAACCTTTGATTCCCATAAACCGCAATACATTACGACTGTTTTTATCGGACGCAAAGTTAGAGAAAAAAAACGAGACCAGAGATAAAACCTTCACATTTATTACCGTGAGACTGTCGATTGCAGTCGCCGCGCATCTTTCAGTCCTGGCGAGGCTGTTGATTGCAATCAACGACTTCCCATAAGCCTTCATCCGGCTCTCGGAGAGACAAGATTGCAAGCGCAAAGGCTCCAAGCAGGACAGAAAGTGGCTTTTGAGTACAAACAACGGCTGTTATTGGGTGGCGGAGCGTGGAGAGACCTGCGTCAGGACGTGTCCGCGGTTCTGTTTTCGCCGCTTTCACGTCCTAAAGACAACAAATGTTTGTGTAAACGGAATAAAATCCGTAACTTGCGCTACGATTACAACAACTACAAAACAAATGCGTTATGAAAATGACCGTTCTTTCAGCTCTTCTAGCCTTCATCTGGCTGTCGCTGTCCGCCTCCGCGCAGGACACCAGCAAGGGTAAGGCTTCGTACTACTCCGACAGGCTGCACGGACGCAAGATGAGCGACGGCACTCCGTACCACAAGGACAGCATGACGTGCGCACATCTGAAATTTCCGCTCGGCACACTGCTGAAGGTTCGCAACCCCATCAACAAGAAGGAGGTGATAGTGAAGGTGACGGACAGAGGACCGTTCACCAAACGCTTCATCATAGACCTGAGCCGGGCTGCCGCCAGGGAACTGGACATCATAAACTCGGGATTCACGCAGGTGGAAATCACGCCCTACCACAAGAACGAGATACCGTACAAGGCTGAGGACGACGACCTGGAGATTCCCGAGCTGGACTTGCAGTACACGCCTGCGGCGGCTTACCCCGACCCGGCGTGGCAGCGCGACTCCACCTCCTCTACTCCTCCACCAAATGTCCGGCGGAGCGAAGATAATTCACAGAAGACAGATACAATTGGAAGTGGGCATTGACTTTCGTCTCATAGGCCTTCTGCCATGAGGCCTGCGCCTCCAGATAGTCGGAGAGTTTTTCCGTACCTGCCTTGTATCTCTGCCCCGAGAGTTTCATGCTTGATTCGGCCTGAGCGAGCGACTTCTCCGAAAGCGTTACTTCTAGACGTGCCTCGTCCAGCGAGTTGGCGGCTTGCGCCAACTCCAGCAGCATCATATCCTCCTTGTTGTCTTTCTCCAGACACGCCTGTTGCCACTTGGTGCGAGCAGCCTTCACCTTGTTGGTGCGCTCGCCGAAATGGTAAAGGGGCACGCTCAGGGTGACTCCGCCTCCGAAGTTCCACCCGTCCACCAGGGCATCGCCGTTCACCCTGCCACCGTGCGTGTAGCCGTACTTAGCCAGCAGGGCCAGCTGTGGGCGCATGTCACTGCGCACCACCTTCTCCTGCTGCTTGGCCAGTTCCGCACTGTGCTCCAGCACCGCGTACTCCGGACGCGCCGACACGTCGTCGGTCTGTAG
>CAVHNA010000001.1:41196-51249 GCA_963637205.1 Bacteroidaceae bacterium
GTGGAAGCGTCGGCCACGGCAGGGTACTCGCCACTCACCTCCACGTCCGACGAGAGCGGCTTGCCTATGTGGTGACAGAGGTTCATCTTGGCTAGACGCACGGCGTTCTCGGCGCGGCGCAGCTGCAGAGCCACCTCGTTCTGCTTCACCTCCACCTTCATCAGGTCGTTGTCCAGGGCCAGTCCGTGGCGCACGGCACTCTCCACGTCGGAGTGGAGGGCGGCGAGAAGGTCGCCGTACTTGCCTGCCACCTGCACCAGTTCCTCGGCCTTCACCACTCCGGCGTAAGCCTCATCGGTGCCCTGTATCACCTGCGTCTCTGCCAGGCGCTCGCCCTGCCTGTTCATCAGCACAGCCAGGTCGGCCATCCTGTACGAGGCTCGTATCTTGCCGCCCATATAGAGCGGCTGCTTCAGCGTCAGGGCGGCGGTGTACACCCAGTCCACCTTGCACTCCGCCACGTCAAGGTTCTTGGGCACGCTGGTGCCGAGGCCCGAGAGCCACTGCGCCTGCTGCACGCTAAGCGCGCCGTTCTGTACACCGCTCGTCACCACCGATGCCAGCGTCTGCGTCAACCCCGACGTTGGGAAAGAGAGGCTGGCCGTGCCAGTGTCGTAGAGTCCGAATGCCGCCAAGGAGAACGAGGGGAAGAACTGCGCCCACACGCTCTTCTTGGTGTACTGCGCCGACTCGGTGGACAAGTGCGCCGACTCCTTGTCCTTGTTGTGTTCCAGAGCCATCTGTCTGCACTCCTCTATGGAGAGCCGCTGCGCCGACACGCCGGCCGACGGGAGTATCATGATGCCCGCAAGGGTCAATTTCGCTATATGTTTCATGTGTCTGTGTGTGTAATCGGATTGTGTTTGCTTACGCTTGTTATTTTCCCTTTATCCCGAAGAAGAGCGCATAGAGCACGGGTATGAACACCAGCGTGATGAGCGTTCCGAAGAGGAGGCCGCCCATGATGGTGACGGCCATGCTGCCGAACATAGCGTCGGATAGCAGAGGTATCATGCCGAGCACCGTGGTGAGCGAGGCCATCATCACCGGACGCAGACGGCTGGCGCTACTCTCTATCAACGCCGTCACCGGAGGCACGCCGGCGGAGAGCTGTGCTCCTATCTCGTCCATCAGTACTATGCCGTTCTTCACCACCATACCTATCAAACCCAAGGCTCCCACTACGGCCACGAAGGTAAACGTCTTGCCGGTAAGCAGTAGGGTGAGCACCACGCCCACGAACACCAGCGGCAGACAGCAGAAGATGATGGCGGGCTTGCGGTAGTCCTTGAAGAGCATGATGAGAATGGCTATCATGAGGATGACGGCGAGCGGGAAGTTCTGGAAGAGGTACTTCATGCTGCGGTCGCTGGCGGCCTTCTCGCCCTGCCACGTCATGCTGTAGCCAGCGGGCAGGTTTATCTTGCTTATCTCCTTAGCCAGCTCGGCGCGGGTCTTCTCCGTCTCCAGACCGGGATTGGGGGAGCATTGCACGCGCTGCATGCGCTGTCCGTTGTAGCGCGGCACCACAGGGTCTTCCCACTCCACCTTCACGTCGCGGCTCACCTGACGCAGGGGTATAGTGCCAAGCACGTCGTCCAAGAGGTCGCGCTTGCTGAGCGTGCCGCTCTTGAGCCGCACGAGGTTGTCCTCGCTGATGGCGTTGGCGACGGAGGGCATGGTGGAGAACACCTGCATGTCCTGCAGGTTCTCTATCGGCTCGCCCTTCTCGTCCACGCACTTCACGTATATATTGTTGGAGTTGATGCCGTCGTAGAAGCTGCCGACAGGCAGTCCGCCGCCGGCGGACATGAGCGATAGGCTGAGGTCGCCGCGCGTCAGTCCAGCGGCGCGTGCCGAGGGCTGGTCGTAGTCCACGCACAGCACAGGTACCTTGGGTTCCCAGTCCGTGGTGATGAGAGAGACCTTGCCGCTACGCCCCATGACGTTGCGCGCCGAGTCGGCGAGAGCGTGCAGGACGGCAGGGTCTGGCCCCTGGAACTGCAACTCTATGGGGTACTTCTTGAACATCAGGTTGTACTTCTTCACCTTGACGTACGCATCAGGGAAATGTGCGGTCAGGTAGTCCTGTATGGTGTTGACGTTGCTGTCCAAAGCCTCCGACGACTGGAAATCCACTATCAGCTCGCCGTACGAAAGCGACGGCAAGGCTATGGTGCGCACAAGGTTGTAACGTCCAGGCGTGCCGCCTATGGAAGCCGTCACATGCTTCACGTCGCCGCGTGTGGTCAGGTAGTCCTGTATCTTGTCCAGGTCTTTCTCCACCTGCGTGCTGTTGGTCCCCTCGGGCAGCTTGTACTCTATGTAGCACTGGTCATACACCATGTCGGGGAAGAAGCCCTGCTTCATGAACGGATATCCCACGACGGTGAGCGCCATCAGCACGAAAGCCGCACACACCACGCCTACCCTGTGTCCGACACAGAAACCAAGCACGGAGCGAAGGGCGTTGTAGAAGCGTCCGTCGTAGAGCTTCACCTCGCCGCCGTCGTCCTGTTTCTTCTCGCTACGGGCGAAGAGGCGGTTGGCCATCAGAGGCACGTGGGTGAGGGCGAGTATCCAGCTCAGTAGCAACGACACGGCTATCACTATGAAGAGGTCGCGGACATATATGCCGGCCGTGTCGGGCGAGAGGTATATGGGAAGGAAGGACAGTATGGCTATCAGCGTGGCGCCCAACAGCGGCATGCTGGTGCGTCGGCCTATATCCGTCATCGCCTCCATGCGCGGACGTCCTTTCTTCAGGTCCACCAGTACACCGTCCACTATCACTATGGCGTTGTCCACCAGCATACCCATGGCCAGGATGAAGGCACCCAGAGACACGCGCTGCAGGGTGCCGTCCACACTGCCCAGCACGAGGAACGAGCCGAACACTATGACCACCAGGCTGGCGCCTATCACCAGACCGCTGCGGAATCCCATGGTAAACATCAGCACCACCACCACGATGACAACGGACTCTATAAGGTTGAGCACGAAGTCGCCCAGCGAGTCTATCACGCGGTCGGGCTGGTAGAAGACCTTATGACATTCCACCCCAGTGGGGAAACGCGTCTCGCTCAGCTCCTCTATCTTGGAGTTCACCGCTGCGCCCACCTTCACGATGTCGGCAGACGAACTGGCGGACACCAGTATGCCGAGACCTCGCTGCCCGTCGTAAGTAAGGGCGTTGCGGACAGGCTTCTCCACCGTACGCTCCAGCTCGGCTATGTCGGAGAGGCGGAGCTGGTCATCCTCGTGTCCCTGTATTATCATCCGGGATATGTCGTCCACGCTGCGGAACTTGTCGGTCACCGTCACGCGGACCCTCTGATCGCCGTTGTCGTAGTATCCGGCGTACGAGGTCTTGTTCTGCCCCTGCAGAGTGGCTATCACCTCCACGGGCAGCACGCCCAGAGAGGCCATCTTGTCCTGCAGCATGCGTATGTTGATGCAGTAGTTCTGCTTGCCGTATATCTCCACGCGGTCCACGCCAGAAACGTTGGCTACCTCGCGCTTCAGCAGCTCGGCATAGTCGGTCAGTTCCTCGTCGTCAAGCCCGTCGCCAGTGAGGGCGTAGAACATACCGTACACCGAGGAGAAGTCTTCCTTGGTGACCGACGTACTGACACCTGCGGGCAGCACCGACTGCGCGTCGTACACCTTACGGCGAAGGCGGTCCCAGCACTGTTCCACGTCGGCGTTAGAGAGTGTGCTCCTCAGCTCCACCTGTATTATGGAGAGGTCGTTGTACGAATAGCTCTCCACGTTGTCCACGTCGCCCATAGTGCGTATGCGCTTCTCCAGCACGTCCGTCACCTCCATCTCCACCTGATGCGCCGAGGCTCCGGGGTATGTGGTCACCACCATGGCGAGCTTCACCTTCACCTCGGGGTCTTCCAGCTTGCTCATCTCATAGCAGGAATACACGCCTCCCACCATGAACACCGCCACGAGGAAATATACCAGCAGGCGGTTGGCGAACGCCCATTTACCGAAATCCATCATAGCAATCCTCCCACATTGGTCTTGGACACGGGCTCCAGCAGCTTCACCTTATTGCCGTCAGCTATGTGGTGTACGCCAGTGGACACCACCAGCTCGCCAGCGTGTATGTCGCCGCATACCACCGCCGTGCCGTCAGTCTTCACCGTGTCTACGTCCACTTCCTTCTTCTGCACCACTGATGTCTTTACATTGTATATATATACGTAGCTGCGTCCGCCGTCTTCCAGGATAGAGGTGGACGGCACGCACATACGCGCCTGGCAGGAGTCGCCGCCGATGATGTTCACCCAGGCCGACATGCCCGGGGCTATCGTTTCGTCAGCTTCGTCGAAACGCAGACGCATGGTGTAAAGCTGGTTGGCGTTGGCCTTGGGCGAGATGCCGTAGGCTTTCATCCCGAACACCTTGCCCTGAGCCACGTCCAGCGTGCATGTGTAGCCGGAGAACGTGGCTCGACGGATATACAGCACCGCAGGAAGGCTTACTTCCACCTCCAGCACGCCGTTACCCTGTATGTTCACCACCGGCATACCGGCTCCCACGGTCTCACCGCCATCGAAGTAGCGTTTCTGCACCGTGCCGCTGAAGGGGGCTTTCAGTCTCGTGTATTCCACCTGGTGTTTGTGGTTGGCCAGCTTCTGCTCCATCTGCTGCAGGCCGTAGCGTGCCTTGTCGTATTGGCTGGCCGTGGCACCGCCATCGGCGTAGAGTCCCATCACCCTCTCTGCCTCGGCCTTCACCTGCTCGTACTCGGCCTGCGTGGCGACGAGCTGCACCTTATAGTCCGTGGCGTCCATGACGGCTATCAGCTGTCCTGCGCTCACCTTGTCACCTTCCTTCACCAGCACCTTGTCCAGCGTGCCGGCTACCTTGAAGGAGACGTTGGCCTCTGCGCTGGACACCACGCGACCAGGCAACTGCATCACACCGCAGCCGCCTTCCTGACGCACCGTGTCCACTCCCACCACATAAGTTTCTTCCTTTGATTCTTGTCCGTTGCTTCCGCACGATGCCGCAGTCATCAGCATCACGAAGCAAAACATACCACACGTTGTCTTTTTCATACGCTTATTATATGCTTTCTGTTTTTCCGGCGCGAAGGTACGCCTATTTTGTTTCGTCGCAAAGTTCAATATTTGTCACATCTTGTCCTTTTTGTACGTTTTAGGGTTTTTTCACGGCATATTTTGAGGTCAAAATGCGCTATTTCCGATAAATTCACCTAAATTTGCCACCATGAAAAGAATTAGTCTGCCATTCCAGAGAATAGACCTCAACATCCTGGAAAACCGCATCTCTGCCAACGGCAACCTCATGTCGTACACATACAGATGCGGGTTCTTCCTCTGCCAGAGAGGATACGCCAAGATAAGTATCAACGGGCACTCGCTCACGGTCAAGGCTGGGGACGTTTACCTCTACCTGCCAGCCACGTACGTCTACATCATAGAGACCAGCCCCGACCTCAAAGGCATCACCTACAAGTCTACCATGAACTACGTGCTGCCGCTCATCTCTGAGTCAAGGTACACGCACAATATCATGGCGCTGAGCAGCAACCCGTGCATCTCGCTGAAGAAGGTGCAGCAGTCGAACATAGAAAACCTGATAAGCGCCATGGAGTTGCGGCAGAGGATGATGGAACAGACCGTCAACGAAGACTGCCAGAAGATTATGCTGAAGGTCATCTCCCGACTGGCGGAGGCTCTCATCCACGAAATAATATTCTACTTCTTCTCCTCGCGGCAGTCGTTCGAGTCGAAGCTCGACCGCAAGGACTATGTGCTGCAGAGCTTTCTGGAGTCGCTCATGGAAAACTACAAAGACAACCGTGAGGTCTCCTACTATGCGCAGCTGCAGAACCTCTCGCCGCGCTATTTCTCTTCCGTCATCAAGGAGAAGTCGGGCAAAACGCCGCAGCAGTGGATTATCCAGATGGTCATCAACAGCATCAAGCAGACGCTTATCTACACGCCAAAGAGCATCAAGGAAATAGCGGACGAGTTCCACTTCGCCACACAGAGTTTCATGGGCAAGTACTTCAAGGAATACGTGGGTGTCTCGCCAAAGGAGTTCAGGGCGCGCAACCTGACGAAATACTGAGAACCCACGCCGACGGCATGAAACGCAAGACTCCCAGACACCACGCCCAGGGCTTGGGCGCACGGTTCAAGTTCCGTTCCACCCAACTTGCACCTCTCATTCCTGTGGGAAGCGGCACCGTAGTACTGTCTGCCGTCCTCGCCTCTCCGGTGGAGGCACGTCAGCGTCCCAACATTATATTTATACTGTGCGACGACATGGGGTACGGCGACCTCGGCTGCTATGGGCAGAAGCTGATAGACACGCCCAACCTGGACCGTATGGCCGCCGAGGGGATGCGCTTCACGCAGGCTTATGCTGGCAGTCCGGTGAGTGCGCCGTCCCGGGCTTCTCTCATGACTGGGCAGCACACCGGACACACGCATGTGCGCGGCAACCACGAATACTGGCAACGCTCGCTTACGCCGCACGCATTCGGTGACAACGCCGACTATACCGTCATCGGGCAAGAGCCTTACCTCTGCACGCACCCCATCATGCCGGAGGTGATGAAAGAGGCGGGATACAGCACAGGCATGTTCGGCAAATGGGCGGGCGGATATTACAACCTCGCATATCCCGACACGTACCTGCGCACGGCCGACGGCAACTCCGACACGTCAAGAAGTGACGAAAGCAGCAGTGCGTCTCTCCCGCACCTCCGCGGTATTGACTGCTACTACGGATACATCTGCCAGTTCCAGGCGCATTCTTATTACCCCAACTTCCTCAACCGGTACGATCCCGAGAAGTATGGTGACAGCTGCATTGTGGTGGACACGCTGAAGCAGAACATACGGCACAAGTCCGTGGCGACAGGCGACCCCGACTACGAGCTGCGCACGCAGTATTCCAGCGACCTCATCCACCGCTACGCCCTTGACTGGCTGGACCGCCAGACTGCCGACCGTCCGTTCTTCGGCATCTTCACGTACACCCTGCCGCATGCGGAGCTGTGGCAACCCAAAGACAGCCTGCTGCGCAAGTACACGGAGAGGTTTCTCAGTGACGACAGCCCGTTCGGAGGCAACTTCGGGTCGTGGTACTACAGCAACGAGGCACGCCATACGCAGTTCGCCGCCATGATAAGCAGACTCGATGCACAGGTGGGCGAGATATTCGACAAGCTGAAGGAGAAGGGACTGGACGAGAGCACTCTGGTAATCTTCACCTCGGACAACGGACCGCACGAAGAAGGCGGAGCTGATCCACAATGGTTCGGACGCGACGGCGCACTGCGCGGGCTCAAACGTTCCACATACGAGGGAGGCATACGCATCCCCTTTATCGCCAAAGGCCCAGGCGTCCCATCGGGCACGGTCAACAGTCACGTCTTGGCGTTCTACGACGTGATGCCCACACTCATGGACTACGCAGGCATCAAAGGACACTCCCACCGTCTTGGCTCGCGGCAAGAGCAGGAAGTCTACGACGGCATATCCTTCTACCGCTCCCTCACAGGCAAGAGACGACAGCGGCAGCATGAATTCCTCTACTGGGAGTTCCACGAGACCGACATGATGGCACTGCGCATGAGCAACTGGAAGCTGGTGGTGAAATGCGGAGAACCACACCTCTACGACCTCGCTACCGACATACACGAAGACCGGGACATAGCCTCATCGCACCCTTCCATAGTACAAAAGATGGTGGAGGTGATACGATGCGAACACACAGACTCCCCACTCTTCCCCATCACGCTGCCATTAATGACAGAGACAACACCCTCAAAAGAACAATAAAACAAACTGCACTATGACACGACAATACCTTTCGGCAGTCTGCATCTGCCTACTGTCATTCCTTTTCTGCGTTCACACACACGCCCAGCAGATGATGTTCGGCGACACGTCAAGAACCGGAGTACCGTTTTCCAAAGACCCTCACGTGGTGAACTTCAGCGGCCGTTACCTGATGTACTTCTCCATTCCGCCTCTGAAAGGTGACAAGTCATCCGGGTGGAACATCGGCATAGCAGAAAGCGATGACTTGACGAACTGGACAAAGATAGGGGAGATAACGCCCGCACCCGGTGAAGAGTATGAGAAGAACGGACTCTGTGCACCGGGGGCTCTGGTCAGGGACGGGAAAGTGCACCTGTTCTACCAGACCTACGGAAACGGACGCAAAGACGCTATCTGCCATGCTGTGTCGGACGACGGCGTCAACTTCCAGCGCGACGCCACCAACCCTATATTCCGTCCCACCGGCGACTGGACGTGCGGAAGAGCCATCGACGCTGAGGTCTGCGAATTCAAGGGACGCTATTTCCTATATTTCGCCACACGCGACAAGGACTTCAAGATACAGCAGATAGGAGTGGCCACAGTGCCTGAAGGGTCGGACTTCCGGCGTTCCGACTGGACACAGATGGCCGACGCACCGGTCTTAGCCCCCACCTTGCCGTGGGAGAAGAGCTGCATCGAAGCCCCCTCCATAGCCGTGAGGAAAGGGAAGATGTATATGTTCTACGCAGGGGCGTACAACAACGAGCCGCAACAGATAGGAGTGGCGGTAAGCAACGACGGCATAAAATGGGAACGCATCTCCGACCAGCCGTTCCTCACCAACGGCAAACCGGGCGAATGGAACGAAAGCGAAAGCGGACATCCGCACATCTTCACCGACAAGGACGGAAAGACATGGCTCTTCTTCCAAGGCAACAAGACCAAAGGAAAAGACTGGTTCCTCTCCCAGCGTCGCGTCTACTGGAAGAAAGGAAAACCATTTCTGAAATAGACAGGACGTACGACATAAGTGTCAATAAAGCATTCCGAACATCCACAGGGGAATAATGTTGCCGTATCCTATTTCTATATCGTCTTTTACAACGTATCCGTCCTCTGCATCCTGAAGTTGGCGTTGCCTTTCCTTTATATCTAAACTTCTATACGTTCACTCAAAGAGGGCGATGCGCAAGCCAAGGTCGTTTTCGCGGTAGACTGGAGGTTTGCGGTGGCGATGCGACGAGCGACACGCATAATCGTCGCAGGTCCAGCCTCCACCCTTATCATGTCGAATGACACGCCATTGACAGAAAACGTTACACGGTTGGATTCTCGTTCTCTCATACAATCATGTTTTATTCAATTCCAGCTTTAGCTCTGCTATGGCTCCTCTCAGACGATACTAATTTCCAGTTTCGTATGGAGCTTGGCGCTGATGACGCGCAGGAGCTTGACCTTGTCCTTGGTGACGTTTGGTACTATTATCCACCAGTTGCGATCCACCTGCACCTGACTTCTCAGCACGTGGTTTGGGGTTATGAGTGGATAGCCTCCCCATAAGAGTTCCTTGTTCTTGATGTCCTCAACGCCAAATTTCCTTACGCACTCCAAAAACGTCTCAACCGCACTATTGCGGTCTACCACCTCGCCATCGGGAAACTCCACCCACAGTCTGGTCTTGTGCATGCTTCTCGGCTCCCTGTCGGGTGCAGCTGCGGCCTCGAAGTCATCGCCAAGCTCTATCTTAAGCCCAAGACGTAACTGACTGTTGATAGCCCTTAGTTGCAGATACTTGAAGTCCGTGTTCGGCTGGGTGTTTATGTACCATCCGTCGCAGACAGGCTTCATGTACTTCTCGTATTGAGGGTATATCCCCTTCGACAGCAAAGGGAGGTGGCACACGTCCAACTTAATCAGAGGAAATTTGTCCGTTCCCACTTTTACCAACGTTGCTACCATGGTAGACGCTGCGCTGCTGTAACAATAGACGGTACCGTCAGGGAATGTCACCCTTAGCAGTTTCTTCTTCGCTCTGCTTCTCTTGCTGTCGTCTTCCATATCTCGCATATCTTGTTAAGGCACATGTTCCCGGCACAGGCGAACTCTTCGCTCATCTTGGCAAAAATGTCGTTGTTAGTTCCCATATAAAGAAAGTTGTTGTCGTCTCATGGGCAAAGATAACCATTTTTGTTGAAACAAACGAACGAAAAGGGAGAAAATCTCCCAAGTGCAC
>CAVHNA010000002.1:0-27711 GCA_963637205.1 Bacteroidaceae bacterium
CCTTATACATATAAGGGAGCCGGAACGGTGACAGCGTCTACCACGAGTAAGGTTCTCTATACTGTGACAGGCGACAAATTCACCGCCACATTCAGCAACGGCACCCTCAGCAGATATGTATATGACGGCACCACGCTTATCAATACGCCGATGAAACTCAATGTTTTCCGTGCCCCGACAGAGAATGACAAGGCGCGCTCCGGCGCATGGGACAACCTCGGGATAAGGTCTCTCGCCATGACCAGAGGTACTTGGGAGGTGACGGAAGATGCCGACCACAAGTGGGTGGATATAAGTATTACCGACACATACAAGTCATCCAACGGTGCGGCGACATTCTCTGTGGTGAAGCGTTTCCGTGTCTATCCCGACGGAGTGATCAGCGTCAGCACAGTCACTACTCCGGGTACGCTCGGCCAGGTGCTGCCCAAGATGGGCTTCAGACTTGAGATGCCAGGTTCGGTAAGTAACATGAAGTGGTTCGGATGCGGCCCGATGGACAACTACCGCGACCGCAGAGCCGCTGCCTTACCGGCTGTCTACAGCAGTACTGTGGACGACCAATGGACCAATCACATACGTCCGCAGGAGACTGGAAACAAGGAGGACGTGCGTTGGCTCGCACTGACCCAAGACAATGGACGTGGCTTGATGTACGCTGTCCCTGGTCGTATGGCTACCACGGTGGGACATTGGAGAGCTGAAGGACTGTACACCTCATCAGGTTCAAGGGTAGGTCATCCGTATGAATATAAGTTTATCAACAACACGGTGGTTAGTCTTGACGCTTGGAACCGAGCTCTCGGTAACGCTTCGTGTGGTCCTGATGTCATGAGCAGATACGAGATAAAGAGTGCCGAAACACCTTTCAGTTTCATCATCATGCCCCTTGACAGCACAATGACTGATGCCGAACTGACGGAGAAAGGCTGTGTGGCGAACCCTGTGTGCGAGCCTGTCATCATCACCGACAATGGTCGTGGCTATGCCACAATGAACACTGCGTCCGCCAGAGCAACCATAATGTACAGCGTTGACGATGCAGACTACACTGCCTACACAGATGAACCGGTGGACATGCGCAAGGGCGGTACGATAAGGGCGTATGCCGTCGGTGACGGACTGGCACAGAGTTTGGTCACCGAGCATACCTTTGGCTACTTTGTCGACAAGTCGGACTGGAGCATAGTAAGCTACGACAGCCAACAGGGCGGCAATGAGATTGCCACCAACGCCATAGACAATGACGAGAACACAATATGGCACACGAGATACAGCGGCACCACTCCCGACTGTCCTCACGAGTTAGTCGTGGACATGGGTCATACCTACCGCATCAGTTCGTTCAGTTATAAGGGACGCAACGATGGCTCCAATGGACATGTCAACCGATATGAGGTGTACTTCAGCAACAACCCGAAGGTGTGGGGAACGCCTGCAGCAGCCGGCAACTTTGACAACACCAGCGACATCCAGACGGTCGACATCAAGGGCAGACCTGTGGCTCGTTACATGAAGTTCGTGGTTAAGAGCGTGGTCAACAACAACCGCTATGCTTCAGCGGCCGAACTCTATGTGGGGGCGGAAACCATGGTTGATGACCAGGAATGTTCGCTGTCTCCAATCAACACGGCACACTCTTACCGTATAAAAGAGGTACAGTCGGGACTTTATCTGCACTATCAGACCAGTTCCACCGAGGGGCACTACTGCCTCGGCAAGTTCTCTGCCACAGACCGGAACTACCGTTTCAACTTCCTAAAGGTAAGCGGCTTCACCTCGCTATACAAGTTAAAGAACTCCACACGCTACGTCTGCAAGGACTCTGACGCCTATTGGCGCATTATATCTTCGGTCTCCGCTGGGACTGATGCGGACGGATACATTCAGGTGGAACAACTTGACAACGGTAACGTACACCTGCGTGGAGCATGGCAGGAGAGCCGTCTCTTCAACTTTGATTCACGCAACAACGGCTCCTATGTCTACAGCGACAAGGCCACAGGCGCAGAGTTCGTATTGGAAGACCTCACCACTGGCATCAACGATGCGGCACAGGAGTCATCCATGACGCTCCGTCAGGCGGGCGACAAGATACTCGCTTCCTCTCCTTCCACGGCAAGCTTCACTCTCCATTCGGTCGACGGCACGCTCTTGGACAGCCGTTCCGTCAAAGGCGACACACTCGTGCCACTGCCCTCCGGGCATGGCACCTACCTTGTGAAACTGTCGTGCAACAGCGAGAACCGCATCATGAAGGTAAGCCGATAGTACGATTACTGTACGAGACGAAAAAGGCAAGACACCGCTGCAGTTTTACTATATCGCTATGGATAAACTGCAAACGAAAGGCATGGCAACATTAGAAGCGTTATATAAAGAATGGAAAAGCCTTCAGCCCCTGAAGGATGTGCCGTGGCGATGCATTTACTGCCGTGCTATACTTGTGAATTTATGACGTTCCTCAGTAATTCCAATGGAACTCCTTAGACAATTGGAAATTTCCAAAAATTGTATTGGAATTCCATTGGAATTTGGTTTTTTTGCAGCATAATCGCAAAAAACCAAAATGATAACATCAGAAGATATAAAGAGACTGGCGGAAAATGTTCTTCCATGCTGTACGATGTACATAATTCAAAGGTACAGACAAATTGCTTACCATCGATGACAAAACGGTCCATTGGCGGTCCGGTATGAGTAGGCCTTGAATTGGATTGAAAACAAGCTATCTGTGTCGTATGAGATAAAAGGTACTGCCACGTACCGAGAAATGGGAGATGCCGCTTGATGTCTTCCGTGAGGCTCTAATAAATTTGCGTAGTAAAGGTTATCTGAAACCATAAAGAACTACTGGCAACAATCGCGCTATACCTTTCTTACATATATGCGGAGGTGTGGATGTGACATTGAATGGTATAGGCGACACTATGCAAAGAGTGGGGAGAAAAACATTCCGTTTTTCTCCCCACTCAATCGTTTTATATGGAACAGGTGACGTTATTTTATTGTGTAGTCTTCCTCTTCCCAAATGTCCCACATGTCTTCATCCTCTTTGCTGAGGACAGGCTGGTCTTTGAGTGCTTGCCCACTCTGTAAGCTCATGGCCACAAGTTGCTGTGTCTGAATCTCTATAGCCATTGTCTCAGGCAGTATATATGTCTTTTTCATAATCTTTTTGTCTTTAGTATATTACTTTCTTTCCGTTGACGATGTAGACACCCTTGCCGACCTTGTCCACACGCTGTCCTGCTATGTTGTAAACCTTACCGGTCTGGCAGTCGGTGCTGCTTATGCCATTTATACCAGTCTCACTGTCGCCTTCAAGCCACAAGACTCTTGCCTCTGACGGAATGCTGAGGAATGCCTTGCCGGCCTTGATGGTCGGTTGCTCGCCGTTGGCTACCTGCCAGAAGCCAACCTTGTCGTCCTGCTTCTGCATGACGTATGAACCCACCGGAGCCTCCATATCCTCTGACACTGCCACAAGGTAATTGCCCGAGCAGGCGTCAGTGGTTGTGGCACTAAGCATATTATAGTATGTACCTTCTATGACCACTCCTGTAGCGGCAGGCACATTCTTCACTTCCGAGAGAGTGAGGGTGCTGCCCGTCACGCCTGTGACGATACTTCCCTTCACGTCACCGTTGAGAGTGAACGCCGATGTACCGCTGAGTGTGGCGTAGCCGGCATCACCTACATAGTGGACAGCGGCGTCACCTGTCAGCGTAGGCAAGAGGTCAGTACCTATTACCTGCTTCCACGCTTCACCGCAGTTGTATGCCATCTCTCCACTTGCGGCGGCGGTTGTCTCAAGCAGCATTCCCTGCGCCCTTGACTCAGAGTCACTTGCGTCGCATGTATTGGTGACGGTAACGTTGTCGGCCTTGTCGCCGTTGAAGAGATTGAGAGTGGCTACGATTACGTTGCTGTCATAGTCTGCACCGTTGTCCCTGTCCCAATCGCTCTTGACGATTTTGCCCACGTTCCAACATCCGATAATTTCACCACCGGTATTCCAGCTTACCAGTGCGCAGGCATTCATGCCGGCTGTTATGGTACCTGCATTGCCGCAGTTGTTGAGAACGGTTTTCAGTCCTCCTGTGAACGATTTGCCTATGAACGCCGCCGCATGGTTGCCTGTGGCTGTGACGTTGGCCTTGTTGATGCAGTTCTCCATCGTTACCACGTCGCCAGCCTGTATCTTGCCTATGAATGCGGCGACATGATTTGTTCCGCTGAATGAGCACGTCTCGTCAATGGTGATGTTCTTGATGACAGAACTTCCGCGCACCCAGCTGAACAGTCCCGTGTTGTCCTCGCGGCTGCATGAGGTAAGGTTGCTTATAGTGTGGCCTTGTCCGTCAAACACGGAGTTGAACTTGTTGCTGTCGTTGGCTCCTCCGCCTATGGGTGTATGTGTGACTCCCGTCATGTCTATGTCAGCGGTCAGTTTCGCCTTGTTGTCTGCGCTTTGGCCACCGTTGGCCACCATGTCGGAAAACTTCTCAAGCTCCGCTGCATTGCTTATGAGGTAGAAGCCCTCGCTGTCTTTCTGAAGCGACTCCACTGGGTTCAGACTACAGTTCTCGCAGAAGCCGTTGGACTTGAGTACGTGGTCAGCCTTTACCAGTGTCTTTTCTTCGTTCTCAAAAGTAACGGCATTTGCCGTACCGTCGCAATGGATTGTTCCGTTCTTGTAAACCTGTTGGGACGTGGTGCCGTATACAGGCATCCCGTCAGTCCCGACAGTCTGCGTGTAGACAATTTTACTCTGGTCGCCGTTGAGCAGATAACAGAGTTCTCCGCTCTCTATGGGAGAGTCGGTGATGATCTCGTCCACTTTCCCTTGTGTCCCCTTATTGGTCATGCAGAGGTCTGCCATGTTGCGCGGCACGATGCTACTGTTGCGGCGGACAAGATTGTAGCCGTTGCCGTCCACGCCGTCTACCTCTCCTATGTTCCAGCATCCTTCCACGTCCACTTCACCGTCTACGTTGCGTTTGCCGGTCCAGGCGCAGATGGCTGCACTCTCACCCTTGCCTCCGACTATCTTGCCTTTATTGTAAAGATTGTGCAGTACAAGTGCGATGTCTGTGTTCTCTACACAGCCGAGTACGCCCGCAGCGTTCTTGCCGGTAGTAGTAACGTTAGCCTCGTTACCGCAGTTGCGGATTATGATAGTACTGTTTCCGTCGTTACGACTGTTGATATGGGCTACCACACCTGCGGCGAAGTTGTTGTCGTGCTCTACGGAGCAAGAGGAGTCGATGATGAGGTTCTCTATTATCACCTCGTTCGTTTTGGTACCGTCAGCGTCAGTGCCTCCGCCGCGCACTGAGCCGAAGAAGCCCTGACCATCGTGTACACGATCAGCGAGCGTATTGGCGGTCGTCAGTTTCATGCCCTTGATTCTGTGTCCCTGTCCGTCGAAGTGACCATAGTACTTGAAGGAACTTGTACCGATGGGAAGATGGGCGTTCTCCACGCCGCCAAAGTCTATGTCAGCGTCCAGTTTCACATTCATGGCACCGTGCTTTGCGTCACGCACCATGTGTGAGAACCATTCCACCTGCGCCGCAGTGCTCAGATGATAAAAACCGTCCTCTTCTACCGTCATCCATTCTTCGTTAGGATATTGGCACACAGAGCAGAGGCCAGTCTCTTCACTGAAGGTGTGCGGAAGGACTACCTTCGCCGTTTCCTCGTTGGTGTACGTGGTTTCACCGCTAGTAGTTACTCCGTCGCACATGTAGGTGGCTATTTCGTAAACCATCTTTCCGTCTTCCACAGGCATGGGGATGGATGTGGGGTCGGAGAGGTCTTGCTTGTACTTTATCCCACTGGCGGCCATCTCGCCGCTGTTAAGTACGAAGCAGAGTTCTCCGCTGTGCAGAGGGTCTGCTGTCTTCCAGTCGGTCTTCAGACCTTGTGTGCCCGTCTTCCCTTGGGCTGTGGTGTTTGCGAGGTCGTATGTGTTAGGCAACGCACGGTTGGCACCGCGAAACAGGTTGTTGGTGTTGTCCAGCGGTGTACATTCACCTATGTTATAGCAACCTTTGATATAGCTTATATCCTTACTTTTATTCCAACCGATGAATCCAACGCCGTAATTGCCACTTTCATTGGTAATCGTGCCAGTGTTGACGCAGTTGATGATGTTGATGTTTGGATGGCTGCCTTCTCCAGCCGCCACCAGTCCTGTGGCAATCATTTTCGTGGATGTGATGTTCGCCTTGTTCACTACATTCTCCACGGAAATCGTCCCACCGTCTTTGTCTTGTATGAAGGTGATGAGTGAGGACGCTCTGCCACTTGTGCTTACAGAGCATGAGGAGTCAATGATAAGGTTCTTGATGGTACTTCCTCCACGAACCCAACCGAAGAAAGCCTGGTCTGTTGTTCCGTCTGTGACCACCCAATTCTTGATGGTGTGTCCGTTACCGTTGAAGACACCGTTGAACTTGTGGTTAGTGTCACTGCCGATAGGCTTGTGGTCAATCCCACTGAAGTCCAGGTCTGCGGTAAGCTCGGCTTTGCTGGTAAGGTCTATGGCACCGCTCCCGATAGCCTCGCTAAACCACTCCAATTCGCTCGCAGTGCCTATCTGATAGACACCGTCCGTCCAGGCCGGCTCATCCCAAGCCCAGACACTGCTCCCTGACATCCAAAACAATGAAAGGATGCTAAGGGAAAGAAATTTTCTTTTCCTCATTTGTGTGTTTTTTGTTTATAAAAAAGATGTTTTTGCATATATTGTATAATGTTTTCTGTCATTTCGGGCATAAAAGTACAACATTAATCCATGGCTGCCAAGAAAAAACGGAAATATTTTTTGGTGCAGGGGATAGTGTCCGTGGAACAAACCAGCAACAGGCTCGGAAGTACATGTGTAAAGCCACGTCAAAAGCCTCACGCGGCTCCGCAAGGGGCTAGAATCACGCGTCAAAGGCTCCACGCGACTCCGCGTGGGGCTAGAATCATGCGTCGAAGCCTCCATGCGGCTCCGCGTGGAGCTGTGATATGAATATTTTTTGTACCTTTGTATTCGGATGCCATAATGATGGATCTGCAAAGGATAACGGAAATGAGCAATTACAACGTAAACGATATGACCGTAGGCTCTCCCTCCAGAGCCATCGCCACTTTTGCTGTACCGCTGATATTGGGTTACATACTTCAGCAGATGTACCTTGTCATAGATGCCGCCATCGTCGGCAGATGGATAGGCGTGGAGGCGCTGGCAGCGGTGGGAGCTTCGTCAAGCATGATGTTCCTGATAATGGGCTTCTGCAACGGTTCGTGCGCAGGGTTCGCCATACCGGTGGCCCAGGCCTTCGGTGCGAAGGACTTCGGTAAGATGCGGGCGTATGTGAGCAACAGTCTTCGCATAGCCGTGGTTTTCGCTGCCGTCATCACTTTGCTTTCGTGCATCTTCTGCGGCAAGCTGCTGCAACTCGTGAACACCCCTGCCGAAGTCTTCGACGACGCATACACATTCCTTATACTTCAGTTCGCCGCCATCCCCTTTACCATAGGTTACAACCTGCTGTCGGGACAGATACGCGCGCTCGGCAACTCCAGGCAACCGTTCTATTTCCTCATAACAGCGGCATTGGTAAACATACTGCTTGACGTGCTGCTGATACTTGTCGTGGGTCTCGGGGTAGAGGGAGCTGGCATCGCCACATTGCTGTCGCAGGGCTTTTCCGTTGCGCTGTGCGTGTGGTATATACGCAAGCACATGCAGATGCTGATACCGCATGGCGAGGAGTGTGAGTTCGACAACAAAAAGACGAGCATACTGCTCAACAACGGCGTGCCCATGGGACTGCAGTTCTCCATCACCGGCATTGGCGTGATGATGATGCAGAGCGCCAACAACGCTTTGGGCACGGTGTATGTGGCGGCTTTCACGGCCTCCATGCGAATAAAATATCTCTTCACCTGCGTGTTCGAGAATATCGGTGTGGCCATGGCCACATACTGCGGACAAAACCTGGGGGCAAAGAAGATGGAACGTGTGGGGATGGGAGTGAACGCGTCCATAAAGATGATGTTGGTATATTTCGCGTTCACCTTCATTGTCATATATCCCTTCGCCAACGGGATGATGACACTCTTCGTGGACAAGGGCGAGATGGAGGTGGTGAACTATGCGGCACAGTTTATGCGCACAAGCAACTATTTCTATCCCGTGCTCGGACTCCTCACCATACTCCGATACAGCATTCAGGGTCTGGGGTACAGCAATCTATCCATGATGAGCGGTGTGATGGAGATGATAGCCCGCTGTGGAGTGAGCCTTTGGATTATACCGCAATTCGCATGGAACGGTATGTGCTTTGGCGACCCTGTGGCATGGGTGATGGCCGACCTGTTCCTCATTCCTGCCTTCTTGTGGCTGTACGGGCACTTGAAGGGAAAAGTACAGCCCAACTGAACGCCCAATAGAATCCAATGAACTGAAATACGTATGCGTAACCCTGTTTTTATCATATTGTCAGCGTTGTTGCTATGCGGTCATGTCGTTTGCCGTGCCCACGTAGGAGACCTACAGTCAGACGGCGTTTCATGTCAGGAGAGGATAACAATAGACAAGAACGTGGTTTTCTTGGGCCACAGCATCTGGCGCAACGATGGCTACCGCGTGAAATACTCGGATAGCGGAGACTTCCACACGCCGTTCTCCGGCTCTTTCGTCGGCATTGGCTATCAGACTTTGTTGCAGAGAACATTCCGTTTCCGCTCCGCTCGTCGGCTTGGCCCTGATGGCGGTTATAGTGGTTTTTCTTTGGGGGCGTTGTCTGCAAACGACAGGAAGAGCGTAGCCGTGGAGGCTCTGAGGACCAACAACGGGTGGACTTCCGTGGGCAATGCGGTGTGGGCCATAGACTTCATCACCAACGACTTCAAGCGTAACATACCTATCGGGACACTGGGCGATTACTATAACGCCACAGGCCCGTGTACATTCTACGGAGCTATAAAGCAACTCTACGACAAGATAAAAGAGCTCAGCGGTGACAGCGTGACGATAGTGTTTTCCAATGCCTTGTGCAGGAATAACGGTGGCTATACCTCAGTTTCAAAAAACACCGTAGGGTGCACGCTTGACGATTACGAGCTGGCAATGCTCACCGTCGCCGCACTGAACCGCAACTGGCTGTTTGTAGACCAGAAACGTCAGAGCGGTATAACGGACTACAATCTCCAAGCCGTTACGGCGGACGGACTGCATCTCAACAATCTCGGTTATACCCTGGCGGTGCGTCCGTGGATAGCGGTCTTCAGAAGCTTGGCGACTCAGCAATGACCCGAAGTTTCGTATAATCTGGCGTTGTGGTCAGAGAACAGTTGTGGGGCAAACGCACTTTGCGTTTGCCCCACAACATATATACATTACTATATATTACTTGTTCGCGGCTATGGCCTCCGTGTCCAGAGCAATCATCAGTTCCTCGTCCGTCGGGATGCAGCAGACGGTGACCTTGGAGTCGTCGGCTGAGAGGATAGCCTCTGTGGCGCGGCACGAACGGTTCTTCTGCTCGTCCATCTTCACGCCCATGAATTCCAGACCGCTGGTAGCGCCCTCGCGTACCTCCCATTGGTTCTCGCCAGCACCGCCGGTGAAGAGTATTATGTCCACTCCGCCCATGGCTGCGGCGTATTCGCCTATGTATTTCTTGATACGGTAAGTGTACATCTCCTTGGCCAGACGAGCCTTGTCGTTGCCTGCGGCTATGCCAGCCAGGATGTCGCGGAAGTCGCTGGATAGCCCACTGACTCCTGCCAGACCGCTCTTCTTGTTGAGAAGGTTGGACACGCCTTTCGTGTCCAGTCCCAGCTTGTCCATGAGGAACGTCACCGCTCCGGCGTCTATGTCGCCGCTGCGCGTTCCCATGATAAGTCCTTCCAGTGGAGTGAGACCCATGGACGTGTCCACGCACTTGCCGTCCTTTACGGCTGCTATGCTGGCGCCGTTGCCGATATGGCAAGTGATGATGCGTGTGCCTTCCGGTTTGATGCCCAGAAACTCACATACACGTTGGCTTACGTATCTGTGGCTTGTGCCATGGAATCCATAGCGGCGAACGTGGTACTTGGCGTACAGCTCGTAGGGTAGGGCGTACATGTATGCGTAGTCCGGCATGGTCTGGTGGAACGCCGTATCGAACACACCCACCTGAGGTATGTCGGGAAGCAGAGCCTTCACGGCGTTCACTCCCTTTATGTTTGCCGGGTTGTGCAGGGGAGCCAGGTCGTTGCAGGCGGCGAAGGTCTCCATCACCTCCGGAGTCAGAAGCACGCTCTTGTTGAACTTCTCGCCTCCGTGCACCATGCGGTGACCTACGGCGTCCAGTTCGTCAAGACTGCGCAGAACGGCGTATTCGCCCTGTGTCAGTATCTCGAAAATCCACTGCACGCCAGCGGTGTGTTCCTCTATGGGACGTTCCATCTTGTGCTTCTCGCCGTTGAGCTTCACCGTTATGAAGCTGTCGGGAAGTCCTATCTTCTCTATTCCTCCGCTCGTGATGACGCTGCGGTCATCCATGTTGTACAAAGCGTATTTTATACTGCTGCTACCGCAGTTGAGAACCAATATCTTCATTTGTCGTCTTTCTCAAGTATATTTGTTATCCTTCTCTTGCAATGTGATGTCACTTGGCGTCCATAGCCTGACAAGCCGTGATGGCCACCATCTTGTATATGTCGTCTACCGAGCAGCCGCGGCTGAGGTCGTTGACCGGGCGGGCTATACCCTGGAGGATGGGGCCGATGGCGTCAGCGCCCGCCAACCGCTGTACCAGCTTATAACTGATGTTGCCTACCTCCAGACATGGAGCTACAAGCACGTTGGCATGTCCGGCTATCTTGCTGCCCGGACATTTCTTTTCTCCTACCGACGGTACGAGGGCGGCATCCGCCTGCAGCTCGCCGTCAAGTTGAAGGTCGGGGTTCAGTTCGTGTGCCAGACGTGTGGCCTCCACCACCTTGTCCACCACCTCATGACGTGCGCTGCCCTTGGTGGAGAAGCTAAGCATGGCCACACGCGGCTCGGAGAACCCTGCCACGCTCTTGGCGGTCTGTGCCGTGCATGCCGCTATCTGTGCCAACTGAGCCGCATCGGGCATAGGGGTCACCGCCACGTCACCCATTACCAATACTCCGTTTTCTCCATATTCGGGTTTGTCCGTGATGAGGAGCATGGCACCGCTTACGCATGTTACGCCCGGTGCGCATTTGATAATCTGAAGGGCGGGACGCAAGGTGTCGCCTGTGGTGGAGAGAGCACCCGAAATCTGTCCGTCAGCGTCTCCGCTCTTGATGATAAGGCATCCGAAATACAGGGGGTCCAGCACCTTCTTGTGTGCCTCCTCTTCCGTCATGCCCTTGTTCTTGCGCAGGCTATAAAGCAGCTGCGCATACTGTTCCGTCTTCTCGCTTGTAGCAGGGTCTATGATGGTTGCCTTGTCCAGATGTGTAAGTCCGAGTTTCTTGCCTAAGGCGAGAATCTCGTCCTTGTTACCGATAAGGATGATGTCCGCCAAAGCGTCGGCCAACGCCTTATCGGCAGCGGTAAGCGTACGTTCTTCCAGGCTCTCGGGCAGTACTATACGCTGTCTGTTGCTCTGTGCGCGTGCGACAATAGATTGCATCAATGTCATTTCTTCTTACAATAATTATATATGTGTATGTTCGTTATGTCTCAGAATTTTCCTTTCATCAGCAAGATCTCCAGATCTTCCGCCGAGAGGTTAGTCCTCAGCACGTCGTTGTATGCGGCGGATATCTTGCCCGTCTCCTCGCTCACCACCACGGCCAGCACATCCGTCTCCTTGCTGATACCTTTGGCGGCTCTGTGCCTTAGTCCGAATTCCTTGGGAATGTCCAAGTCGTGACTGATGGGCAAGATGCACCCGGCGGCCGTTATACGTCCCCCTGTCACTATCATGGCGCCGTCGTGGAGAGGGCTGTTCTTGAAGAATATGTTCTCTATCAGACGTTGGCTTATCTTGGCGTCCACCACCTCGCCCGTGCGGATGAAGTCGGTCAGGGGCAAGTTGTTCTGCAGCACTATCAAGGCTCCCACCTTCTGCCGGCTCATGTTCATACACGCCATCACTATGGGAAAGATGCTCTCGCGATCGTGTGCGAACTCGTCGTTTCCTTCCCTCCTGTCCGGACGGAATATGCGTATGATGCGCCGTGCCTGTTCGTGGGCTCCTATGCTGTAGAAGAAGTTGCGCAGTTCCTCCTGGAAGAGCACTATGACGGCTATACCTCCGAGGCTTACCACCTGGTCAAGGATGTTGCCGAGGAGCTTCATCTCAAGAATTTTGCTTATCACTATCCACGAGCTTATGAATATCAGTATGCCATAGAAGATATTCACCGAGCGCGACCGCTTCATGAACTTGTAGCAGTAAAAGAGCATTACGGCCACCAATACTATGTCTATTATGTCTTTCAGTCCTAATGTCGGCATGACAGCGTCTTCTTTACTATGGTTACGGTCTCTACGGCCTCCTTCACGTCGTGTACTCTCAGTATGGATGCACCTTGCAGCAGAGCCATGGCGTTGAGCACGGACGTGCCGTTGAGAGCTCCCTCGGGTGTAGTGTCGAGAAGTTTGTATATCATCGATTTGCGACTTACCCCTACCAGAAGTGGCAATTCCAGAACGGTGAGGTCGTGCAGATGGCTCATCAGTTCGTAGTTGTGGTCGAGATTCTTGGCGAACCCGAATCCGGGGTCAAGTATGATGTCCTTCACGCCCATCTCGTGCAGTCTCTGCACCTTTGCCCCGAAATATCTCAGCATCTCTGCCATAAGGTGAGTATAGGTGGGGTTGTCCTGCATGTTGTGCGGATTGCCCTTCATGTGCATGAGTATATAGGGGACACGTAAGTCCGCCACCGTCTCGAACATCGCCGGGTCAAGTTCTCCACCGCTGATGTCGTTGACGATCTGCACTCCGAAGTCCTTCACGCACATCCTGGCCACGTCCGCACGGAAGGTGTCCACGCTGACTATGGCGTCGGGGGCTATACTTCTCAGTATCTCCAGTCCGTGTCTCAGCCGTTTCTTCTCTTCCTCTTCGGCGATGTCCTCAGCACCCGGTCGGCTACTGTACGCCCCTATGTCTATCATGGAAGCGCCTTCCGAGAGTACGGTCTTCACCCTTTCGGCTATCTCGGAGTCTGTCCGCTTGCGGCTTGAGGCGTAGAAAGAGTCAGGCGTTACGTTGAGAATCCCCATCACCTGAGGTTCTCCCAAGTCAAGCAGCCTGCCTCCTACGTTTATGCTGTATGGCAAGAGTCCTTCCATGAGTCTATGTTCTTACGGTCTATAGTTTTTCAGCAAGCTCCATCCAATCTCTAATGGTGTGCTCATGTTTTATATAACGTCTGGCTATCCTTTCAACGCATTCATTTATCTTGTCAACTATAAACGCAGCCACAAGCGTTGAAACTACCAATATAACCCAACCGGAAAATCCCATGTTACAGATATTATATGTTGTACTCAGATTGTCACCACAAAGTTACAAATTATTTTCCGAAGCGGGATACTAATATCGGGAAAATGCCATAACTTTGCGGTGTATTAAACCCAATGCGTGTTATTCTTGACTGATATGGAGACAAGTGATATCTACGAAATATACCTTCAGCATCCTGTGGTGACCACCGACAGCCGCGACTGTCCGAGCGGGTCTATGTTCTTCGCCCTCAGGGGCGACAACTTCGATGGCAACGCATACGCCGCCTCAGCCCTGGAGAAAGGGTGCGCGTATGCTGTGGTGGACGAGGAGAAGTATGCCGTAGACAACAGATACATACTGGTGGACGATGTGCTGAAGACACTTCAGGACTTGGCGGCGTGCCACAGGGAACATCTCTCCATACCAGTGCTGCAGATAACAGGAACCAACGGCAAGACCACCACCAAGGAACTGACGAGAGAAGTGCTGTCCGCCAAATACCGTACTGCCTGCACGAGCGGCAACCATAACAACCACATAGGGGTGCCGCTCACCCTGCTTGGCATCAGAGATGACCATGAGATAGCCGTGGTGGAGACTGGAGCCAATCACCCGGGTGAGATAGAATTCCTCTGCCGCATGGTGAAGGCTGACGCAGGACTTGTCACCAACGTGGGCAGAGCGCATCTGGAGGGATTCGGGGGCTTTGACGGTGTGAAACGCACTAAAGGGGAGCTCTACGACGACCTGCGTCAGCGTGGAGGTCTCGTCTTCGTCAACGCTTCGGACGAAGAACTGCTCGGGATGATGCGTGAGAGAGGCTTCGTGCTTGGAGAAACAGCCTTGCCGTATGTCGACGGTAGGGTGGTGGACTGCAATCCTTTCCTGCAAGTGGAATGGCGGCAGAGTGCTGACACGCCATGGCGACAGATACAGACGCATCTGATAGGAGCGTACAACATAGCTAATATCCGTGCGGCTATTACCATAGGACTTTATTACGGAGTCACCCCCGACCAGATAGGCAAGGCCATAGGCGACTATGTACCTTCCAACAACAGAAGCGAGTTCCGAAAGACACGCTCCAACAGTCTCGTCATAGACGCTTACAACGCCAACCCGTCAAGTATGGCGGCAGCCCTTACCAACTTCGCTTTCATCAACGCTGAGCATAAGATGGTCATACTGGGCGATATGCGTGAGCTTGGAGAGGAGAGCCTGGTGGAACATACCAAGGTGCTTTCGCAACTCTCCTCGCAGGCAGACATAGAGAAGATATGGCTGGTGGGCGGTGAGTTCAAGAAAGCTCTTGACAGTTTCCCCTTCTCCGGCGTGACATGCTTCGCCGACGTGGAGGCCGTGAAGTCCGTCATAGCGGCGTCTCCGCTTGTCGGGTACACCATACTGATAAAGGGCAGCAACGGCACTCGCCTGTATCAGTTACCCGAGTTGCTTTGACTTCACTACGTCTACTACGTGACTGCCGGCACCTATCAGGTCCTGCCGTTCCGACACACGCTTCTGGTATTCTATGAAATGTGAGAACGTCTCGTCGCTCATGCGGTTGAGCCGGGTGCGCATATAGTCCGCCGCACCGTCGGGGGAGAAGACGGTCACACGCTCCAACCCGGCCTTCTCGTCAAGGCGGTTTATGTCTTCCATGCGTACGTAGTCGTACAGTTCCCCCTCTTGAGTCTGTATGTGGAAGTTCTCGTCCACTATGCCGCGTGCCAGCAGGTCACCTATTCTCTCCTCGTCGAAGCAGTAGGAGAGGATGCTGTATTCGTTCATCAGGTAAGCCACGAAGACAAGTCCTCCTGGCTTGGTGACACGTTTGGCCTCATTCAGTACCGCCAGTTTCCCCTCGTCGCCGATAATGTGATAGAGAGGCCCTAACAGCAGAGTAATGTCGGCTGAGGCGGTAGGGATGAACGGCATGTGCCTCGCGTCGCCCTGCACGACGTCCGCCGACGGCTCGCGTTTCATGAAGACATCTATGTTGCGCCGTACCAGTTCCACAGCCTTCACCTTATACCCTTCGCTCATAAGAGCCGACGCATATCGACCTGTGCCTGCACCTATGTCCAATATTGACATGCCGGGCTGCAGGAAGCGGTGTAGATGGTACATGGTGGTCTCAAACTCCACCATACCATGTCTCCGCAGCAGGCGTAGGTCCTCGGGGTGCTTGTTGTAGTGCTTCTCTATGTTAGACAGTGCCATATCCCTATATCCTCCGTTCTTGATTTTTCACCTGCCTTCTCCTTTGTCTTCTTCTCGCTTTTCCGTCGGGACTTTGTATTCATCCTTCCTTTTGGGGTTCATAGGGAACCAACCTTTTCTCACTCTCTCTCTCTGCTCAAAGATTTCCAAGATACTCCACAGGCAGGAACATCCTACCACACCTAGCACAGGACTCACCATGCTATTCTCCGCATACAGGCTCGCCAATATGAAAGCTGCACCAGCTATAGCGAACGCCCAGCTGCATTTGGTGCCGAAATAGTACTCGCTCTTGATGACGATAGGGTGGAAAACGCCTATCACCAGAAAAGTGATAACAGCTATTATCAAGCCAGAAAAGTTCATTTCTTCCATGTGTCTTCTTTATTGGGTTTGAAAATCATCACTCCCGTCTTTCTTGTCAAACGACAAAGTGTTCTCCAGTTCTGTCTTCCGTATGGCCGCGTCATGTCCGGTGAGGGCTGCGAACGGGGCGAACTGTGCCGCACGCTGATACATGGACATCTGAGGATGTCTCTTTGAGACGTGGTGCGGAAGTCCTATTATGTCATTATATTCGTCGGTCATGCCTTGTGTCCTCCTATCTGTCTGTTCCTTTCCTTTGCCGTTGCTCCTTCAGCGTAACTTGCGCCCGTTAGCACTGCGTTCTTGCCAAACCGCCGCTTTATGCTTATGAGTGTCTCCTGCAGGCTACGTTCCTTGTTTCGTTCTGCTCTCTTGGCTTCCTTCTCTCTTTCCAAAGCTTCGTAGTCCGTGAAGAGGTCAAGCTGTACGGGTCTTGCAGCAGCCCTCTTGGCCATCTCTTCACATACCTGTTCGGGTATGACGTGATTGGTGCAGATGTTCAGGCGCCGTATCAGTAGGTTCAGGTCTACCGCTTTTTCGTATAAGGAAAGCACTGAGTCTATTATCTCCCTGCTTGAGGAAGAATAACCTTTGAGGTTGACCGTGCCATGGGCATGCTTAGGTACTGGCCTGCCGTAATGGTCCATTACCACCGGTCCATGGTATTTGGCGCAGATTTCCGGTCGCACAAGGCTTTCGCGGTCGTAGCCTACGGTCAGCGTCAGTTGGTCTGTGACAAGACGTTTTTCCACTAGATCGAGGCTGATAGCTTCGGCCATCTCGCGGACTACCGTCCGTGCCTTGTCAAAAGTGTAAGGCTCTGTCAGCACCTGTCCGCTGCTCATGGAGTTGGTCTCCGGACGGTATGCCTTCACCTGACTTATGGTGCAAGGCTCCCATCCCCATGCGTGGTCTATTAGCAGTTCCGCATTCACCCCGAAGAGCCTGTACAGCAGTTCCTCGTTCTCCACGGAGGTGCGCGCTATCTTACCCATGGTGTCTACGCCGTAGTGGGCCAACTTCTCGGCAATGCCGTGTCCCACTCTCCAGAAACTGGTTAGGGGCTTGTGGCTCCATAGCGCCTTGCGATACGTCATCTCGTCCAGTTCCGCTATGCGCACGCCGTCTTTGTCGGCTGGCATCTTCTTTGCCACTATGTCCATGGCTATCTTGGCCAGATACATGTTGGTACCTATGCCTGCCGTGGCTGTGATACCAGTGTTTTTCTGCACGTCCTGTATCATGGATATGGCCAGTTCGTGTGGAGTGGTCTTGTATGTGTCAAGATACGCCGTCACGTCCATGAACACTTCGTCTATGGAGTAGACGTGTATGTCCTCTGCTGCCATGTACTTCAGGTATATCTGATAGATGCGCGCGCTGTAGTCAATGTAAAGCTGCATCCGCGGCACTGCCCTTATGAAGTCAACCTCCATGTCGGGATGCCGTTGCAGTTCCGCATCGTCGGTGGATTTGCCATTGAACCTGCCGTACAGAACCTTCATCCTGCGTTCACGGTTCACTTCCTTGACGCGTTGCACCGCTTCGAACAACCGTGCGCGACCCGATATGCCGTATGCCTTCAGAGAAGGGGAGACGGCAAGACAAATGGTCTTGTCGGTCCTGCTCTCGTCCGCCACCACAAGGTTTGTGGACAGAGGATCCAAACCTCTCTCTACACATTCCACGCTGGCGTAGAACGACTTGAGGTCAATGGCTATGTATATGCGGTTGCTCACTGTCTGTGTGTCGTCGTCATTTCGTAGGCAAAGTTATTAAAACATTTGCTAATTTCGGAGGATAATGATCAAATCGTTGCCTCCATGACTATATTTTGACACTCATCGTTTTGCACATGAAGGATAATAGTCTTACCCTTGCATATCCTACAGACAAGTCTATACATTATATACATATTACAGGATATGAAACTGAACAGTTATAATCTGGTAGCAACCGCAGTGTTGTCGCTCATGGGGTTTGTGTTCTCTTCTTGTACGGAGGCGAATGCAGAGAACGGTGCTACGCCACGGAGAGAACTGCGGCGACGAGCCTATAGAGGTGATAGTCTTCTACCTGTCGGAAGATGGAATGCCCCTTTCCGTAGCGGACGAATAGACGAATGATTTCGTCTGGCTTATGTACCGTTGAATATAAGCCAGACGAAGCAGAAGAGAAAGGGCTGATCCGAATTCGGCAGCACATTGATTGTAACTTTTTCAGGTAACAGCTACAGGTTTTATATGGCATTGCCATCTGCGCAACACGAATCTCTCTTTATCAATATTATAGAATTTTGCAAGACAGCTCTTACCATCAGTTGCAGTTGCTGAGCTTTTCTCGGCAACTGAGTCTTCATTGGATCATCCTCTCTTAAACCTGTTCTTCTGATGCAATCCAATGCTGTCGGCAGAGCAGTCGAAGAGCTGTGCCATGCCTTTTATGGAACTAGTATATAACGGAGTAAGAACCTTACATATAACGGTGTAAGAACTAGAGTTTTTATGTTTGTTGGCAATTGTCAACAACGTGGATGGCATTTGCCAGAAACCATTACGACAATTGCCAGAAACTCTACGCATGTAGTTTCTTACGCCGTAACAGTGGGCTTCTTACGCCATGTGTACGTAGTGCCGGAATCGGTCAGACCTGCTATGTGTGGACAAGATGGCATGTCGTTTATTGTCTGGATGTAGAGCGCATTATACAACTATACACAAATATGTAAGGCAGCATAATCAATGCGATTCAACTGGCCTATTCAACATACTGTGAGGCTTGAAATCGTGAAGGGAAAGATATTATGGGCGAGTCGCTCAACCTGATGTCCATGACCGGATTGGTTGTGATGAGCGGTATAGTCATAAACGACTCCATACTGAAAATAGATACCATAAACCATAGCGCTCACTTGAAGGCTGGCACAAACAGTGGGCTCATACGCGCTATCTTGGAGGCGGGGCATCGTCGTTTACGCCCTATCGTCATGACATCACTGACCACTATACTCACCTTGTTCCCATTCCTCAGCCACGACAGCATGGGGTCGGCTATACAGTACCCGCTGTCGCTGACGTTGGTCATTGGTATGACTGTGGGGACGCTGGTCAGCCTGTTTTTCGTACCCATGTTGTATTTTGTAGTCTATAGAGGTAGGCGATGAGAGTGTCACGTTTCACCATATTGCTAACATTGGCCGTATTGGTGGTTATCAGTTGCATACTGATACCAAGGATAGATATTGCCGACCAGCCTCGTCCACGACAAGGCAAGACGCTCAGCATTTGGTATTCCTGGCAAGGGGCTTCCGCTAAGGTGGTATCGGTACATTCTTGACGTATTGGCTATGCGGTATCAGGTTCGGTACAGGTGGCCTTGCTTCTATGGTTCTACTAAGCGGACTGACGGTGAATGCGGGTATATATATAATATGTGAATATCGCAACCAAATGTCGGGAGGTGTTGCCATAAGCCCATTGAAGACATACATCAGGGCATACAACCACAAGATAATGGCGGTATTCCTAACAATCGTCTCTACTGTACTGGGACTTGTGCCCTTCTTCGTTGATGGCGAGAAAGAACCGTTTTGGTTCTCTTTCGCCGTAGGTACTACAGGAGGGTTGCTATTCTCTATTGTCGCTCTGGTAGCAGTGATGCCAGTGTTTTTGCGACTAAAGAGATGACTCTTAGATACCGAAAATGAGCAAAGAAAAGGCCATTCTTAGATACCGAAAATAGCAAAGGCCCGAAAGCCGATGTCTGGAAGGCGATATCGCATGCAGGCTTTGGGGCAGCCTGTAATTCAGATGCTGTCCGCAAGCCGCTCCAAAGCAGGTATGTCAGCTGCCTTGAAGGCACCGCGTATGGTGACAGTGTCCTCAACAATCTCTATGGATTTCATACTCTCCAACTGCTCCTTCATTATCCTTGCGGCACATGGAGCCCACGAGCCGTTTTCTATTAGTCCCACTCTCCTTCTGGAGTAGCCCTTCGCCTTCAGCAGGTGAAGGAAGTTTGCCATGGGAGTGAACACTCCGGCATCGTACGAGGATGCCGCCAATATCATGCGAGAGTACTTGAAGGCGTCTTCAACGTTTTCGGCAAAGTCCGACCGGCACAAGTCACTCAGTGACACTCGTACACCTTTGGCAGACAAAATCTCCTTCATTTTCTCCGCCGCTTTCGTGGTGTTGCCATGTATGGAAGCCACAGCTATGAACACACCGTCAACTTCCGGTGCATAGCAGCTCCACGTGTTGTACAGTCCCACATACTCTCCAAGATTGTCATCAAGGATGGGTCCGTGTAATGGACGTATGGTCTTTATAGGGAGTGAGGAAGCTTTCTTGAGAAGGTTCTGAACCTGAACTCCATACTTGCCTACTATGTTGAAGTAGTAACGTCTCGCCTCACAACTCCAGTCGTGGTCTTCCCTGCCATAGAAGCCACATTTACCCAACGCTCCGAACTTGCCGAACCCGTCAGCACTGTACAATGCGCTGTCTTTAGCGTCAAACGAGACCATCACCTCCGGCCAATGTACCATGGGGGCCGAGTAAAATGTGAGTTGATGTTCGCCCAATGTCAAGGTGTCGCCCTCTTTGACGACGACAGAACGTCCTTCCACACTGAAGCCCTCAAAGTACAACGACAACATCTGGACAGCCTTGGCGGATGCAACGAGCTTCGCTTCAGGCCACTCCTTCATCACCCATGCCGCAAGGGCTGAGTGGTCGGGCTCCATGTGGTGAACTACCAGATAGTCTACAGGTCTGCCTCCGAGAGCCTCCCTAAGATTGGCTTTCCACTCCTCCGCTTTCACGTCATCCACGGTATCCATGATGGCCACCTTCTCGTCAAGTATCAGGTATGAGTTGTACGAAATGCCGTCGGGAATGATATATTGGTTCTCAAAAAGGTCTGTGGAGAGGTCGTCCGCACCTATGTAGAAAACATTTTCGCCTAGATTTCTCATTGTCTTAGTTTTTGTCTGTGATATAACTTGGAAATTGCAATTGTTGTCGGTGGCCTCTACACCTCTTTTGCGAACAACTTGTCAAGCTCGTGTTGCGGGTATGGACTTTGCTCGTGCATCACAACGGCCATGTCCAGCTTTGCGCATGCATTGAACACCGACTGTTCCGTTACGGTACGAAAAAGCGTGTCTCTCAGTTGGTCAAGGTGAGGCACATCTCTTTCGGAAAACTTACCACAGTCGGCATAGCTGACGTTCTTCTCGGGTCTTATGCCATGAAAGAAGTAAGACCATACGATGAACCGCATGGCTACTTCTTGTGTCATCAGATATTTGTCCATATTCTTAGTCCTGCTGAGGCACAGCCGTTTGTGGCGTTTGTTCCGATGTGGGTTTCGGATTGTTCGCCTTGTTGGATTTCTTTTTCCTTCTCTTAGGTTTCCGCTTGCCGCCTGTGGCTTGTACCATGTCTCCTTGCGGCGTTTTCATCTCCGCTGCAGCTGTCGGAGCTTTTTCTTCTTTCTTTGGCGTGGCAGACTTTCCCTTTCGGCCATTGTGGCGCAACTTCTTGTCTTTTCCCTTCTGGCCTCCGTCTTCTTTTTTCTTCTTGTAGTCAAAATCGGGAGCTTCTCCAAGTTCTGACGGAACGTCTATCCTCTCCACGCTCTTGCCGAGGAACTTCTCTATCAGATGCCATCTCCGCTGGTCATTTTCGTCTACCAGAGTGATGGCTCGTCCCCCGCGTCCTGCTCTGGCAGTACGTCCGATACGGTGTACGTAGTCCTCTTCGTCGTGCGGCACCTCAAAATTGATGACCATCTGGATGTCGTCTATGTCAATACCTCTCGCCACAATGTCAGTGGCTACCAGTATGTCCGTCTTGCCGCTACGGAACTCAAACATCACGTTGTCGCGTTCGCTTTGGTCAAGGTCACTGTGCATGGCTCTAGTGTTGAAGCCCTCACGGGTGAGTGCCACGGAGAGGTTGCGCGCGGCCACTTTGCTTCCAGTGAATATGATGACGCGTTTCGGCGGCTGCTGTTTGAAGATGGACTTTATGATTCCCATCTTTTGTGGAGCGTAACAAATGCAAGCCTGCTGTAGGATGGCATCCGCAGGCCGGCTGACCGACAGCTTCACCTCCACAGGGTTGTTAAGTAACTTCTGTGCCAGTTGCATGATATTGCGCGGCATGGTGGCAGAGAACATTATGGTCTGCCTGTTGGCTGGCAGTGACTTGGCGATGGTTATGATGTCGTCGTAGAAGCCCATGTCGAGCATGCGGTCCGCCTCGTCCAATACGAAGAAAGACACTTTGGACAAGTCCACGTTGCCAAGCGAGAGATGGCTGATGAGTCGTCCAGGTGTGGCTATCACCACATCCGCCCCTTTTCGCATGCTCTTTTTTTCTTGTTCGTATCTGTTGCCGTCGTTTCCTCCGTACACAGCCACGCTGCTGACATCATCGAGATAGTACGAGAACCCCTGCATGGCCTGGTCTATCTGTTGTGCAAGTTCGCGGGTAGGTGACATTATAACGCAGTTGATGGCATCCTTGGGAAAACCGCCGTCCTGCAGTAGACTCAGTATGGGCAGCAGATAGGCTGCGGTCTTGCCTGTACCTGTCTGCGCCACGCCCATCACATCTTTGCCTTCAAGAATTGGGGGAATGGCCCGCTCCTGTATCGGAGTGGTGTCTGTGAAGTTCATGTCGTCCAGCGCGTCAAGCACCAGGTCGTTGAGGTCTAATTCGTAAAAATCCATTTAGTCGTTTATATTTATGTTCATCTATTTCCCATCCCGCCCTTAGACTACCACCGACGAGATGTTACTTGTTCCTTTTTTACTTCATCGCGGAGCTTTCCTGTAGAGATACAGTGCCACGAAGAAAAAGAGCACATTTGGTATCCATGCCGCTATGATGGGGTGCAGTCCCATGTTTATACTGAAGGTGGCGGAGACACTCTGCAGCAGGATGTATGCGGCACTGAGAGCTATGCCTATTCCCAAGGCGAATCCCATACCTCCCTTGCGTTTGCGGGAAGACAAGGACAGACCTATGGCGGACAGGATAAAGGCTGAGAACGGCGAAGCGAAACGCCTCTGGTACTCAACCTCAAAGACCTTCAGGTTGCCACTCCCGCGGTTGCGTTGTCGTTCTATGTAGTCCGCTAGCTCACCGTTGGTCATGGTCTCCTGTTGGTTACGTATGAAGAGGAAGTCCTGAGGGTCCATCTTTATCACGGAGTCTATCTTGTTGTAGTGCCTGATACGTTCCTTATAGCCCCGGAGGTCTCTTACAGTGACATTCTGCAATTGCCATTGGTACCGTACATTGCTGAGCGTGTCGTACACCACGGAGTTGGCGGTAAGGTGTGAGACCAGTTTCTTGTTTTCAAACTTGTCCAACGAAAAATGAATGCCAGTCTTGGATATACCGTCGAAATGTTCCAGAAACGCTATCACTCCAGAGTCTACCTGCAGCTGTACGTCGTCGGCGTATGTGGGGTTCTTCTTGTTCTTCTTGTACGTGTTCTCAAACGAAAGACGTTTTACGCTACCGCGCGGAATGACCTCGCTGCCCAGATAGAATGTCATGGCTGCGATAAGGGCTGAGCTTATCATATACGGACGCATAAGTCTGCCGAAGCTGACTCCTGTGCTTAACATGGCGATAATCTCACTTCCGTCCGCCAGCTTGGACGTAAAGAATATCACGCTGAGGAATACGAAGAGGGAACTGAAAAGATTGCAGTAATACGGTATGAAGTTGGCGTAGTATTGGAAGATGATGGCGTTCCATGGGGCATGATATTTGGTGAAGTTGTCCACATGCTCGTTGTAGTCGAACACTACGCCGATGCTGATGATAAGCATGATGGAGAAGAAGTAAGTCCCCAGGAACTTGCCTATCAAGTATGTGTCTATGCGTTTCAGAAATGGTAGCCTCATGCTTGCGGTGACGGATTTCGTTATTAAAGTCTTTCTGTAACTTTGCGTACCATCACACTCTTCCACGAAGAGAAGTCGCCTGACAGTATGTGCTTGCGAGCCTCACCCACAAGCCAAAGGTAGAAGCTGAGGTTGTGTATACTGGCTATCTCCAATGCCAAGAGTTCCTGAGCCTTGAAAAGATGATGGAGGTACGCCTTGGTATAGAAGGTGTCCACGGAAGCGGTGCCGGCTGGATCAATAGGGGAGAAGTCGTCTTCCCATTTCTTGTTGCGCATGTTCATGATACCTTCCGAGGTGAACAGCATAGCGTTTCGTCCGTTACGTGTCGGCATCACACAGTCGAACATGTCCACACCTCGCTCTATGCCTTCCAGTAGATTGGCAGGCGTGCCTACTCCCATAAGGTAGCGCGGCTTGTCTTTGGGGAGTATCTCGTTCACGGTCTCTATCATCTCATACATCACATCCGTGGGCTCTCCGACGGCAAGACCGCCGATGGCGTTGCCGTCGGCGTTCTTGGAAGCAACGAACTCTGCGCTGCGCTGCCTAAGATCTTTATACGTACATCCCTGTACTATGGGGAACAGGCTTTGGCTATAGCCATACAACGGTTCTGTCTCGCAAAAACGTTTCAGACACCTGTCCAGCCACCTGTGTGTAAGCCCGAGGCTCTTCTTGGCATACTCGTAGTCGCTTGTTCCCGGCGTGCACTCGTCCAGAGCCATCATGATGTCGGCTCCTATCACACGCTCTATATCCATCACCTTCTCAGGAGTGAAGATGTGCTTGCTGCCGTCTATGTGACTGCGGAACGTACATCCTTCTTCCGTGAGCTTGCGTATGCCTGTAAGGGAAAATACCTGAAAGCCTCCGCTGTCAGTGAGTATGGGACGGTCCCATCCGTTGAACTTGTGCAGTCCGCCTGCCTGTTGGAGTATCCCTGTCCCTGGGCGCAAATACAGGTGGTATGTGTTTCCGAGGATTATCTGCGCTTTCACCTCTTCCTTGAGGTCGCGAACGGAGAGGCCTTTCACACTCCCCACAGTACCTACGGGCATAAAGATAGGTGTCTCTATAGTCCCATGGCCGGTGGTGATAACCCCTGCCCTGGCATTGGTGGAAGTGTCGCCTGCAACGAGTTGGAAAGTCATTTGTCTTCCCCTTTCTCTTCCTCGTCAAACTTGAACTGCAAGGGGTTACCCACTTTCTCGTTGAGCAAGGCCAGCTTCCATACGTCCGCTATATCCGTGACGTAGTGGAAGCAAACGCCTTTGAGGTACATGGATGGAATCTCCTCTATGTCCTTCTTGTTCTCCTGACAGAGTATGATGTCCGTTATGCCTGCTCTCTTGGCGGCAAGTATCTTTTCCTTGATGCCGCCTACCGGAAGCACTTTTCCTCGAAGCGTTATCTCGCCTGTCATGGCCAGATTGCTTCTCACCTTGCGTTGCGTCAATGCACTCGCTATACTTGTGGCCATGGTGACACCTGCACTCGGGCCATCTTTGGGAACAGCCCCTTCGGGTACGTGGATATGTATGTTGTAGTTGTCAAAGACACGTGTGTCTATGTCAAGAATATCGGCGTGCGCCTTGGTGTATTCCAGAGCCAGCATAGCACTCTCCTTCATCACGTCTCCGAGGTTTCCTGTCAGGGTGAGCTTGCCAGCCTTGCCCTTGCTCAGACTGGTCTCTATGAACAGTATCTCGCCTCCTACACTCGTCCACGCCAGTCCTGTCACCACTCCAGCGTAGTCGTTGCCTTGGTACTTGTCTCTGCTGTAGATGGGTTTGCCCAACAGTTCCTCTATGTCTTGCACTCCCAATGTCTGGTTGCAAGCATAATCCCGGTTGGCGATCTTTACCGCCAACTTGCGGCATAGCTTGTCTATCTGTTTTTCCAACGCACGCACGCCGCTTTCACGGGTGTACCTCTCTATGATAAACTCCAAAGCCTGCTTGCTGACTTTTAGGTCGGGTAGCCAGGTGGTCAGTCCGTTGTCATCCTTCTTCTTGGGCAACAGATGTCTCTTGGCTATCTCTATCTTCTCTTCCGTAATGTATCCTCCCACTTCTATCAGTTCCATACGGTCAAGCAACGGACGCGGTATGGTGTTGATGTCGTTGGCTGTGGCTATGAAAAGAACTCTTGAGAGGTCGTAGTCTATGTCAAGATAGTTGTCGTGGAATGTGCTGTTCTGCTCCGGGTCAAGCACTTCCAGCATGGCGGATGAAGGGTCACCGTTATTGGTCGCTTCGGTTATCTTGTCTATCTCGTCAAGGATAAAGACAGGATTTGCGCTTCCTGCTTTCTGCATGCCCTTGATGATACGTCCGGGCATGGCTCCAATGTAGGTGCGACGATGTCCCCTTATCTCGCTCTCGTCGTGAAGACCTCCGAGGCTGACGCGGACGTACTGCCTTTTCAAGGCTCGCGCAATACTTTTGCCGAGGCTCGTCTTGCCTACTCCCGGAGGACCATAGAGGCAGATGATGGGGCTCTTCATGTCGCCCCTCAACTTCATCACGGCCAAGTGCTCCAATATTCTCTCCTTCACTTTCTCCATGCCGTAGTGGTCTTGGTTTAGCACTTTCTCGGCCTGCTTTATGGTCACGGTATCCTTCGTGCACGTTCCCCAAGGAAGAGAGAGAAGCGTCTGGAGGTAGCTGAGCTGCACATTGTAATCGGGGCTCTGGATATTGATACGTTCCAGTTTGGAAACCTCTTTCAGAAAGAGTTTCTTGACCTTCTCCGGCCATACCTTCTTGGACGCTTGTTCTTTGAGTATGGCGATGTCTTCCATCCTCACCGAAGACTCGTCTTTACCTCCCAACTCCTTCTGTATGTTGCGAGCCTCCTGCATCAGGAAGTACTCCCTTTGCTGCTTGTCCAACTGCCTTTGCGTTTCGTGCTCTATATTCTGTTTCAGCTTGGCAAAGTCAAGCATACCGTTTATCGCCTTCAGAGCCTTTACACCTCTTTCTATCTCCGACTCGGCTGCCAATATCTTATGTTTCTCCTCGTTGTTGGACGGGATAAGTCCACACAGGACGTTGAGCATGAACGATGATGGCTCAAGGGTATCAAGGTATTTCAACATCTCCACCGGATAGTTACCCAATGTCTCAAACAACTCCTTCAGCTTTGCCTTGAGCAAGTCGAGGACCGTCATGAACTTCACGAAGTCCTCGCCTTCCGAATGCGGAGTGTCCGACTTGGCCTCCACCTCACCCATACAGCAGCTCTTTGATGCGGACATGCTCTTGAGTTCGGCTCTGTTGTATGTCTGCAACAACACGTTGTAAGTGTCGTCGGGTAATTCCATTATATGCACCACCTTGCCGACAACGCCGTATGGAAGCATCGATTCGAAAGTTGGATTGTTTTCATTTGGGTCTTTCTGGGTGAATACCCCCACAAACGCATCACCGCTTTTTACTTTCTTGACAGTCTTTACTGATATCTCCCTGCCTACATTGATGGGATTTATAGTTCCCGGGAAAAGCACATTGTCTCTCAGACACAGAATGGGCATTTTACCCTCGTTATGCTCATAGATAAGCTTGTCAGATTCCGGTTTGAATTCCGCGACGAATGAAATTGGGTTCTTCTTGTTGAAATCAACCATTATGTAGTCTTTATAACTTTATAAACTGATTTTATATGAGGTTTTTATAAAAGCGGAGCAAAGGTACAAAAA
>CAVHNA010000002.1:27721-32686 GCA_963637205.1 Bacteroidaceae bacterium
AAAGTATAGACGTGAGATGTTTCTCCATATAAAAATGTATATTTGCACATTATTTAACCACGGTGCGGTTGCCACCGTCATCAGGCGGTGAAGTCTCTGTCTCTGTGCGGATGATTTTACCGTCTCGGTTTTTGTGATATGGATGGATTCAGGTTTAAACGTTTTTACATAGACCATCATCTTTGTCCGATGAAGGTGGGCACTGATGCCGTGCTTCTTGGCGCATGGGCTTCTGTTCCGCAGGAAGGCAAGATTCTGGACATTGGTACAGGCAGCGGAGTGGTGGCTCTTATGGTCGCACAAAGGAGTGCGCATGCCCATGTACTGGGCATAGACATAGACAGAGCCTCAGTGGAGCAGGCCACGGAGAACGCTTCCCACAGTCCGTTTTCGGACAGGGTGAAGATGGAGTGGCTGGATGTCTTGCAGATGGCGGAGGATGTAAAGTACGAGTGTATACTGAGCAATCCTCCTTTTTTCACGGAAGATACGTTGCCTCCTGACGAGGCGAGAGCGGCAGCAAGGAATGTATGTTCATTGCCGCCTGAACGGCTAGTGGAGAAAGTGTCGTGTCTGCTGTTGCCTGAAGGCATTTTCTCTGTAATATTACCAACATCGCTGATGTCGCGTTTTGTGACTTCTTGCGTAGCTGCCGGCATGTCGCTCCAGAAACGGCTGTACGTAAAGACAGTGTCACGAAAGCCGCCCAAGCGAGTGCTTTTGACTTTCGTTAAAGGTGAAAGCCGCACCACCCATGACGACACGATGGTGCTAATGGAAGACGGGGGGCGTTCGTCAGCTTACACGGCTCTTACCGAGGATTTCTACCTGTGATATAGCCTGTTATGCTTTCCTGTCACTGGCATGCGCTAGTTGGATGGAGTTCCATACGTTGTGCCAGATGCTGTAGAATCCTCCGGCTATTGCGGTGATAGGAGTGAAAAACGTATAACCCATCCAGATGGCAAGTACCGTGTTCTTCTGGCCGCACGACTGAGCTGCCGTGATTGGCTCTCCGCATTTCCTTCCAATCCACCTGCCGAAAGCGAACTGCATGACGCAAGCCAAAAGTGATACTCCCACTATGGCGGCTTGAAGAGACGGCGTGATGTGACTGTGTACTATGGTGCGCACGGTCACGGCTATGGCAAGGGCAAGGCCGACTCCCCATAGGTAGAAAGGCAGGTCTTTATATGCGGTGTACATCCTTACCAATCCTGGGGCCACTCTCCTGAGTATCACCGCCAGCACAAAAGGCATTATCAACAATGGGAACACTTTGCCAGAAATAAGCAGGAAGGAATGTACGAACGAGATGTTGTCGCTTGGGTGCACGAGTGGTGCTGTCAGCGGAATCAGAAGGGAAACACATAGGTTAATGATGACCGTATATGCCGTAAGTGACCCTGCATTTCCTCCCAATTTACTTGTCACCACTGCCGCAGCCGTGGCTGTGGGGCATATAAAGCAGAGCATGGCACTCTCCGCCACCACATGCCAACTTGCGTCTGGAGTTAGGATGACGAGCAGAGCCGGTATTGTGAAACATGTAATTTGGAATAGTAACACCCAACATTGCCAGCGGCATATCTTCATGTCCTTTACCTTTACCTTGCAGAAGGTGATGTGCAGCATCAGGAACAGCAGAACAGGTTGGACAACGGATACCGTGTCAAGCACAGCTTTGCGTGCACCACAATCTAACCCAAGCGAAGACATGATGAAGTACGATGCTGCTCCGGCAACCATACTTACTGGGAGGGTCCAACGTTTGAGGAATAAAAGCAATTTCTTCATTTGTGTATTTGAGTCCGCAAAATTATACAAAACAAGTGTATAAGAATTTTTATTTACGGAAAAATTTTCGGAATTGCCGACTTATGTCTAACTTTGCGTGAGTTTTTTGCATTTGTATAGGAAAATTTATTAATAATGAGCATATACGTTAGATACTTTGACAAGGAAATACTTGTCTCCGGTGTGGATGAGGTTTTGGATTTTCTCAGGTCATTGCCAGACATAGAAGTGGACGATTATCTTGTCAAGGATCTCAAAGGTTTTGTAGAAGGTAACAACACGTATCCGAAGAGATATAAGGTGCGTGGCCGTAACTATTTCATCGTCATCAAGACATCGGCCAAGAGCATGGAAGAGTTCAAGAACAACGGTAATTCTGCCAGAGCTGCCGTAGGGTCCGAAAGGACCGTTCCAGTCCAGAGAACTGAGGAAAACATTTCTGACAACGAGTTGCCGGGATGGTATATGGGTTCGCTTCTTTTCAAACGTGTGATACCCATTCCACAGACCCAGAAGTTTCAGTATGTGGACACGCTCTTCGTGGCGAAGGTAAAGGCTTATTCCAAGATTGACTGCTACAACAAAATTGTGAATCACTTGCGTACGAGAAGTGACGTTGACGTGAGGAGTCAGTTCCCGAGTTGCAAAGGACGTAACTTTGAATGTAAGTACGAAGGTATGATTTTGCGGAAATGAGGACGACAGGTATCCGAGCATATATAACGGCGGGGCTCTTGAGTTCCGCCGTTTGTATATCGGCCGAAGACAATGATACGTACTGGCTGCCGCAACCGGACAGTCTTCCTAGACGAGCCGAAAAGGATTCGCCTCTGCCGAGTGTGCAAGAGGTGTGTCTCAAGTATGCTCATTCGGTGTCAAAGGTCTTCGGCATTGACGTGTCTCATTACCAAGGGAACATCAACTGGCAATTGGTCAGTATTGACCAAAATGTACATTACGTGTATATCAAGGCAACCGAAGGGAGTGGACTTGTAGATTCGTATTATCGCCGAAACTTCAAGGAGGCCAAACAGTCAGGCATCCTCGTCGGATCATATCATTTCTTCAGTCCTTCGGCGAGCGCCCTTATGCAACTCAAGAATTTCACGGATATAGTAAAGGCTGACGAGCAAGATCTGGCACCTATTGTGGACGTGGAAAGAAGGGGCAGAAGAAGTGAAAGAGATTTTCACTCCAAACTCCGCCAGTTCTTGACGGGTTTGGAGCGAATCTATGGCAAGAAGCCTGTCATATACACAGGCGCCAACTTCTTCAACAAATATCTTGCAGGCAAATATTCCGACTATAGCTTCATGATTGCCCGGTATGGTGACGATGTACCGGAACTAATGGAGGACGTGCGCATAGTCCTGTGGCAGTTCACGCAGGAGGGCAGGGTAGCCGGGGTCAGCGGAAACGTGGACAGGAGCTGTTTCCTTGACAACTACGGCATGCAGGATATCCAGTTACAATAGGTTTAGTCCTTCAGGAAGTATTTGATAGTTACCACTATACGAACCTTCTTGATGTATGGAGTGGTACTGTCGCGGTCTTCTATTGTGAACTGTCCTTGGCTGGCGTTGCTTATCTTGCCTATCTCGCTGTCAGAGTCGGATGCGAATTTCTTGGCCGTGGCCTTAGCGTTCATCGTCGCTTCCTCTATCATTGAAGGTTTTATCTCATTCAGCCCCGTGAAGTCGTAGACCACACCTTGGCCATAGTCGCCATTGCTAACAGGCACACCTTGCCTTATCAGCTCGCCTTGCTTGTTCAGCAGACGTCTCACCTTGTCTACGTCCTTACTCGTCACGGTTATTGTGCTGATGGCCTTGTACCTGAACGGGGAATCCATGCTACCGTAGTCGTTAGCCTGTCTGTCTGTGATGGTGGGGGGATTTATACTTATCTCATCATCTTGTATCCCACCTTGTTTGAGAAAGTCCAACACTATCTTGTTTTTCTTTTCCAACGTCAGATACATTTCCGCAGGGTCGTTGCCCATTTCCTTGTACTGGAGTGGCCATGTCACCTTGTCCGCCGGCACCTCCTTCTCAGCAAGTCCCTTTACCGTAATCTGCCTGTCCAAAGTCTTGAACTTGACGATGCTGTCACTTACACTGTCGGTCCCAATTACAAAGGCTATCGCCAAAATAATAGCTGAGATGTACTTCTTGAATTCCATAATGTTATTTTTTATGATGTTGTCCGAAAACAATTAAGTGCAACCTTCCTTTTTTCGATTAAACATAACCGTGATTATGGCTTATCCGCATCAAGCCTTCATTTTATCATAGTCGTGCCCGAAGATGAACACGGTGTTGTAGTACTTGAAACCAATAGATTCATACATACGTCGTGCGTTTGTATTCACTGGGTCTACCGCCAGCGTGACATCAAGGCCGAGTTCGTGCCCTTTGTCTATGGCATAACGAAGAAGCTGCCTGCCTATTCCTCTACCTCTCATTGATGGAACCACTGCGAGAGAGTCTACATAGAACTCTCCTTCACCTGTTTCGTCTTCCATTCCCGGGAATTCAGTATTTAGATATGCCTTTACCAAATCCATAGTGACGGCACGCATCTCGCGATATTTTGCACCGTCGTAGCATGTAACCATTCCTACGGGCGTTTTGTTCTTTTCTGCTATAAAGGTATTCATCCACGAATACAGAGTGTCTGTGCGGCTGCAAATCTTGGACGAGAAGACTTCTATTTGCTTGTCGCTTACATTCTCCGCCAACATGGCTGCATGAAAGCCTTTGGCTATGAAGATGTCGTCCGCTGCGGTTGCTTGCCTTATCCTGATTGCCATAGTTGCGTATTTTTAGATGCTGGACTCGGATGTCACTTTCAAGAATCTCCATTGGCGCGTGTCCGCAACAGGAGAGTCTCCATATTCGTACATTCCCACTTTCGTGCCTTCGGAGAGGCCGTTGCCTTGGAGGTCAAAAACCTTAGTTCCATACGAGATACGATAGAAGTAGTCTTCCACGGGCAATATGCTGAAAGCTTGTGTGTAGTTAGGGTTGATGCCTTTGTGCGCTATGAGGAAGTAGTCGCCGGTGCGGCGGTCGTAACTGAGTATCGCACCATCGCCGTTCCTCAGAATCATCTTCCCGTCATGGCGTGGGCTTTCTTCAATGGTCCATCTTTGGGAGGGAGCGTGTA
>CAVHNA010000002.1:32776-38120 GCA_963637205.1 Bacteroidaceae bacterium
GTTGTCCACTACGCTTAGAGCCATTTCTATGTTGCTCTGTGGCTGTATCAAGTAAGTGCCGCCAGCTTTTGGCGTTATTTCCTGTTCGTTCACTTTCACAGGCAACACCACAGTCACTATGCTGCGTGCCGGGAGGTTGACTACCAAAGACGAGCCTTCCTGTACCGTTGCCAGTCCTGCGACTTCCGAACAATTATCCGTGGTAGTGGTTTGGAAAACTTTCGGTATAGACAAAGGCAGGGCGAAAGGTATGTTTATCTTCTGCACGCCTTCGTTGTCGTTGTTGTTGATGACAGACACAACCAAAGTGTCCCGCTGCGGAGATACAGCGGCAAGCGTATTCTCCGATGTGGAGGGCACAAAGGAATAGCCTTGACGTATATATCGTGTCACGTTCTGCCTTACATAATAGTTTTTGGTTTTGCCCAGCTCATTTTCGGCTTCGTATGCTCCGTTGACAAGGCACCACTGGTCGCCCTTTTCTTCGTGATACTGCCAGTCTATCCAGGCGGTAGGCACTATGTAGTGTATGTCCTTGAACATGGTACGCGACACGTTAAGGTTGCCTTCCAGTCCTTTCCCGCTACTACCCACCTCGCTCATCCACACGGGCTTTCTGGTACTGCGCGCAAGCGAACCAAATTGGCTTCGGCTCCTGTTGTCGTTGATGTATGTGTGCGTGTTCCACTGGTCCACCAGATTGTCCACACCTTCTTCCTGTAGTGTTTGCAGGGTCTTCACGGCTGTAGCAACACTTGTCTCGTCACTTGCGGAGATGACGGTGTTCAGTCCGCTTGCTTTGAGTATGGGATGTAATATCTTCAGGAAATCCGCCTGTGCCTTTGCACTGAAGTGGCATCCTTCCTGCGACCCGTTGGCAGGCCAATAGTTCGTGTTCGGTTCGTTGAACGGTTCCAGAGTACGGAACTCTATTCCGTATTTCTCCTTATAGTGTACACACACATCCACCAAATAGTGGGCGAATGCCTCGTAGCATTCCGGTTTAAGATTGTCGTCAGTAGCATTCACATTACCTCCTACACAACCGCTGAATGTCATCCACCAAGGAGCGGAATTGCTGAAAGCTTCAAAGATGGCGTCCGGACGTTTTTCTTTTATTTTGAGCATTATACGTCGCTGTGCAGAGTCCCTTTCCCAGATATATGGTCCTCCGGGAGAGTCTTGGAACCCCTCCATCTCCGCTCTCAGTCCTTTGCCTTTGCCCATGTGGTGAGGAGTGCAGTGCGCGTTATGCGGATCATCCCCACCGCCAATGTTGTATCTGAAGATATTCATGTTCAGGCCATCCGGACTTACCAACCAGTCTATCATCTTGTCTACTGTGGCGTCGGACCATCTGCCGCACATGTTGCCCCACCAGCAGATGCTGGCTCCCCATCCTTCACATACCTGCATCTTCTGTGCAGGAGCCACCACACAGGTAATGGTGTCAGTCTGCGCCACCGCTGTGTTGGACGCTATCGTCAGCACAACCGTCGCTAGGTGTCGGATGATTTTCGACATTATACTTCTTGATGTGATAAATTCAGTTGTATTCTTCACTTTTCTCATGCCGCGAATTTACGGATTATTTTTATTCTTCGCAAATATAAGTCACAAGGTTTTTTGAGTTTGTTTCGCATACCGCCAAGTCAACGGTTTGCGTTAAATAATCCTAACATAATGACGAAGCTTCTTTGAGTAAGCACAGAGTGCCGCGAATAATCAGTAACTTTGCACCGAAGAAGTTGTACAGACGGGGTGCTGAGTATCTTCATGACGACATGAACTTGAGGAGACGAAGCTGAGATTATACCCATAGACCTGATGCAGGTAATGCTGCCGTAGGAATGTGAGAATAGTACACTGCATAAGCGTAAATGGAGGAGGTTTCCCGTCTTGATGGCATATATGTGTCATGGAGGCGGGTTGTTTTGTTTATAAATTATTATATATATGGCACAATGATGGAGTATGTGAGATGTTTGACCGTCGCAGGGTCTGACAGCGGTGGAGGAGCTGGCATTCAGGCTGACATAAAGACCATGTCGGCATTGGGGATTTACGCCTCAGCAGTCATTACAGCCGTCACGGTGCAGGACACCCAGAGGGTTCATGCGGTACATGTGGTGCCTGCCGACATAGTGGAAGCGCAGATACGTTGTGTGATGGACGACATACGTCCCGACTCCGTGAAAATCGGCATGCTACCCGACGCCAGTTGTATGAAAGCTGTATCAATGGCTCTTAAACACGCCACTGTAAAGGTGGTACTTGACCCAGTGATGGTGGCTACCAGTGGCGACTCTTTGATGCAGTACCAGGCTCTTGACGTGATGAAAGATGTGATGCTTCCTCTGTCTTATATACTCACTCCCAACCTCTCGGAGGCTGAGATGTTGTCAGGAATCTCCATCACTTGTTTCAACGACGTTGACGAGGCGGCAAGACGCATTGCGGATATGGGAGCACGGAGAGTGCTCATTAAGGGTGGTCATTTCTCGGGAGAAGCCATGGAGGACCGTTATTACGAAGACGGCACCCTGACGGACAGACTTGTCTCCCCCACCGTACATACCGGTAACACACATGGCACAGGTTGCACGCTTTCTTCCGCTATAGCGTCGTTCTTGGCTCTTGGAGACGATGCCGCCAGCGCCGTACGTCATGCCAAGGAATATATAAGCCAAGCCATTGCCGCCGGGGCGGACATTGCCACCGGACATGGACACGGACCAGTCAACCATCTGTTCGGACCGTGCAGGATGAACGTAAAAAATAAAGACAACAACAATATATGAAGATTTATCTCAACAAAGAAGAGAAGGAGACTCCAGCACAGAGTGTGGCGGACTTGGCCGCCGAGATGCGACTGCCGGCAAGGGGTGTCGCCATCGCCGTAGATGGATGTATAGTGCCCAGTGGAGAATGGAATACTAGACAGCTCACGGATGGATGTAGTGTCACTGTCATAAAGGCAGCGTTTGGAGGATGAAAGGCATGACAGTTCAGTTCATAAGCCATTACACGCAGAGGTATTCCTACCTTGACTCCATAGACATGGCTTTGAGAGGCGGCTGCCGCTGGGTACAGCTCAGGATGAAGGGCTGCACCACAGACGAGATGCGTCCTGTAGCGCTAGAGGCGCAGAAAATGTGCAGAGAACACGGTGCCACGTTTATAATAGACGACAACGTGAGTCTGGTGGCTGAGATACACGCCGACGGAGTGCACCTAGGCCACAACGACATGCCTGTGACGGAGGCGAGGGAGATACTGGGCACCGAATATGTCATTGGAGGTACCGCCAACACCTTTGAGGACGTGGAGGCTCTGTGGAAGGCCGGGGCTGACTATGTAGGATGTGGACCGTACAGGTACACCACCACAAAGAAGAATCTCTCCCCTATTCTTGGGCTGGAGGGATACCGTTCCATAGTAGCGAGGATGAAAGACCTTGCCCCACGTACAGACGGGAGCACTCGTTTTCCCATTGTCGCTATTGGCGGCATAGAACTGGAGGACATCGCTTCTATACTGGAAACTGGAGTTAATGGCATTGCGTTGAGTGGCGCGGTGCTCAGGGCGGAGAACCCGGTGCACGAGATGCAACGGATAGTGGCGGCATGCGACGTTCATACTCAAGGAAAAGAATAAGACAGAATCGTATAACAGGTACTTCATCCTCACTCCGTGAGTGAAGTGCGTATAACATAATAAGCATAGGAATATGATGAAAGACGACAAGTTAATAATTGCAGGCAGGGAGTTCTGCTCCCGTCTGTTTTTGGGAACAGGCAAGTTCTCGGACAACACACAGATGGCGGAAGCCATAAAAGCGAGTGGCACTGGGATGGTGACGGTGGCTATGAAACGTGTGGAACTCGGTGACAAGCAGGACGACCTGCTGACTCACGTGCTCAAGGAGCCGAACATACAACTGTTGCCTAACACCTCTGGGGTGCGCAATGCGGAGGAGGCTGTGTTCGCCGCTCAGATGGCGAGGGAGGCGTTCGGCACCAACTGGTTGAAATTGGAGATACACCCTGACCCGCGGTATCTGTTACCAGACTCCATAGAGACTCTGAAGGCGACAGAGCAACTGGTGAAGATGGGATTTGTAGTACTACCCTATTGTCAAGCCGACCCTACACTCTGCAAACGCCTTGAGGAGGCTGGTGCCGCCACGGTGATGCCTCTGGCTGCGCCTATAGGCACCAATAAGGGATTGCGCACAAAGGACTTCCTTCAGATAATAATTGAGCAGGCCAGCGTTCCCGTGGTGGTGGATGCAGGGATAGGAGCTCCCAGTCATGCTGCCGAAGCGATGGAGATGGGTGCCGACTGCTGTCTGGTGAACACTGCCGTGGCAGTAGCCGCCGACCCCGTGGCTATGGCCAAGGCGTTCCGCAAGGCTGTGGAGGCTGGCAGAGAGGCTTACCTTGCAGGACTTGGAGCCGTATGCGAACATGCGGAGGCAAGTTCTCCGTTGACGGCGTTCCTTGACGATTGACTCACTCTTTGACAAACCATATACAGACTGCGTATTATGCCAAAAGACAACAAAGCGTACGCCAAACGAGAGAAGTTCTACATGAGCGGCAAGCTCTACCCGCAGATAAGGGTGGGCATGACCAAAGTCAACCTCACGCCTACTGTGGTAAAGGACAAGAACGGAGTTCCCAACACCACAAAGAATGACCCTGTCCTGATATACGACACCAGTGGACCTTTTTCCGACCCTGCCGTGGAAGTAGATCTGAAGAAGGGATTGCCGCGCGTCAGAGAGCAGTGGGTACTTGACAGAGGGGATACCGAACAGTTGGCGTCTGTGACGAGCGAGTACGGCAAGCAGAGGCTTGCCGACCATAGCCTGGACTCCCTGAGGTTCGAACATATACAGCTGCCCAGACGTGCCATGACGGGCAAGTCCATAACGCAGATGGCATACGCCAAGGCGGGTATCGTCACACCGGAGATGGAGTATGTGTCCATCAGGGAGAACATGAACTGTGAGGAACTCGGCATCAAGAGCCACATCACTCCCGAGTTCGTCCGTTCGGAGATTGCCCGCGGACGTGCTGTGCTCCCTGCCAACATCAACCACCCGGAGTCCGAACCTATGATAATAGGACGCAATTTCCTGGTGAAGATAAACACCAACATAGGCAACTCCGCCACCACATCTTCCATAGAAGAGGAAGTGGACAAGGCGATCTGGAGTTGCAAATGGGGAGGGGACACTCTGATGGATCTTTCCACTGGCGAGAACATACACGAGACCAGAGAGTGGATAGTGCGCAACTGTCCCGTTCCCGTAGGAACAGTTCCTATATATCAGGCA
>CAVHNA010000002.1:38130-39848 GCA_963637205.1 Bacteroidaceae bacterium
CGTCGGCAGCGTTCCCATTTACCAAGCTTTGGAAAAAGTGAACGGCAAGGTTGAAGATCTCTCGTGGGAGGTCTACAAGGATACGCTGATAGAACAGTGCGAACAGGGAGTTGACTATTTCACCATTCATGCCGGCATACGCAGACACAACGTGCATCTTGCCGATAGCCGGCTCTGCGGGATAGTGAGCCGTGGAGGCAGCATCATCAGCAAGTGGTGTCTTGTCCACGACCGGGAGAGCTTCCTTTATGAGCATTTCGACGACATCTGCGACATAGTGGCGCAGTACGACACCGCACTTTCTTTGGGCGACGGACTGCGTCCAGGCTGTATCGCCGACGCTAACGACGCCGCTCAGTTTGCCGAGCTTGACACCATGGGCGAACTGGTGATGCGTGCGTGGGACAAGAACGTGCAGGCGTTTATAGAAGGCCCCGGGCATGTGCCTTTGCATAAGATAAAGGAGAACATGGACAGGCAGATAGAGCATTGCCACGAAGCTCCGTTCTACACTCTCGGCCCCATCGTTACGGACATCGCGCCGGGCTACGACCATATCACCTCGGCCATAGGCGGTGCACAGATAGCTTGGCTTGGCACTGCCATGCTCTGTTACGTTACGCCGAAGGAACATCTGGCCCTTCCCAACCGTGAGGACGTACGCACTGGAGTGGTGACGTACAAGATAGCCGCTCATGCGGCGGACTTGGCGAAAGGCCATCCGGGTGCAGTTATAAGGGATAATGCGTTGTCCAAGGCACGGTTCGACTTCCGTTGGCGTGACCAGTTCCATCTGTCGCTTGACCCCGAGTTGGCTCTGCGTTATTTCGAAGAGGCCGGGCATACCGATGGAGAGTATTGTACAATGTGTGGCCCCAACTTCTGTGCGGCGAAACTTACACATGACCTCCGCAAACTATAGCAGATACTCCAGACATCTCCTGCTGGAAGGGCTCGGAGAGGAGGGGCAAGCCAGGCTGAAGGACTCCAAAGTGCTGATAGTCGGTGCCGGAGGACTTGGCTCACCGTGCGCCTTGTATCTGGCGTCCGCCGGAGTGGGTGTCATAGGCATTGCTGACGCCGACACGGTGTCTCTCTCCAATTTGCAGAGACAGGTGATTCATTTCACGGGCGATGTCGGTAAGCCCAAGGTACTGTCCGCTGCGGATAAGATGCGGCGGCTGAACCCCGAAACGGAAGTACGTACATACGAAACGTTCCTCACGGAGGACAACGCCGTTGACCTTGTCTCACCTTACGATTTCATTCTTGACTGTACGGACTCGTTCGCTTCCAAGTACCTTGTCAACGATGTCTGTGTACTTGCGGACAAGCCTTTCTGCTGTGGCGGTGTGCTGAAGTATGGAGGGCAGATGATGACGCACGTTCCAGGGTCGGCTTGCTATAGATGCGCCTTCCCCATGCCTCCCGAGGAGAACCTTGTGGAGACGTGTTCCTCTGTTGGAGTGTTTTCACCGGCGGTGGGCATAATGGGTTGCATACAGGCTTCCGAGGCGTTGAAATACTTGGTTGGCGTAGGTTCTCTGCTGACGGACAAAATACTTTGTGTGGACACTCTTGGCATGGAGTTTTCTACGCTGCGTTTCAGCAAGGACGACGACTGCCCTTTGTGCGGCGCTCATCCTTCCGTCACCTCTCTCAAGGAATATGGATTCCAGCCATGCTGGGTTAAGGAGCGGTAAAAGGTAGACGAAGGC
>CAVHNA010000003.1:0-35212 GCA_963637205.1 Bacteroidaceae bacterium
GTGTTGGCGTTGGGAGGAGTCTCCTTCGACAAGATTCCGCTGGTGATGCGGATGGGCTTCGGCGGCGGCATGGTATTGGGTGACGCTTGGAGATTACAGTGCGCCGCCACGGATGTAAATTAGGAGATAATATATATAAGGTATAAACAATAAGTGTTGACTATATGTATCGCATAAAAATCACAGTCCTTATGGCAATATGTCTGACGTTGCCAATGTCTGCGAAGCAGAAGAAAAATCAGGGGACATGGGCTCCGAGAGTGGACAAGCCCTTGGTGCTGCCTGTGTCGCGTCCTTACACGCCCAAGGCGGGTCTGCAAGACCGGCACATCGCCATGTGGCAGAGTCACGGATGGTACTACGAGCAGAAGCTCAACAGGTGGGAGTGGCAGCGCGGCCGTCTGCTGCAGACGGTGGAAGACCTCTACACGCAGAGCTACGTGTTGCCTTTCCTGGTGCCTATGCTTGAGAATGCTGGCGCCAACGTTCTGCTGCCTCGCGAGAGGGACGTGTGCAATGTGGAACTGGTGATAGACAACGATGACGCCAACGGCACGGACGGGGTTTATTCCGAAGACACCGGATGGACGGATGGTGGCGTAGGGTTCGCTCATCGCAAGAAGGTCTATGGCGACGACGACCGTCCTTTCTCCGACGGCACTTTCCGTCAGGCCACCACTGTCCGCAAAGGCGACGTGAGTGTGGCCAAATGGACTCCTGTCGTTCCGCGTAAAGGGGAATATGCGGTATATGTCTCATACAGGACCGTGGAGGGTAGCGCCGAAGACGCTCTCTATACGGTGAAACATCTTGGGGGAGAAACCAGTTTCCGTGTCAACCAGACCATGGGCGGAGGCACGTGGATTTACCTCGGCACATTCCTTTTTGACAAGGGGAGCCATCCTGACTGCTGCGTCACCCTGTCCAACATCTCACGCGACAAGGGCCGCATAGTCACTGCCGATGCGGTGAAGATAGGTGGCGGCATGGGCAACATAGCCAGAAACGGGCAGGAGAGCGGATACCCAAGGTTTACTGAGGGGGCCAGATACTGGTTGCAGTGGGCTGGCGCGCCAGACAGCGTATTCACTCCGTTCAAGGGAGAGAACGACTACGATGACGACTACTGCTCCCGTGCTCTGTGGGTCAACTGGCTCGGCGGCGGCTCCGACGTGCTCCCTGACCGTGAAGGACTGCACGTCCCTCTGGATATGAGCTTTGCGTTCCATACTGATGCCGGGCTTACGAAGAGCGATGCCACTATAGGTACGCTTATGATTTACGAGACAGAGACGGAAGGACGTACCACATACGCCAACGGAGCTTCACGCGAACTGGCCGGACTCCTTGCCGACACCATACAGAAACAGATTCTTCACGACGTGCGCACTCTTCACGAGCCTACATGGAACGGACGCGGCATGTGGAACAAGGCATACTTCGAGGCTAGGGTTCCGGAGGTGCCGGCGGTATTGTTGGAACTGCTCTCACACCAGAACTTCGCCGATATGCGTTATGGACTGGACCCTCGTTTCCGCTTCACGGTGTCGCGTGCCATATACAAGGGTATACTTCGCTTCCTCAGCAAGCAGAGGAGACGCAAATGCGTGGTGCAGCCTCTTCCCGTTACGGCCATGAAGGTACGGATGGAGTCTGGCCTCAACGCCGTTGTAGAGTGGAAGCCTGTGCAGGACTCTCTGGAGAGTACGGCTACTCCCGACTCGTACGTAGTGTATGTTCGCAAGGACGACGGAGGATGGGACAACGGCAGTCTCGTGGAAGAACCTCGGTACGAGATGAAACTGGAGAAAGGACATGTCTATAGCTGGAAGGTTTGCGCCCTCAACGACGGCGGAGCCTCCTTCCCCGGCGAGATTCTCTCGGCCGGAATTCCTGCCGGATGGACAGACGCTGACGGTATGGCGATGGTGGTCAACGGATTCCAGCGTGTCTCCGCTCCTGCCGACTTTTGTTTCATGACTACCGACAGCGTGCGCTTGGCAGGGTTCGTGGATACGGAAGACCATGGAGTGCCTTACATCAGGGACATCAGTTATATAGGTTCGCAGAAGGAGTTCAGATGCGCCATACCATGGGTTGATGACGACGCTACCGGCTTTGGAGACAGCTACGCCGACTACGAGACTCAGGTGATAGCGGGCAACACGTTCGACTATCCTTTCATTCACGGCAAGGCTCTGATGTCAGCTGGTCTGGCGTTCGTCTCCTGTGGCAGTGAGGCTCTTGCGGATTCCGCGTTCTCCCTCGCTGGTTATTCCATGGTAGACCTTGTCCTCGGCAAGCAGTGCCAGACCAAGATGGGTAACGGCAAGCATCATCCCATGGAGTTCAAGACCTTCCCGCAGCATCTGCAAAAGGCTCTTGCCAAATACTTGCAAGCGGACGGGGGAAAGCTCTTCGCCAGTGGTGCTTTCATAGGTACAGACCTTTGGGCCAACAAGCTGGTGGATGCCGTGGAGGAGGACAAGACCTTCGCCACGGAGGTACTGAAATACAGGTGGAGGGCAGGGCATGCCGACAGGTCGGGCAAGATAAAGTCGGTAAGCTCCACATACTCTGTGAAGGGCGCTGGCTATTCTTACGCCAACACGCCTAACACCGAGACGTACGTGGTGGAGGCTCCCGATGCCATAGAGCCTGCCTGTGCGGAGGCGATGACCACGCTCCGTTACTCGTCCAACAACCTCAGTGCGGCTGTTGCGTATCGTGGAGACGATTATGCCACGTATATCATGGGACTTCCTTTCGAATCTATCAGTGGCGAGGATGAGAGAGCGTCACTGATGAAGTCCGTGCTTGGCACTTTGGGGATAATCAAGAATTGATGGAAGGAGAAACGGATATATTTCGGAGGCCCGTATGGGTCTCCGTCTTCGCTACGACCGCCGCCATAGCGTGGGGATGGGCTTATCCGCTCATCAAGTTGGGCTTTGCCGAATTTGCAATCACGCCCGAGATGACCGGCAGCAAGATGGTCTTTGCCGGTGTGCGTTTCTGCTTCGCCGGTCTCGTCATACTCGCTCTGGCTCTTAGGCAGAAGAGGAGCTTCGCCGTACGCAAGTCGCACGACTGGTGGTTCATCCTCGTCTTCACCATGCTCAACACCACTCTGCATTATGCCTTCTTCTACTTCGGCCTCTCGCACAGCGTTGGAGCGAGAGCCGCCATACTCAACTCGCTGGGGGTGTTCACCGTGGTGATTTTCGCCTGCGTCTTTTTCCCGAGCGACCGCTTCAATGTCCACAAGGTTGTCGGGTGTATAGTCGGGTTCACAGGTATCATGGCACTCAACATGGGCAGTGAGCAGAGCGGAAGGTTTACATGGCAGGGCGACGGCTTCATCATCCTCAATGCTCTCTGTAGCGCCAGCGCTTCGCTTCTCACGAGGGGGCTTGGCAAGAGGGTCGACATATATTCGGGCACAGGCTACAGCCTTTCGTTCGGGGGACTCATGCTCCTTGTGGCCGGTTTGGCCATAGGCGGCACGTTGCCGCGGGTTACGACGGTGGGGATTGCCTACCTTCTGCTTCTCATCGCCATCTCGGCGTTGGGGTTCGCCCTGTACAACCGGCTAATCATGTGCAATCCTATAGGTAAGGTGGCGATATACAACTCGTTCATCCCCGTCGTGGGAGCCATCACTTCCTGCATGTGTCTTCACGAGACGTTCTACTGGAAATACCTTGTGGCAGCCACCCTCGCCACGGTGGGTATTTACCTTGTGAATATGAAGAGGTAGGCATGACGTGGTTGCCGTTTTGGCGTTGATTGTTGCCCGGAGAAGCATTTTTCCCTTGAAAAGGACTCCTATCTCACGCTAATTTGTTACCTTTGCGGACAGAAGAAAAACTACGACAATGGTAGAGTATAACGTAAATCTTGAGGGCAAGACTGTCCTCGTCACCGGTGCCGCCGGCTTCATAGGCAGCAACCTCGTAAAACGTCTTTTCCGCGACGTGCGTGACATACGTGTGATAGGGGTCGACTCTATTACCGACTACTACGATGTAAATATCAAATACGAACGTCTGAAGGAGATAGAGTCGCTGGGGCGCGACTGGACTTTTGTCCGTGCTTCCATAGCGGACAAGGATGCGGTTGAGAAGATATTCACGGAGAACGGCATCGCTGTCGTCGTCAACCTCGCCGCCCAGGCTGGCGTACGTTACAGCATCACCAACCCCGACGCTTATATCCAGAGCAATCTCATCGGGTTCTACAACATTCTCGAGGCTTGCCGTCACCATGAGGTTGAACACCTTGTCTATGCCTCTTCGTCATCGGTATATGGCAGCAACAAGAAAGTGCCCTACTCCACCGACGACAAGGTGGACAATCCCGTCAGTCTCTATGCGGCCACCAAGAAGAGCAACGAGCTTATGGCGCACGCCTACTCCAAGCTCTACAACATTCCGTCCACAGGCCTTCGCTTCTTCACCGTCTACGGTCCTGCGGGTCGCCCTGACATGGCGTACTTCGGGTTTACCGACAAGCTCGTCAAGGGCGAGACCATCAGGATTTTCAACTACGGCAACTGCAAGCGTGACTTCACGTATGTGGACGATATCGTAGAGGGCGTGGTTCGTGTCATGCAACACGCTCCGGAGAAACGGAACGGCGAGGACGGGCTTCCCGTACCTCCTTATATGGTGTATAACATAGGCAACAACTCCCCCGAGAACCTTCTCGACTTCGTGGACATCCTTCAGGAGGAGCTTGTACGTGCCGGCGTCCTTGCGGCGGACTACGACTTCGAGTCGCACAAGGAGCTTGTTCCCATGCAGCCGGGCGACGTGCCTGTGACGTATGCCGACACCACGCCTCTTGAGCGTGATTTCGGTTTCAAACCTTCCACTCCTCTGCGCCAAGGGCTTAGGGCTTTCGCCGAGTGGTATAAAAAGTACCGCGGGTAATCCCGCGGTACTGACCGTTTCCTTCCTTCTCTGACTGTCAGAATTCCAAGTCCGCCCAGTGCGGATTGTGGTCGGAGAGGTGTGCGTCGTAGTGTGGCGGTTCTATGTGCGTCCTTTCCACATGTATGCCTGGCGTGATGAAGATGAAGTCTATCTTGCCGCATTTAAGGGGATGTATCTTCCCGAAGTCGTGGAACGTGAAAGTAGTACCCGTGTGGTGCAGCGACCGGTGGTAAGCGTCGTACATACGGAAGGGACTGCTTACCATCGTCTGGTACGCCTCGTTGCTTTCCTCCACGTTGAAGTCTCCTGTCACCACGGCTGGCTTGTCACCCACTATCTCTTGTATCTTCTTCATGATGAGCAGCGCGCTCTGCTTGCGCGCCTCCACGCCCACGTGGTCGAAGTGTGTGTTCACCGCCATGAATATCTTGCCTGTGGCCTTGTCACGCAACTTGACGTAGCTGGCTATCCTCTCCAGCGCCGCGTCCCATCCCTTGCTGCCTGGCACGTCGGGGGTCTCGCTTAGCCAGAAATTGCCTTTCTCCAGAGCTTCGTATTTGTCTTTGCGGAAAAAGACGGGACTGTACTCTCCCTTTGTCTTGCCGTCTGTCCTGCCTACGCCCACATAGTCGTATTCCGGTAGGCGTTCCACAAGGTCCAGCAACTGTGGGTGCGTCACCTCCTGCATTCCCACCACGTCTATATTGTTGTTTTTCACGTATTGGGCTATGCGGTCTTTACGTACGTCCCATCCCACACCTTGCTTGGCGTCGTTGTCGTTCTTGTACCTTACATTGAAGGTTCCCCATCTTATATCAGCCTTGACTTCTGCCTTTGACGGCTTTGCGGTCAGTAAGGCTGGCAGCAGCAGTGCCGCCAAACCAAGAAAAACTCTTCTTCTCATACTTTACTTATTGTTAGGTTCGTTATTCCTTATACATTATAATATATATACGTTCATCTCATGCGAAGTTAGGACTTTTGTCCGGATTATGGAAGCAAACGGTTGGATAAGTGTGAAAAAATGTTGTTTTGTTTGCCGAAAGGCAATATAATGACTAACTTTGGAACGTAAAAAGGAGGGATTATGGCTATGCGCGCGGAAAAGAAGTATAAGCAGGTTAAGGACGATGCCCGACTGGCGGAAGTCCTGAGTAGCGAGGTCACGGAACTAAGGCACATGGCGTTCCAGTGTGTCAACATGACCGCCGACTCTGAGGCGGCTCTTGCCCATACTTATAGGGACTGCTTGTTCGTCGACTGTACGCTGCCCATGGGACTCAAACGTCAATCGTCCGACTGCCTTTTCCTGCCTGACATGGGCGAGCTGTTTCACTACCGCAGCCGCCTCTACTCTCCCGAAGAGCTGTACGAAGGGTATGACCCGTCGCGCCCGGGCACTTACGACAAGTGCTACGACGGCATGGTCTACCGGCACTATCTGCGGAAAGGTAAGCGTGAAAGCGACGTGAAGGAGACTCTCGCACGCTGTCTGCACGACCATAGCATCAGCGACTGCTTGTACGACTTCCTCTCGGAGTATGATGAGCATCGTCTCATAGGCGTGATGGGAGGTCATGGACTGGCACGTACCGACGACGACTACCGTCAGATAGCCCGACTGTCCAAGCGTCTCACGGAGGACGGCTTCCTCATGGTCACCGGCGGCGGTCCGGGGGCTATGGAGGCCACACACCTTGGAGCGTGGATGGCGGGTCGTACGGAAGGGGAGTTGGACGAGGCATGGCGTATGCTGCATGCGGCGCCCACCTTCAACGACGGAGGATGGCTGGAGACGGCGTGGCAGGTGCACGACAAGTTCCCTCAGACTGAATACCGAAGCCTTGGCGTTCCCACGTGGCTCTACGGGCATGAGCCTTCCACCCCGCTCGCCACGCACATAGCCAAATATTTCGACAACAGCATACGCGAGGACGGTATTCTCAACATCGCCAAAGGCGGTATCATATATACTCCTGGCAGTGCCGGCACGTTGCAGGAGATATTTCAGGAGGCTGTGCAGAACCACTACCTCACGTTCGGGTACTCCAGTCCCATGATATTCTTTGGGGAACATTTCTGGACGAAAGAGGTTCCGGTGTGGACTCTCATAAACAGGCTTTTGGAGAAAGGCAAGTACAAGAACTTGCTGCTCACGCTCACGGATTCGCTCGACGAGGTGGAGAGGGTGCTCAAGGTGTCATCTTCAGAGCGTCAGCCACACTGATTGGCTTGCCTCCCACGTGAGCCACTATGAAGGCGCCGGGGAACTTGTCCTTTATCTTTTCCTTAGTCTTCTGCGCCTGCTTGTAGTCTGTGGTACCACCGTACAGGCCTTTGTACATGTTGCCGTCTTTGACGAACGTCACTGGCGAGAGCCCCTTCAGTCGCGGGTCTTCACACGACACTTCCTTGCTTACCGCCACTATCTGTATGCTGTACACCGGTATCGAGAGTTGCCGCGTCTCGCTTTCCTGCGGTTGTCCTTCCGCCTTTTCCGTTGTGATGGTGTCCGTTTCTTCTTCTTGTGTTTCCACGGCCTCCGCCGTAGCGACTGCCAGTTCATTCTCTTCTTCTGCCGCCGTTTCCTTCGGAGCTTCTCCTTTCCTCATGCGTCGGTATGCCCCGGCGACGCTTAGCCGGAAACCGTCCACTCCGCTTTTAGCGTTTCCGCTGTTGCGTAGCTTTGTCAGCGTCTGCCCCTGTGTCTTGGCTTGTGTAGTGGCGTAGTACTCCATCAGGGCGTTGAAGATGTTGGTAGCTATCTCATTCTTGCCCTCCTTGTTCGTCAGGTATGTCGCGTCTTCCATGTTGCTCAAAAATCCTGTCTCGGTGAGTACGGCGGGCATGTTGGTGTTCTGGCAGACGTACAGCTTTTTCTTCCTCGCCCCTCTCATGCTCGGACGTTCGCTCTCCATGTAGTTCTTCTGGATGAGACGTGCCAGCAGCTCGCTCCTGTCCACAGTTCTGCTCAGCGACCCGCTTCTCACCGTGTTGCGCGTCTGCCGTATGTCGGCGTAGAAGGTCTCCGTGCCGGACATCATGCGGTTGGGTGCGGAGTTGACGTGTATACTTAGGAAGAGGTCTGCGTTGGCTCTGTTGGCTTTCTTGCATCTGTCTTCCAGTGACACGAATCTGTCGTCGGTTCTGGTCATTATCACCTTGATGCCGGGTTTGTGCTTCGCCAGCAGGTCTTTCACCTTCATGGCTATGTCCAGGTTGATGTCTTTCTCCAGGTCTCCGTTGAACGACGTGCCTTGGTCTTTCCCTCCGTGGCCGGCGTCTATCACCCACACCAGCGGACGCAGGCTGCGCCCTTGGCATATCGCCGCCAGGAGTATCAGCGGGAACAGCAGGAATATCCGTTTCATCGTCATCCGTTTTTCAGAGTGCCTATCCTTTCCAGCGTCGCCACGGCATCCTCCACTGTGGGTATATCCGTGATGAGCAGGCTGCGCTTGCCTTTCTTCTCTTCCAGACGAGAGATATGGGGGAACGAGGTGGCGAAGGTTATTATACGGCCGAACGCTTCGCTCTGGTAGAAAGGACTGTCGTCGGACGAGACGAAGTACATCCTCATCCTGCAGTTCTTAAGTATTATGCGTTCGCAGGCGTACTGCTTTCCCAGACGGCGTAGCGAGACTACCCTTATGAGTTCTTCTCCCTCGGGAGGTATGTCGCCGAAGCGGTCTTTCATCCTTTGCCTGAATTTCTCCACGTCTTCTTCTTTCTCCAGTCCGTCCAGCTCTCTGTAGAGCAACATGCGTTCGCTGCATGTGGGCACGTACTCCTCGCTGAACGACATGGGTATGTCGCTCTCCACCAGACACTCGTCCACATAGTCGAACTTCCCTGCCATTTCCGACGCTTTGGCGTCTTCGCCGTACAACAGACTGAACTCGTCGTTGCGCAACTCGTTTACCGCTTGCGACAGTATCTTCTGGTAGGTCTCGTAGCCCAGGTCGGCTATGAACCCACTCTGTTCCGCTCCCAGCATGTTGCCCGCCCCTCGTATGTCCAGGTCTTGCATGGCTATGTGTATGCCGCTGCCCAGGTCGGAGAACTCCTCTATGGCTTGCAGCCGTCGCCTGCTCTCCACGCTGAGCGACGCCAACGGTGGGGCGAGAAGATAGCAGAACGCCTTGCGGTGCGAACGCCCGACCCTGCCTCTCATCTGGTGGAGGTCGGAGAGTCCGAAGTTGTTGGCTCCGTTTATGATGATGGTATTGGCGTTGGGTATGTCCAGTCCGCTCTCTATGATTGTGGTGGATACCAGCACATCGTAGTCGTAGTGGGCGAAGCCGAGCATAACCTTTTCCAGCTCTTCCGCCGGCATCTGTCCGTGTCCCACCGCCACACGTGCGTCGGGGACGTACTTTCGTATCATGTCGGCAAGCTCGTAGAGACGGCCTATCCTGTTGTTGATGAAGAACACCTGTCCGCCCCTACTCATCTCGAAGCCCACCGCCTCGGCTATCACCTCTGCGCTGAAGGTGGTTATCTGTGTCTGTATGGGGTGACGGTTGGGTGGCGGTGTCTGTATCACGCTGAGGTCTCTCGCTCCCATAAGGCTGAACTGCAGCGTACGCGGTATGGGAGTGGCGGTGAGGGTCAGCGTGTCCACGTTGTTCTTCATCTGCCGCAGTTTCTCCTTGGTGCTCACGCCGAACTTCTGCTCCTCGTCTATTATCAGCAGCCCAAGGTCGTGGAAGTGTACGTTCTTGCCTACCAGCTTGTGCGTACCCACCACTATGTTTATCTCGCCCATCTTCAGTCCTTCCATGATGCGCTTCGTCTCCGTGGCGGTACGCGCGCGTGTCAGGTAGTCCACCTTGACGGGGAAGTTGGCGAGTCTCTCGCTGAAGGTTCTGAAGTGCTGGTACGCGAGCACCGTGGTAGGCACCAGCACGGCCACCTGCTTGTTGTCGGCGCAGGCTTTGAAGGCGGCGCGTATGGCTACCTCCGTCTTGCCGAAGCCTACGTCGCCGCATACCAGCCTGTCCATGGGGTGTGCGCTCTCCATGTCGGCTTTCACGTCTTGCGTAGCTTTCAGTTGGTCGGGGGTGTCTTCGTACAGGAAGCTGGCCTCCAGCTCGTGCTGCATGAAGCTGTCCGGACTGAACTGGAACCCTTTCTCCTGCCGGCGTGCGGAATAGAGTTTTATGAGGTCGCGCGCTATGTCCTTTATCTTGGCCTTGGTGCGTTCCTTCATCTTCTCCCACGCTCCTGTGCCGAGGGTGCTTATCCGTGGTGGCTCTCCTTCCTTGCCCTTGTATTTCGAGACTTTGTGCAGCGAGTTGATGGACACGAAGACTACGTCATCGTTGTTGTATATTATCTTTATGACTTCCTGCATCTTGTCTCCGCACGGTATGCGCACCAGTCCGCCGAAGCGCCCCACTCCGTGGTCTATATGCACCACATAGTCGCCTATCTCGAACTGTTGTAGCTCTTTCAACGTGAGTGCCACCTTGCCGTTGTGTGTCCGCTCGCTGCGTAGGTTGTACTTGTGGAAGCGGTCGAAGATCTGGTGGTCGGTGAAGAAGCATGCCTTCAGTTGGTCGTCCACATACCCTTCGTGTATCGTCTTGTCCACCGGAGTGAACGTGATGTCGGTGTCGCTGTCCTCGAAGATGCTTTTCAGTCGTGCCGTCTGTTTCTCGCTGTCCGCCAGTATGTAGAGGCGCATCCCGTCCTTGAGGAACGACGAGAACGAGGACTTGAGGAGGTCGAAGTTCTTGTGGAACGAGGGTTGCGGATGCGTGGAGAAACGTATGCTCTTGTCGTTGTCCGTGGATGTGGGGGAGAAGTAGACGTGACGGAAGTCTTTCATCTGACGGTTGAACACGGACGGGTCTACCAGTGTGTCTTCCTTCACCAGCGTCTGTTGGTTGGCCTCGTTTTCCTTCTGCGCCTGGAACGAGAAGCCTTCGTCCCATATCCGTTGCATGGTGTCGGCGATATAGGTGCTGTCCCTCATCATCAGCACGCTGTCCTGCGGGATGAAGGAGAGTATGGATGTCCGCTCTTCCTTTTCGTCGTTCATCTCGGGCACTATGCTTATGCAGTCAAGGCGTTCCCTGCTGAGCTGCGTCTCCACTTCGAACGTGCGTATGCTGTCCACCTCGTCACCGAAGAAGTCGATGCGGTATGGCAGTTCGTGCGAGAAGGAGTACACGTCTATGATGCTGCCGCGCACCGAATACTGTCCCGGCTCGTACACGTAGTCGGTACGTGTGAAGCCGAAGCTGGCGAGGGTCTCCTGCACGAACATCACGTCCACCATCTCTCCTTTGTGCAGTTGCAGTGTCTTGTCCGATAGGGTGCTCCTGGTCACCACCTTCTCCGCCAGTGCCTGCGGATGTGTCACCACTATGAGAGGCAGCTTGCCGGAGGTCAGTGAGTAGAGCGTCTCAGTGCGCAGTATCTCGCTGCCGGCGTCGCGCTGTCCATACTTTATGGCGCGCTTGAACGAACTTGGGAAGAACAGCATCGTGTCGCCGCCGAGGGTTTGCGTCAGGTCGTGGTACAGGTAGCCTGCGGAGTCCTCGTCTTCCGCTATCAGCACCCACGGCGAATGCGCCGCCTTGCCGTATTTGTCCGCCAGAGTGGCTGTCACCATGGCGGCCGCGCTCGGCAGCAGGCCGCTGACTTCTATGGGGTCGCCGCCCCCTGCGTCCAGCCTCTCGGCGAACTGTTTTACGCTTGGGTGCAGGGCGTAAAGGGTGAGTATCTCCTGTATCTTCATCTCGTTGGCGTCGCCGGCCTTCCGGTCATTGTATTGTCTTTAGGAACTCCTCCGCCTTTTGTATGGTGTCTTGCTTGCCTACGTCCAGTATGCGCAGTCCTGGCTGTATGTATCCGTATATGTTCTCCTTGTCACACACGCTGAGGTAGAAGTCTATGATGGAGAACTTGTCGGGGAAACCGTCGAAATAACGGAACAGCCTTGGATGCATGTAGTGGATGCCGGCAAAAGCCAGATGGCGGTATTTCGTCACGTCCAGCAGCGGATAGGGGCTCTTCACCTCACCGGTCTGCACGTTGGCCCATCCCACCAGGCGCATATCGTCGTCGAACAGCAGGTAACGGTTTGTCTGTCTCTCGGACACGAGCAGTGTGGCGGCCTTGCCTGTGGCGTATGCCGTGAAGGCTCTCAGGTCGGCGTTGCTCAGTATGTCCACGTTGTGTATCAGGAAACCGTCCTGCGCGTCGTGCAGCAGCGGCGCGGCGTGCTTCACGCCACCTCCTGTCTCCAGCAGTTCGGCGCGTTCGTCGGAGAACCATACGTTCATGTCCTTGGCGTGCTCGGCGCACCAGTCCTCTATCATGTCGGCGAAATGATGTACGTTCACCACCACGTCTCTGTAGCCCGACTCTTTTAGCTTCTCCAGCAGGTGCTGCAGCAGCGGCTTGCCTGCCACTGGCACGAGTGCCTTGGGCATGCTGTCTGTCAGTGGACGTAGCCTTGTGCCGAGTCCGGCTGCGAATATCATGCAGCGTGCCGCGGCGAAGGTTTGCGTGATGCCTTGTTCGCGGTGGCATACGTGTACCTCTATGCCGAACTTCCTGTGTATGTGCTCCGCCAGATGCTGTGCGCTGTACACGCTCCTGTGCTGTCCTCCGGTGCATCCGAAGGAGAACATGAGGTTGGTAAAGCCGCGCTGTATATATCGCTGTATGTGTGCGTCAGCCAGGTTGTACACGCTCTCCAGGAAGGTGAGTATCTCTCCGTCGTCCTCCAGGAAGCGTATCACCGGCTCGTCCAGACCTGTCATCTTCTTGTATGGCTCGTAGCGTCCGGGGTTGTGCGTGCTCCTGCAGTCAAAGACGTAACCTCCGCCGTTGCCGCTTTTGTCCTCGGGTATGCCTTTCTTGTAGGAGAAGCTGAAGATGCGCACTACCAGAGGCCCTTTGCCGTCGTAGCGACTGAACGTGGCGGGACCGTCGGAGGGATGTGCTGGATAGGGGTTGTACTCGGTGGTCTTGAATCCGTCCGCTCTCTCCACCGGCTTCTCGGGCTCGGGCTGGAACTGGGGCAACGCCACCATGGCGGAGAGTACCTCGCGCAGGTAGGGATACGGACAGCCGTCGTCGTTGAGGAGCTCTCTCAGGTTGGCTATCGCTGGCGGTATGCTTTCCAGGAAGTGCTTCTTGCGTTCGAAGTATCCTCTGAAGCCGTAGGCTCCCAGCACTTGCAGCAGACGGAAGATGACGCATAGCCGCAGCCCTTGGCGGAACTCTTTCTCGTTCACCTCCATGTAGAACTTCAGGTTTTCCACATAGGTGCTTATGAGTTCAGTGCGTAGTGAGGCGGAGTATTTGGCGGAGGCTTGCCACAGGAAGCTTGCCACGTCGTACTGCACGGGTCCGCGCCTGCCGCCTTGGAAGTCTATGAAGTAGGGGTTGCCGTCTTGGTCGAGCATCACGTTGCGCGCTTGGAAGTCGCGGTACATGAACGTCTCTCCGGGTATGTTCACTATGTCCCTGGCCATCAACTTGAAGGCTGCTTCCAGTTTCAACTCGTGGAAGTCTATGCCTGTAGCTTTCAGGAAGCAGTACTTGAAGTAGTTGAGGTCGAACAGCACGTTCGTCTCGTCCAGGCTCTCCTGGGGGTAGCAGTTGGAGAAGTCGAGTCCTCTCGCTCCCTTCACCTGTATCTTGGGCAGTATGGCAATGGTGCGGTGCAGCAGGTCTTTCTCTTTCTGCGTATATCTGCCGCCGGAGTCCCTGCCGCCTTTCAGCGCGTCGTAGAGCGACAGGTCGCCGAGGTCGGTCTGCAGGTATCTGAGGCCGTCCTCCGACTGCGCCACCACCGTCGGCACCGGCAGGTGTCGCATTGCGAAGTGGTCCGCCAGGTATATGAAGGCGTGGTTCTCGTCCCTGCTCGTCCCTATCACGCCTATCAGCGTGGTTCCGTCCGACCCTTGCAGACGGTAGTATTTCCGGTTGCTGCCGGCTCCGGGCAGTGGGTCGCACGAGACGATGTTGAGCTTGGTAGTTTCTCTGTATAGTTGTTTCAGTTGTTCCATATTTTCTTGATACGTGTGTAAATGGCTATGGCGTTGGCAGCTCCCACCGCCAGCAGCATCACCGTCCCTGTGCACAGCGCGGCTGACATGCCGCCTTCGTTCATGTTGGGGAACAGGTTCCACAGGGCTTCCATATACAGGCAGCGAACCTTCCATAGCAGCAGGGCGGCCAACAGGAAGACGGCGACGTTCACCACCAGGGAGATGGTCTGGTATGGCAGCGACACCTCAAACGGGGTGTAGCCTATCAGCATGAGGTTGCGTACCTTCTCCATGTTCTTCTGCAACAGCAGGAAGATGCTGAGCATCAGTATGTAGAGGGACAATACGCTGATGAGCAGGCCTATCGCCGCCACGGTCGTCGCCACTACCTTCAAGAAGTACGTGGTCCTGCCTTCGGACAACTTGTCGTCTTCCAACTCCAGACTGTGGCTCTCCATGTACCGCACTATGGCGTCGTCCGCCGGGTTGTTCACTTCCACTATCAGACGGTTGGGACTCTGCTTGGCGTCGGTGGCGAGCTCTGCGTTGCTCCATTCTATGAACGACATGGGCACCAGCACGGTGTTCAGCCTTGTGCTGAAACCCACTACCTTGCCTGCGAGACGTAGCTCTCTACCGTTGCCGTTCAACCGTATGTCCAGGTTCACCGCGCTTGCCACTGACTCTGATATCTTGGGCAGCGACTGGCTGCTGGCGAAACCGAAGTTGTACAGCGAGAGGTACGACTTGGGCAGTATGATGGGCACGGTGTTGTCGCCAGGGTTGTACGTCCACTTGCTCAGGTCAGTGTCTATGTAGGAGTCGGGCACGCTCTCGAAGAACATGTCGGTGCCCATGTTCATCATGCCTCCCACTCCCACGCTGCAGTAGACCTTGTAGCCGCTGGCGGTGAACTTGCCCACCGAACGGCAGAACGGTTGTCCTTCCAGTTCCTTTATCTCTTCGTCGGAGAAGGAGGTGTTCTCGTCTCCCAACAGGCTGCTCACCGTAGACACCTGTTTGGAGACTATGATGTATTGCTTGCCTACTATGGCGTCGTCGCCTTGGAAGAAGGGCAGCACGTCGCTGTATATCTGCACGCTCAGCATCACTATGAACATGCCTGTCAGACTGGCGAAGAAGAAGCCCGCCAACTGCCCTGCGCTGACGTGCCTGCGTAGCAGTTTCCACACTAATGCGTTCATAGTCGTAATGTCTTGTTGTAGGGAAGGTTCGGATGTCTGCCTACACTGGTTATCACTATAGCTGCTCCCTGCTTGCTTGCCTCTTCAGTCAGCAGTCGGCATATCGTCTCGGAGTTGGTGTCGTCGAGGTGGCTTATGGGCTCGTCGGCGAAGAGGAAGTCGAACGGTTGGCATACCGAACGTATCAGCGCCACGCGCTGTTGCTGTCCTATGCTCATCAGTCCTGCCTTAGTGTCTGCCTTGTCCGCTATGCCTGTCGCCTCCAGCATCTCCATTATCTCCTTGCGTGTCTTGTGCCTTGTCAGACGGTTCTTTATCTCCACGTTCTCGTATGCCGTCAGCTCGGGGAAGAGGCGCAGCTCTTGCCACAGCAGGCTTATGTGCGTACGTCTCACGTCCGTCCATCCTCTCACGCCAAGGTCTCTGGCGTTGGTGTCGCCGAAGAGTATGTCGCCTTGGTAGTCGTGGCGGTAGCCTGTCACGAAGCTGCACAGCGAACTTTTCCCGGCTCCGCTGGCGGCCTCTATCAGGCAGATGTCGCCGCGTGTCAACTTCACTTCTTTCCTCCACACCTCGCTGTCCGTGTCACGGTCGGCGAACACGTCGGGCAGCAGGTTGCGCAGTGTTATGGTTTCCGTTTTCTTTTCTCTCGGGTTCAATGTTGCGTCTCTCCTTGTCTTTATTTCTTCATCAGGTCCTTCGCCACGTCCTTCACCGGCGTGTCGAGCGTGAGGTTCAGTCTTAGCTTGGTGTCCATGTCGGACATGATGTCGAGTCTCTCCATCTTGTCCAGGGCGGCGTACACGCTGAGGTCCGCGCCTATCATCAGCAGCGACGGCGCAGCCGCCTTCATGGCTTTCTTTAGGTCCAGCGAGGCGTAGAGCCTGTACTTCCCTATCTCCGCCTCTTTGTCCATAACTTCCTTGTGCAGGGTGCGTTCCTTCGTGTCGCCTACGAGGGCGGCGTTGTTGGTTACGTACAGCAACTTGTCCCTGACACCGAACGACAGCGGCACGCCTGCCGCTTGGAGGGTGTACTCCGTGGGCGACTTCTTCGTGGCCTGCAGGGCGAGGGCGGCGAGGTCGGATGCCGTGTCTCCTGTCCTTGCGAAGCTGTCGTCGTTTACCTTGGCTGCGAAGAGGTAGTCGGCTCCCATGGCGGTGGTGTTGTCAAGGGAGAAGGTCATCCTGCCGTCCACCGACTCCATCATGCCTTTCGTGTCTATGAAGGCTTGCGCCATCTGCAACCAGGCCTTCGCTTCCTCGCTCTCCTGCAGTGCGCCTGCCAACTTCCCTCCGTCTACGTTTATAGCCATCCAGAATGTTGGGGAGGGAGGCAGGAAGAGGTCGCCTACTTTGTTGATGGGCAACATGAAGCTGTGCAGTCCTTTCAGTGCTTCTTTTATCTTCTTGTCTGCCGTGGAGATGCCTGTGTCCAGCGTTATGGTCTTGTCGTGTATCTCTACCTTAGTGGACAGCAGTACCTTCGAAAGGTCTACCGCTGTCGGGAAGTCACCGGCTATCGTCCTTACCGTGTTTTGCAGCACGCTGCCCGACGAGATGACGGCTAACGGTGCGTCGTTGTCCAGCGATGCCAGCAGGGCGGCAGGGCGTGTGTCTTTGTTCATCAGCTTGTACATGTTGCCGAGCAGACGGTCTTCGTCGCCTTTGTCGCCGATGAGTGCGGCCAGCAGTCGCTCGTCGTCGTAGCAGCATATCCACTTGTCCGCCTCTGCCCAGTGCAGGCCTCGCTTGGACGAGGTCTCCATGCCTTTGCTTGCCAGTGTCTTCTCCAGTGCGGAGGCGTCTTTGATCTTCATCACCGCTCCTGCGGTGTTGTCGCCTGCCACGAAACCGTATATGTCGGAGGTCAGGTCCAGTCCGCTTTCCTTCAGCCAACTGTCTTGCAGCGTCTCGTCCACCAGGTCTTCTATGCCCAGTTGCTTCACCGCTGCCGCTGGACGCAGCACGGCCACTGCCTTGGAGTCGTCTGGTATAGCGTCTGTGTACTGGTGTGTCTTCTTGCCGTTCAGCCACACTGCCACAGCCACGGCTATCGCGGCCACAGCGCATATAGCTATCGCTACCGTTTTCTTTTTTGTATTTTCCATATATGCGGATATGTGCTGTATGTGTATATTTGTCTGTATGGTCACCCTTGTCTAACGTGCCCTATATATTATTTATAATGTATAGGGTGTGTACCGCTGCCATCGCCGCGGTCTCTGTCCGCAGTCGGCACTTCCCCAGCGAGACGCTCCTGAAACCGTACTTGAGGGCGATGCGCACCTCCTCTACGGAGAAGTCGCCTTCCGGACCTATCATCACCACGGTGTCTTCTCCTCTCTTCGCCGCGTCCCAGAGCAGCGGCTTGTCGTTGTCCCTCGCCCCGGGCGTGATGTCGCCCTCGTCGTAGCAGTGGCAGATGAACTTGCCCTCGGCCTTCGCCTCTTTCACGAAGCGTGCGAAGGGTGTCATGTCGTTTACCTGTGGTGTCCACGCCTTGTGGCTTTGCTTCACGGCTGAGACTACGATACGTTCTATGCGCTCTCGTTTTATCTGCCTGCGCTCGCTGAACTGGCAGTCCAGGAAGGTCAGCTCGTCCATCCCTATCTCGGTGGCTTTCTCGGCCATCCACTCGTTCCTGTCGTTTAGCTTGGTGGGGGCCATGGCCAGGTGTATGCGTCCAGCCCAACTTCTCTCTTGCGGCATGGTGTCCTCTATCCTGTACATGCACCTGTGCCCGGTGGCTGCCGTTATGCTTGCGCGGAAGAAGTTGCCTTTTCCGTCCATCAGGTATATGTCGTCGCCCATGCCCAGACGTAGCACCTTCACGGCGTGCCTCGCTTCTTCTTCGGGCAGCTCCGTGGAGCTCTCGGCGTCGGGGACGTAGAAAAACCTTTCTTCTTTCATCGTTCTTCCTTTGTGTGCTTGTACCGGAACAGCAAGGCGAACAACACCGCCACCAACATAGCGTACACGGCGAAGACGGTCCAGCATGCGCTCCATCCTTGCCATATCAGCATGCCGTCAGCGGTCGCGCCGAGGTCGTAGACGTAGTGATTCACCACTTTCTGCGCCGTCAGTATGCCCACGGTGGCTCCGAAGCCGCTGGTCATCATCATGAAGAGTCCTTGTGCGCTGCTGCGTATGTCGCTGTCTGTCTCTTTGTTCACGAAAATGGAACCGCTGATGCTGTAGAAGTCGAATGCCACGCCGTACACGGCCATGCTGAGCACGAAGACCCAGATGCCGTCGCCGGGGTTGCCTACGGCGAAGCAGGCGAACCTCAACGCCCACGCCACGATGGCTGTCAGCATCACTTTCTTTATGCCGAAGCGACTTAGGAAATATGGTATGAGCAGTATGCACAGCGTCTCGCTCATCTGGCTTAGCGAGATGAGTATGTTGGCGTGCCTCACCCCGAAGGTGTCGGCGTATTCGGGTATGTTGCCGAAGCTGGTGATGAACGGGTTGGTAAAGCCGTTGGCTATCTGCAGGCACGCTCCGGTCAGCATGCTGAAGATGAAGAAGAAGGCCATCTTGCGGTTCTTGAACAAAGCGAAGGCTTTCAGTCCCAACGCCTCCGCCAGTCCTTTCCTCGTTCCTCCCTTGCACGTGGCGCATCGGGGCATGGTCAGCGAGTACAGGGCGGTCACCAACCCGAGTGCGCCGCTCCAACCGAACTGCATGGCGTTGCCTTGCATGCCGCATACGTCCACCGTCCACATGCTGGCTATGAAGCCTACCGTACCGAAGAGGCGGATGGGGGGATAGGTTTTCACGGGGTCTTGGCCTGCCTTCTCCAGGGCGTTGTACGCCACGGAGTTCGACAGGGCTATCGTGGGCAGGTAGAAGGCTACGCTGCATGCGTAGAGTGGGAAGAGGGTGGCGAAGCGTACGTCGTCGCCTGCCGTCATGCCGTACGCCGAAGCCGCCGCCATGAAAGCGGCTGCCATGAAGTGACAGATGCCGAGCAGACGCTGCGCCTGCACCCATCTGTCGGCTATTATGCCGAACAGGGCGGGCAGACAGAGCGAGACGAACCCTTGCACGCTGTAAAACCATCCTATGCGCTGCGCCATGCCCGCCGCCGCCAGATAGGTGGCCATACTGGTCAGGTATGCTCCCCACACGGCGAACTGCATGAACATCAGTGCCGACAGCTTTGTTCTCGTGCTCATCTCCCCCGTCGCTGTTGTCGTCTTATTCTACGTAGAGCACCAGGCCTTTCAGGTACTCGCCCTCTGGATGGTATATGTTCACGGGGTGGTCGGCTGGCTGGTGCAACTGGTGCAGTATCCTTACCTTCCTCCTTGCCATGGCCGCCGCGGTGAAGACTGCCGTGCGGAACTGGTCCTTGCTCACCGCCTGCGAGCAGCTGAATGTGAAGAGTATGCCTCCCTTGGCTATCTTGGAGAAGGCTTTGGCGTTGAGCCTGCTGTAGCCTTTCAGGGCGTTCTTCAGCGCGTCCTTGTGCTTGGCGAACGCTGGCGGGTCCAGCACTATCAGGTCGTATGTCTCGCCCATCTTCTCCAGATAGGTGAAGGCGTCCTCGGCGAAGGCCTCGTGTCTGGGGTCGCCGGGGAAGTTGAGCTCCATATTGGCGTTGGCGAGCGACACGGCCTTGGCGCTGCTGTCCACGCTGTGTACCTTCTCCGCTCCTCCTCTCATGGCGTAGACGCTGAAGCCTCCGGTGTAGCAGAACATGTTCAGCACCTTCCGTCCCTTGGCGTACCGCTCCAGCAGGGCGCGGTTGTCTCTCTGGTCCACGAAGAAGCCTGTCTTCTGCCCCTTCAGCCAGTCTATGTGGAAGAGCAGTCCGTTCTCCTTCGCCACGTCGTCGTCGCTGTGTCCCAGCAGGAAGCCGTCTTCCTGTTGCAGGCCTGCCTTGTACGGCAGTGTAGTCTCGCTCTTGTAGTAGACTGACTTCAGACTGCCGCCCATCACGGCTTTCAGCGCGTCGCAGACGGCTTTCCTGTCCCTGTGCATCCCCACGCTGTGGGCTTGCATCACGGCGTTGCCAGCGTACATGTCTATCACCAGGCCGGGCAGGTTGTCGCCCTCTCCGTGTACCAGACGGTACATGTTGTTGCCGTCGCCGTTGTCCGCCAGTCCTATGGCGCGTCTCATCTCCAGGGCTGCGGCGAGTCTTCCCTTCCAGAACTCGGTGTCCGTATCTTCTTCCTCGAAGGTGAGCACTCTCACGGCTATGCTGCCTATCTGCCAGTGTCCTTTGGCCACGAACCTGCCTTCGTGGTTCACCACGGTCACCACGTCGCCTTCCTCCACGTCGCCTTCTATGTGGTGCACGGCTCCGCTGAATATCCAGGGATGGTATCTCTGCAGGCTCTCTTCTTTGCCTTTTCTCAAGTATAGTATCTTGTCCATATTGTCGTGTTTCGCTGCCGCCGGCTTCATGACGCGGCTTTCGTGGTCGGGGCCTCGCCCTCGTCCTTCTTCTCTGTCTCGTCCTTCTTGGACTTCTTCTTCCTCGTCTTCTTGGCAGCTGGCTTGCGTTTCTTCTTCCGGGTGTCTTCCCCAGTGTTCTCGCCCTCGGCGGGCTGCATGGGCAGCGTCGGCTCGGGAATGGGCAGCACTGTCAGCTCATACCCTTCCTCTCTCATCTTCTGCATCTCGCGGTACAACTGTATGCACGCCCACGCGTCGGTGGCGGCGTAGAGCTGCTGCTTGTCTGTCAGGGTGTCGGCTTCCCAGTTGCTCAACTGCTGCGACTTGTTGATCTTCTTTCCCAGTATGTTGGCGTATAGCTTCTGCAGCGACTTGTCCTCCACGCCCAGCATGCCGGCGAGTGTCTGCAGCTCCACGTAGCCTCCCATCTTGAAGTCCCGGCGGTGGTGCAGCTGCAGCGAGTCGTCATGCCACGACAGTCCTATGCGCAGCAGCGCGGGGTCTGTCAGCAGCCTCACCACACAGTCGGGCACGCCTGTCTTGTTGAGGCGGAAGAGGAAACACGTGTCCTCCGAACTGGCTTGTAGCAACGCTACCTTGTGGAAGTCGCCTTTCTTGAACGTGGGCTTGGTCTCCGTGTCCAGTCCCACCACACTTTGCGACAGCAGGTAGTCCACGGCTTTCTCCGCGTCTTCCTCCGTCTCCACCACGAATATCCTTCCGCCGAACGCCGTGGTTTCCAGCGTCTGTATCTTCTCCTTGGGGAACCTATTCACTATCGTCTTCATCGTCCGTCGTTTGTGTGGCGTTGTCCATCGTGTGCAGGTGCTTCAGCGCACAGAGGAGGTCTGCGCCCCAGTACTGGCGGAAGCTCTCCTCCACCTCGTACAGCGCCGGCGGCATGCAGGTCTCCAGCCTCTGCTGGTACACGAACACGAAGTTGCGCAGCGGCTGGTATATGTCGGCCAGGTCTTCGCTCAGGCTTCTCCACTGGCTCTCCTCGGTGTTCATGTCCTCGTTGGCTGTCAGCTCCTCGTACTGGTCGTCCTTGCCGAATATGGAGTAGACGTTCATGCGTACGTAGTTGTAGTCGTCCTCGCTGACCTGTCCGTCGGGCAGGAAGGAGGCGTCCTCATTCATGGGCGGCAGCATCCTCGCCTTCATATACAGCAGGGGCAGCAGCTTGAGCATCGTGTCGGCGAAGTCGCTCCGTGTCTTGCCGGCGCACTGCTCCACCTGGGCGCAGTACTCCGCCGCCACGGTCACGAACTCCAGTGTTCCCTTGGCGTATATCGCCCCTTCAGGTGTACTTTCTGTCATGCGGTCTTTTCCTTAATGGATGCAAAGTTACGAAAAAAAATCCGTCGGAAATCAATAATATGGATTATTTGCACTAATTTTGCAGACGTATACAAGCATCAAGGAAAAGGGATTTTGGACATGCCTACAAAAACGAGAAACAGGAAAAAGGACTCTGACAAGAACAAGACGAAGGAGAGCGTCGTTAAGAGGTGCCTCGGGTGGCTCAACCTCAACTTCCACTCTCAGGAGGAGGTCAACGACAGCAAGAGGATAGAGCATAAGGACAACGTCCGTTTTATCGTAGGCATCATCCTCGCCGCCGTGTCCGTTGCCTTGATGCTGGCTCTCGTATCACATATCTTCACGGGCAAGGAGGACCAGAAACTGCTCATCGCCGGCTCCGGCGTGAAGCCTTCCAACTGGCTCGGCTCTTTCGGCTATCATACCGCTCACTGGCTCATGGACAACACGTTCGGCGTGTCTTCCGTGCTGCTGCCTGTGCTGTTGCTTGCCGTCAGCCTGAAGACGATGAACGCGGTCAGGCATATCCGCTTGCACAAGTGGTTCCTCAACTGCATGATCCTCATGATATGGTGCTCGGGCTTCGCGGCTCTGGTCATGCACTTCCTGCCTTCCGCCGGACGTTCTTACATCAGATGGGGCGGCGAGATAGGCGAGAACGAACTGGCTTTCTTCATGGAGAAGACGGGCGTGGTGGGCTCCGTGCTGATACTCGCCGTCGTAGCTCTCCTTTATGTCTTCTACCTCAGCGACGAGGTGATAACGGCCGTACGTACCTTCGTGGTGCGTACGCCTAAGGAAACGGATGATGCCGTCGATTCCGACGAGGCCACTGAGTACGATACCGAGGCCGCTGGCCTGGACACCGCGGTCACTCTGGCTGTGGGCGACGAGGAGGAAGGCGACAACACTCCTTTCAACGACAAGCCGGACGATACTGCCACTACCATCGACTTCAGCAACCTCTACCCGAACGAGGAGGGTAAGCCGGACGAACCTGCGACGCAACTGGACGCTCAGTCTCTGCCTCTTGAGATATCGGAGCAACAGCCTGACGGCATGGACGTGGTGATAGGACAGGACCCGGAGAAGGCTTCGGTGGGCGAAGGGGAGGCGTTGGAGAAATACGACCCTAAACTGGACCTGGAGTACTACAAGTACCCTACCCTCGACTTGCTGAAGAAGTACGAGAACAGGACGAGCGTGGTGGATATGGAGGAGCAGGAGAAGAACAAGAACCGCATACTGCAGATCCTCAACAATTTCGGGGTGCAGGTGTCGAGCATCAAGGCTACCATAGGTCCCACCATCACCCTCTACGAGCTTACTCCTGCGCCGGGTGTGCGCATCAGTCGCATACGCGGACTGGAGGATGACATAGCCCTTAGCCTCAGTGCCTTGGGCATACGCATCATCGCGCCTATGCCGGGCAAGGGTACCATAGGCATCGAGGTGCCCAACGCCAAACCGCAGATAGTGAGCATGGAGAGCGTGCTCAACAGCCGCAAGTTCCAGGAGACGGACTACGAGCTGCCTATGGCTATAGGCAAGACTATCACCAACGAGGTGTTCATGGTCGACTTGGCCAAGATGCCGCATCTCTTGGTGGCGGGCGCCACGGGACAGGGTAAGTCGGTAGGTCTTAACGCTATCATCGCTAGTCTGCTCTACAAGAAGCACCCGGCGGAACTGAAACTGGTAATGGTGGACCCCAAGAAGGTGGAGTTCAGCGTCTACAACCCCATCGTCAACCATTTCCTGGCACAGGTGGAGGGCAACGAGGACAACGAGGAGCCTATCATCACGGATGTCAACAAGGTGATACAGACGCTCAAGAGCCTCTGCGTGGAGATGGACACGCGCTACGACTTGCTCAAGAAGGCGAGAGCGAGGAACATCAAGGAGTATAACCAGAAGTTCCGCGACCGGCACCTCAACCCGCAGAACGGACATAAGTACATGCCTTACATCGTGGTGGTGATTGACGAGTTCGGCGACCTTATCATGACGGCCGGACGCGAGATAGAACTGCCCATAGCGCGCATAGCGCAACTGGCGCGTGCGGTGGGTATCCACATGATTATAGCCACGCAGCGTCCTACCACCAACATCATCACGGGTACCATCAAGGCTAACTTCCCGGCTCGCATGGCATTCAAGGTGAGTGCCATGATAGACAGCCGTACCATCCTCGACAGGCCTGGTGCCAACCAGCTGGTGGGCAAGGGCGACATGCTGTTCCTTGCCGGCAGCGAACCAGTGCGTGTGCAGTGTGCCTTCCTGGACACGGACGAGGTGGAGAACATAGTGTCTTACATAGCGTGCCAGCAGAGCTACGGCGGCCCGTTCCCTCTGCCGGAGGTGGCTCTCGAAGGCGGCGAGGATGGCGGCTCGGCAGACGTGGACCTCAACCATCTCGACCCTATGTTCGAGGAGGTGGCGCGCATGGTGGTTACGGAGCAGAGCGGTAGCACCAGCATGATACAGCGTAAGTTCTCCATCGGATACAACAGGGCGGGACGACTCATGGACCAACTGGAGAAGGCTGGCATCGTGGGACCTGCCAAGGGCAGCAAACCGCGCGAGGTGCTGTGCGTCAGCGACGAGGACTTGCAGTTCCGGCTCGACAACCTCAGGTAGCTTTGCGCGTGTATAATATAAGGTATATAGACCAAGGTAAAAAGATACATCACAACATTCATTACATGAACAGACTCATCATCATCCTCTTCTGCTTCCTCTCCCTCGGGGCGACGGCGCAGAAACCTATGAAGGTGCTCGACGAGGCTGCCGCCGCCGTGCGCAAGGCGGGCAGTGTCAAGGTGTCGTTCACCGCAGCCACGTTCTCCGACGGCAAGGAACTGAGTTCCACCACGGGCACCATGCTCCTCAAGGGCAAAAAGATGCAACTGGACACCCCGGAGATGAAGATGTGGTACGACGGCGAACGGCAGTGGACGCTACTCACGGGTAGCGACGAGGTGAACTCTTCCGTGCCTACCGACAAGGAGATGGCTTCCGTCAACCCCTACTCTTTCATCTCTACGTACAAGAAGGGCTACCGCATGTCCATGCGCGAGACGACGCTCCGCGGACTGGCGGTCTACGAGGTGCACATGACGGCTACCAAGTCGGCCAACCCTGCGCAGGAGGTCTACGTGGACATCAACAAGGCGGACTACTCTCCTCTCTGCATTCGCGTGCGGCAGGACGGTGAGTGGAACCGTATCTCCATACACTCCCTGCAAGGGGGCATGGAATTCCCTGACTCGGACTTCACCTTCCCCAAGGACAAGTACCCTGACGCGGAGGTTATAGAACTTTGAATATGAAACAGACCAAATTGCTTATCATAGGCAGCGGGCCGGCAGGACTCACCGCGGCCATATATGCCGGCAGGGCGGGTCTCTCGCCTTTGCTCCTGGAGGGCCTGCAGCCGGGCGGACAGCTTACCACCACCACCGACGTGGAGAACTTCCCGGGCTTCCCCGAGGGCGTGGACGCCAACGAGCTGATGGACAACATGCGCAGCCAGGCGCAACGCTTCGGCACGGAGATTATGACTGCCATAGCGGAGAAGGCGGACCTCAATGTCTACCCTTACCGTGTGTGGCTCGACAGCGGCGAGGAGGTGGTGGCGCAGTCCATCATCATAGCCACGGGTGCCAAGGCGAGGTACCTCGGACTGGAGGACGAACGTAAATACATGGGACAGGGTGTCAGTGCCTGCGCCACGTGCGACGGTTTCTTCTACCGCGGCAAGGTGGTGGCTGTAGTCGGCGGCGGCGACACGGCGTGCGCCGAGGCTTCCTATCTGGCTGGACTGGCCTCCAAGGTCTACCTCATCGTGCGCAAACCGTTCCTCCGCGCGAGTGCCGTCATGGCGCAGCGTGTCACGGCGGACAGCCGCATAGAGGTTCTCTTCGAGACGGAGACGGTGGGTCTCTTCGGCGAGGGGGGCGTGCAGGGCGCACATCTTGTACATAGGAAAGGTACGGCGGACGAACGTACGTACGACCTGCCCATAGACGGCTTTTTCCTGGCCATTGGGCACAGCCCGTGCAGCGGACTCTTCCGTCCGTGGCTGAAGACGGATGCCGAGGGTTACATCATTACCGAGGGTGGCACGCCGCGCACCGGGGTGGCGGGTGTCTTCGCCGCCGGCGACGTGGCGGACGCTCGTTACAGGCAGGCTGTCATAGCCGCCGCCTCGGGAGCAAAGGCTGCCATGGAGGCGGAGAAGTTCTTGGCTGACAAAGGTAGCGCAATATGACGAAACTGGAACTTTACCGACTCATCAAGCGCAACGCTTCTCTCAAGGACGAGCGCCATCCTATGCTGGAGAAGAACAGGTTCATGCGCCTGCTCATGGTCTTCATGTGGCTCTACTACGCCGCGCTGCTCCTCATCATGGGTGTCGCCCTGCCTGTGGGCATGGAGGACGAGTACAACGGGGTGGCGGCGTTCCATGTGCTCGACGGCTTCTTCCCTATCCTTCTCATCACAGACTTCTGGGTACGCTTCGCGTTGCAGGAGACGCCTGCCATGCAGTGCCGCCAGTATGCGCTGCTGCCGGTGCGCCGTTCGTTCTTGCTCCATGTGTACCTTGTCCGGTCGGGCTTCAGCGTGGGCAACATGTTCTGGTTCTTCTTCCTCGTGCCCTTCGGACTGTTGTCCATAGTGGCGCACTTCGGGTGGTTGCCTTTCTTCGGGTGGCTGCTAGGGTGGTGGCTGATGTGCGTGGCGGACGGCTTCATATATCTCATCGTCCGTACGCTGTGCTCCAAACGGTTGGCGTGGGTTTTCTTGCCGCTGGCGGTGCACGGTGCGGTGCTGGCTCTTATGTTCGTGCCGGACCACAACCCTCTGGACATGCCATGCACCAAATGGCTCTACTCCATGACGCTGTGGCATCCGCTGCCCTTCCTCGTCATGGCCGCCGTCATTGCGCTGCTCTACCGCGCCAACTTCCTCTTGCAGGGTCGCGCGGTCTACAACGAGGTGGCGAAGAAGGAGGAGGTGGAGGTGAAGAACGCTTCGCAGATGGCTTTCCTCGACCGTTACGGCAAGGTGGGCGAGTACCTGAAGCTGGAGCTGAAGTTGCGACTGCGCAACAAGTCGCTGCGTACCGGCTTCTACGTGGTGCTGGGCGCCATGCTGCTGCTGAGCGGGATACTGGACTTCTCGGGCTTGTACGACTCTACCTTCATGAAGTCTTTCATCTGCCTCTACGACTATATCGTGCCGGGCATGACAATGCTGGTGACGGTGATGTGCCACGAGGGTAACTACATGGACGGGCTTATGTCGCGCCGTGAGAGTATATACGACCTCCTCAAGGCCAAATATTACTTCAACGTGCTGCTGCTCGTCATACCCTCCATACTGCTCATACCGTCCATGGCGCTGGGCAAGATTGGAGTGATGATGAACTTCGGATACCTCTTCCTCACCGCAGGGGTGCTCTACCCCATCATGTTCCAGATGGCGGCCTACAACAAGGAGTCGCTGCCTCTCAACGCCAAGATTACCGACAAGCAGGGCAACACGGCGCAGAACATATTCTCCGTGGCGGCTCTCTTCGTGCCCATCGGCTTGGAGCGGCTCTCGGTGCTACTTCTGGGCGACACATGGGGCTATGTGCCTCTCATCGTGATGGGTGCCGTCGGGATGGCTACGTACCGTGTCTGGCTGCGCAGTGTCTACAGGCGGTTCATGGTGCGCCGCCATGTCAACATGGAGGGATTCAGGGCTTCGCGCGACTGAGACCTCGGGTTTGTATAACGATTTAACATAGAAGAAAATGGATATAACGATAAAGGACCTCACCAAACGCTTCGGCGAGAAGGTGGCAGTGGACATACCGGACTTCCACATCGCCGGCGGCGAGATGCTGGGACTGGTGGGCAACAACGGTGCCGGCAAGAGCACTCTCTTCCGGTTGATTCTGGACCTCATAAAGGCTGACTCGGGGTCGGTGGTGATGACGGGCGAATACATGGGCGCACAGCGCAGTGTGGACGTGTCGCGCACGGAGGAGTGGAAGGACTGGACTGGGGCTTTCGTCGACGAGGGCTTCCTCATCGACTACCTCACGCCGGACGAGTACTTCCGCTTCGTGGCCAAGATCAGCGGACTCGACGACGAGGCATTGCAGGAGACGCTGCGTAGCTTCGAGGTCTTCATGGCGGGCGAGGTGACGGGACAGCAGAAGCTCATACGCAACCTCTCGGCAGGCAACAAGCAGAAGGTGGGCATCGTGGCGGCTATGCTGCTACGCCCACAGGTGCTCATCCTGGACGAGCCTTTCAACTTCCTCGACCCTTCTTCGCAGGGGGCTATCAAACACTTGCTTACGGAGTACAACCGTACTACCGGAGCTACCGTCCTGGTCTCCAGCCACAACTTGCAGCATACGGTGGACATCTGTCCGCGCATTGCGTTGCTGGAGCACGGCGTTATCATACAGGACATCGACAACGGCGAGGGACAGGCCAAGGCTCTGCTGGAGGACTACTTCCACATCGAGGCGTGACGCGCCTTCGTTTTCTCTGACAAACTGACACGGATATGCAAGACAGACAACTCAACAGGCGGCAGTACTTCCGCGAGCTGGCGGACACCAGCGGACATTATTTCATCCCTTATATCAACCGTTTCATACGCGTCGACTCGTCGCTCCGCATACTGGAGATAGGGTGCGGCGACGGCGGCAACCTGCTGCCTTTCGCTCGCATGGGTTGCAAGGTGACGGGGTGCGACATGGCGGAGTGCCGTGTCTCTGACGCGCGCCGCTTCTTCGACGAGGAATGCGCCATCGGTACGTTCATAGCCTCCGACGTCTTCAAGCTCAAGGACTTGGAGGGTCGCTTCGACCTCATCATCTGCCACGACGTGATAGAGCACATACCCGACAAGGCGGAGTTCATGCGCAAGTGCGTCACACTGCTGCGCCCCGGCGGCTCCCTCTTCATGTCGTTCCCTGCCTGGCAGATGCCCTTCGGCGGCCACCAGCAGATATGCCGCAGCTGTCTCGTCTCCCACCTGCCGTGGATACACCTCCTGCCCGCGTCACTCTACGCATGGGCACTGCGGAAAGCCGGCGAGAACGAAGGCTGCGTCCGCGAGCTCCTTGACATAAAAGCCACCAAGTGCCCCATAGAACTCTTCGAGAAGTCCGTCCCCTGCGACTTCCGCATAGTAGACCGCACCCCCTGGCTCATCAACCCCCACTACCGGGTCAAGTTCGGCCTAACCCCCATCCGCCTATGGCCACCCCTAGGCAAGATCCCCTACCTCCGCAACTTCCTGACCACCTCCGCCTTCTACTTCCTGCAGCTGAGAACTGAGTGCTGAGAGCTGAGTGCTGAGAACTGAGAACTGAGAATAGTAGGCGCGTTTGCGCCAAACGCGCCCCGCAAGCAGCCCATCCCTTCTAGAAAATCTCGGTCTTCTAGAGTACGGTGCGCCAAGGCGCACCTGCTAGAACAACTAGAGCATCTAGAAAATCTAACCACCTCTCGCTCATAGGTCGCGTTTGGCGCAAACGCTCCTCCTATGGGCTGCGCCTCAAAGAGCTGCTCCTAGTAGGCGCGTTTGCGCCGTTTTTCGCTGTCTTTCTCTCCCCATCATTATCCCCCTTTATTATAATCTCACACAAGCACGTATAACACCGTCATAACGTGTACTATAACGATGTATAAATGTGGGCCCTTACGTTTGCTGGCAATTGTCAGCAAGGTGAATGGCAATTGTCAACAAGATGAATGGCAATTGCCAGCAACTGTTACGGCAACTGTCAGCAACTGTTACGGCAATTGCCATAACATTGGATGGCAATTGTCAGAAACTGTTACGACAACTGTCGTAAAATGTCATCACCTAGTTCCTTACATCATATCAACGTACGTCTTCAACCTGTCAAGTAGTACGTGTCGAGTCGTGATACTGTGGAGCCGAGTAGGCGCAAACGCTCCTCCTATGGGCTGCGCCTCTGCCCCCTTCTCTTGACATAAATCAATAACTTTTTCTTCCTTTAATAAAAATTAAGTCGTTACTTTATGCTGTATGGCAGGATTTTCGTAATTTTGCACAAAATTATGGTAAAAGGAACCGCAACGATACATATGAGACGTACTGCCTTACATAATATAACCATGGCAGTCCTTCTGTTTCTGTTTGGAGGACAGGGACTTGGTGCTTACGCCCAGCGTCCCGGTACTGTGGACAGTGCCTTCGTTGCCAACTCGCGCCCCATCATCTTCGTCGTCAACAAAACCAGCGTCAGCGCGGACGACAGGCACTGGCTGGCGGACTCTCTGCGTACCGCTCTCAGGGCGATAGGACCTACCGGTATCATCGTGGGACGAGCCACGGCCTCACCCGAAGGACCGCTGGAGGGCAACAAACGGTTGGCGGAGGGCCGACGCAGGACGGTAGACGGTATACTGCGACGGTTGGGCTACGACACCGACCGCATTCACTACGACGTGGTGGCGGAGGACTACGACCTCCTGCGTACCCTTATGAGCAACAACCGCGATGCGGCAAGCGACGTGGTTGACTCTCTGTATTTTGCGCACGCGCACGAGGGCAAGAGCCTGAAGGCGGCTCTGCAGGCTGAGGACGGCGGCGCGCTGTGGCAGCGTCTGCTCCGCGAATACTTCCCTTCTCTGCGTGCCGTGCGTATCATGGCGGTGGACGGACGACTGCTGGTGGACGGCTACCTGATGCCCGACCTGCAGCAGAAGGACTTCCCACAGATTGACATCAAGGACTTGGCGAAGACGGAGAACGTGACTGACTATGACCGCGACTACAAGCCGCTTACGGAATACCCCCGGTACGGCGTTGCCGACGAGGGCGCACGCATACCGCGCCGCGAGCTGCTGTCGGTGAAGACGAACCTGCTGTTTGACTTCGCCTATATGCCGGGCTACGACCGCTTCTGCCCCATACCTAACGTGGCGATAGAGTACTATCCTCTGCACGGACACTTCACCTACGGCGCGTCGTTCGACTGCCCGTGGTGGCAGCACTACCACGAGTATAAGTTCTTCCAGCTGCGCAACTACCAGGTGGAGGCGCGCTACTACTTCAAGAGCGGCGACGTGGACAAGGTGGGCTACGGCAAGGGAGCCGCCTTTCGCGGCCTCTACGTGCAGGCGTACGGACACGCCGGCCTTTACAGCATCTGTTTCGACGAGGACCGCGGATGGGAAGGCGAAGGCGTGGGTGCCGGCGTGGGAGTGGGCTACGTGCTCCCGCTCAGCAAGAAAGGACACTGGAGACTGGAGTTCGGCTTGCAGGCCGGCGTCTTCTGGACCAAATACGACCCTTACCAGTACGAGAGCGTCATATACCCCGACAAGAGGGACGACCTCTACTACTACAAGTTCAACAATTTCGGCAACTTCTTCACCCGCAGGCAGCATCGCCTCACGTGGCTGGGCCCCACCCGTGTGGGCATCACGCTTAGCTACGACCTGCTCTACAGGAAAAGGATGAAGAAGGGGGCGAGCTTCAGAAGTTGGGAGGCTGTGAGATGACGGACATACTGCGTAAATGGTGCATGGCGCTCCTGCCGCTCGCCGTGGCGACGGTGATACTGACAGGATGCGAACGACAGCCGATACTGCACCTCGACTACTATGGCGACATAGACACGAAGCTGCCGCTCGTGGAGCTGCGACTCGACGTGTTCTGGGACTACAACGCGGAGCTGGAAGGACAGTACAACTGGCGCGACGAGTGGTACTACGGATGGGACGAGCGTGACAAGGAACTGTTCGGCGAGATCGGCTACACGGAGCCTACGGCGTTCCAGATACGCCGCTACTACACCGGCAGGTCGCCTTATGCTGCGCATACCACGGTGCAGTCCGACCTTATCAACAGCTACGTCTACTCGGCGAAGTTCGACTGGGGATTCTGGGACTTGCTGGCGTGGAACGAGATCAACACGCCAGACGGTGTGCAGAGCCTTCGCTTCGACGAGCAGTCCACGCTGGAGTACGTGACGGCGTACACTGGACAGACCATGAACGCGGCGCGCTACCAGGCTCCCAAATACACGAGGTCGTTCTACCAGCCCGAGCAGCTGTTCAGCGCATACAGCCAGGCTCTGGAGATCAACGAGAACCTCGACGGCTTCGAATACGACGCGGAACGCAACGTGTGGGTGAAACAGCTGGAGATGATGCTGTACCCCGTCACGTATATATATCTCACGCAGGTGATACTGCACCACAACAACGGTAAGATCACTGACGTGGACGGTAACGCCAATCTCTCGGGTATGGCGCGTAGCGTGAACGTGAACACCGCAGTGGCGGGTTCCGACCCTATCACCGTCCACTACTACGTGAGGTTCAAGAAAGGATGCGACATGAAGGGCGAGAGTGTCGACATCGCAGGAGGACGACTCACCACCTTCGGTATGTGCAACGTCAACGGCAGTCGCGCCACGGCAGCGGTTGACGACGGCATACGTCACTACATGGACGTGAACATGCAGTTCAACAACGGTATGGACTCCACGTTCGTGTTCGATGTCACCGACCAGGTGCGCAAGCGTTACAGAGGAGGTGTCCTCACCGTAGAGCTTGACGCCGACACCATCACAGTCCCCAAACGCAAAGGCGGCTCCGGCTTCGATGCCGTAGTAAAGGACTTCGAGGACGGCGGAACCCACGAGTTCGAGATGTAAGGAGGAAAAGATATGAAAGTAGGAGATGCGGCCAGCAAGAGGAAAGTAGGAGGCGCAGATATCCAAGCTGCGCCCACTCTAGAGCCTCTAGAAAACCTAGAGTACGGTGCGCCAAGGCGCACCTGCTAGAGTAACTAGAGCCGCTAAAGCCCCCAAGCGAGGAGGTAGGAGGCGCATTGAGCCGCAGGCGAGAAATAGGAGGCGATTTCCATGAACTAAAAGTCGGCGGCCGAAGGGAAAGCCAAATGCGCCCACGCAAGAGGAAAGGCCCAAGCGAGCCCAGGGTTGCGTTTCACGGAAACGCTCCTACTAGAGGCCCTACGGGCTGAAAGCCCAGCTGCTCCTAGCCCAGGGCATCGCCCTGGGTAACATAAGACGCACACGCCTGCGCCCTGTAAGGGCAGCTACACAAACGAACGAGGGGGTCGCCCCTACTAGAACATATACATTATATAATATATAAAAAGGTAAAACATAAAAATACAGAGATTATGAAAAAGAAGGATTTTCTCCTTGCCGCTACAATGGGCATTGCCCTTGCCGGCTGTTCTGATGACTTGACGGGAATCACCTCAAGTCCGACGACCACTGAGGAGGCTCCGGAGGCTATCATGTTCGGCAATATCGCCAGCAAGATGACACGTGCCACCGGGGGCGAAGCAGCTGCCAATCTCCTTGGCAAAAAGATTTATTTCTACGGCGAAAAGGTGACTGGCACTGGCGCCAACGCTACCCACACACCTATCTTCGACAACTACTCGCTTGAGTATGACGGTAATGCCGGTTCCACCGCTACCAACGTCGCAGGATGGGAGTATGTGGGCAAGACTTCCAAGAAGGGTGCTGCACAGGACACCAAGTACTGGGACTACAACTCCAACGAGTACAACTACGTGGCTGTCTCAGCTAACGCTCTTCCTGATGACAAAGACCTTATCAAAGGTGCCGCTACTACGGACAGTTTGAAGATTAGCGTGCCCAACGCTTCTTCCGTGGACGGTCTCTACGTCGCTGACCGTATCACCAAGACACCTACCGAGTACAAGCAGACCGTCACGTTCAATTTCCGTCGCCTCGGCGCACGTATGCGTATCGGTTTCTACGAGACAGTACCTGGCTACGCCATCAAAGACCTGATATTCTACTACGTAGGTGCACCCTCTGGTAGCAAGACGCTCGGTGTCGGCGGTGCCTTCCCCGTGTCCGGTAAGTACAATGTCAGCTTCGGCGATGACAACAAGGCTACGGTTAAGTTCAACGGCGGTAGCAACAAGATGGAATGGTCAAGCCAGTTCGGCGAACTCGACTACACATCCGCTTTGTCAAAGGCTAACGTTTCCGGAAAGCAATACATCGACGAGAACGGTGCCGCTACTGCTACTGAAGTGAAGAAGTTCCTCGGCACAAACGCCACGGAGGCTACCTTCGCCAAGGGCTCTTACACCATTGACGGAGTAGAGAATACAACGTCTGACTACAAGCCCATTCTCCCCAACGAGAACAACTCCCTGAAGATGCAGCTCCGCGTGGACTACACCCTTGTAGCTCTCGACGGTAGCGGCGACGAGATAAAAGTACGCGACGCATACGTCAGCGTACCCGTGGAATACCTGAAGTGGAAACCCAACTACGCCTACACCTACCTCTTCAAGATCTCCGACAAGAGCAACGGTTACACAGGCAAGGACACAGGCACAGTAGACCCCGACACTGGTGGCCGCGAACCAGACCCGGACAACGGCGGTGGCGATAATGACCCCACTGACCAGAACAAAGATGGTAACGTAGATCCTCCATACGTTCCAGACCCGGATTATGTTGATCCTGAAACAGGTGAGAAGCCTGATCCATACATCCCCGACCCGGATAATCCAACCGATAGTATACCTAACCCCGACGTTCCTCTGGTTCCGAACCCTGACTATCCAGGCAACGACCCGAAGAACCCAGGCGACCCTGTTGCTCCTGACGGCGACCAAGGTGACCCGTCCAACCCAGTACCGACACCAAAAGACCCGGATGACCCAACTAAGGATGACCCTGAGAATCCCGCAGGTCTCTTCCCCATCACCTTCGACGCATGCGTAGAGGAGGTTACGGAGAACACCCAGGAGACAGTCTCCACAGTGGCTACGCCGAGCATAACAGCAATGTCAGCCACAAGCGATGTGACGACAAACGACGAGTATATGGTAGGCGAAGACATCGTCCTCACCGTTCAGGACGGTGTGACAGCAAGCAAGTGGGAATACATCTACGAAGGCACGACAGCCATCTCTGAGAAGGCCGCAGAGCAGAAGTACGGTAAAGCTACTACTTGGACTTCCCTCGGTACAGATGCAAAGGCCACCCTCACACCTAGCAAGGGTGCCGGCTACTACATAGTACGAGTAAACGTAGGTACAGCCACAAAGCCTAACTACGGCTACAAAGTAATAAAGGTAGTAGCCTGACAGCAGGCTGCGTAGGAGGCGCATTGAGCCTCAGGCGAGAAGGTAGGAGGCGCATTTCCGTGAACTAAAAGTCGGCGGCCGAAGGGAAAGCCAAATGCGCCCACGCAAGAGGAAAGGCCCCAAGCCGCTCAGGGTCGCGTTTCACGGAAACGCTCCTACTA
>CAVHNA010000004.1:0-30559 GCA_963637205.1 Bacteroidaceae bacterium
GAGGAACGTTCAGGCACAAGGCGTTCCCTTCCTACAAGGCGCAGAGAGAGGACACACCGGAGGCTATAGCCTTCGCCGTGCCCATCATAAAGGAACTGCTAGGAGCCTACAACATACCCGTGCTGGAGGTGGCGGGCTACGAGGCGGACGACGTGATAGGCACCTTGGCGTGCCAGGCGGACAGGCAAGGTATAGAGACGTACATGATGACTCCCGACAAGGACTACGGACAACTGGTGACGGAGCACGTACGTATCTACCGTCCCGCCATGGGCAAGAACGCACCCGAGATAATGGGACCCGCCGAGGTGAACGCCAAATGGGGACTCTCCCACCCTATCCAAGTAATAGACATGCTCGGGCTTATGGGTGACACCGTGGACAACATACCCGGTTGCCCCGGCGTGGGAGAAAAGACAGCGTCTAAGCTGGTGGGCGAGTTCGGCTCAGTGGAGAACCTTCTCAATAACGTCGACAAGCTGAAAGGCGCACTGAAGAAGAAGGTGGAAGACAACATACAGCAGATACGCGACAGCAAATGGCTTGCCACCATAAAGACGGACGTGCCCGTCTCGCTGGACATGGAGACGCTGAAGTTGAAGGAGCCTGACAGGGACGCGTTGCAGACACTGTTCGAGCGACTGGAGTTCCGCAACATGATGCGCAAGAAGATAACCTCCGCCACGCCGACGAAGGCAAAGCCAAAGACAGACAAGAAGACCGATGGAGCCGTGCAGGGCGACCTGTTCGCCAACTTGGGCATGGAGACTGCGGAGGACACCGCCACTGCGCCAAACACCTTGGTCGACTCATACGACAGATACGACGCCTCGAAGGACGAGTACCATCTGGTGGACACACCCGAGAAGGTGTCGGCACTCATAGCGAGGCTTTCCGAAGCCGACGAGATATCCATGGACACCGAGACCACTTCCACGGACTCCATCTCGGCTTCCCTGGTGGGCTTGAGTTTCAGCGTCAAGCCGCATGAGGCCTGGTATGTGCCGGTGTACAACGACAAGGAGACGCTCGAAGCGTTCCGCTCCATATACGAAAACCCAGGCATACTGAAGATAGGCCAGAACCTGAAGTACGACCTGCAGGTGCTGGCTATGCACGGGGTAAAGTTGCAGGGCACCATGTTCGACACCATGATAGCCCACTATCTGCTGCACCCCGAGATGCGTCACGGCATGGACTATTTGGCGGAAATCTACTTGCACTACCAGACCATACACATAGACACGCTTATCGGATCGGGCAAGAAACAGAAGTCCATGGCGGACATCGCCCCAGCCGACGTGTACGTCTATGCCTGCGAGGACGCTGACATCACGCTCAGGCTGAAGCGGCTGTTCTTGCCTGAACTGGAAAGCAAGGGATGCCTGCCGCTCTTCCGCGACATGGAGATGCCGCTGATGCCAGTGCTAGCGTACATGGAACGCTGCGGAGTGAAGCTCGACACAGCCGAATTGCGGAAGACCTCTACCCTATTCACGGCCCAGATGGAAACCCTGGAAGAGGCGATATACAAAGACGCTGGCATGCGCTTCAACATATCGTCGCCCAGACAGGTGGGAGAAGTGCTTTTCGACAGGATGCACATAGTGGACAAGCCCAAGAAGACCAAGACAGGGCAGTATGTCACAAACGAGGAAGTGCTGGAGAATCTCAGACACAAGAGTCCAGTCGTGGGCAGCATACTGGAATACCGCGGACTGAAGAAGTTACTCAGCACATACATAGACGCTCTGCCGAAGCTCGTCAATCCCGTCACGGGGCACATCCACACGTCGTTCAACCAGACCGTCACTTCCACGGGCCGCCTCTCGTCGTCAAATCCCAACCTCCAGAACATACCGGTGCGCGACGCATTGGGTAAAGAGGTGCGAAAGGCCTTCATCCCCGACGAGGGGGAATCGTTCTTCAGTGCCGACTATAGCCAGATAGAGTTGCGCATCATGGCTCACCTGAGCGGTGACGAAAATCTGATAGAGGCATTCAGGCAAGGACACGACATACACGCCGCCACAGCCGCCAAGGTGTTCAAGAAGGCTATAGATGACGTCACGGTCGACGAGCGCAGGAAGGCCAAGACCGCCAACTTCGGCATCATATACGGCATCTCGGCGTTTGGGCTCGCCGAACGTCTGGAGATAAGTCGCGGCGAAGCGAAGGCGTTAATAGACGGATATTTCGAGACATACCCTGCCGTGCGCCAGTACATGACCAAGAGCATAGAGACGGCAAGAGAAAAAGGCTACACTGAAACGCTGTACCGTCGCCGCTGCTATCTGCCGGACATCAACTCGGGCAACGCCGTGGTGCGAGGATACGCCGAGCGCAACGCCATAAACTCCCCCATACAGGGCACGGCGGCGGACATCATCAAGATAGCCATGATACGCATCTGCCGCCGCCTGTGCGAGGAGGGGATGCGCAGCAAGATGATACTTCAGGTTCACGACGAACTCAACTTCTCCGTACCTGCTGACGAGAAAGAACGCCTCCAGAGCCTCGTAATAGAGGAGATGCAGGGAGCTGCGGAACTGAAGGTACCCTTGGTGGCGGACTTCGGATGGGGAAACAACTGGCTGGAGGCGCACTGATGACTTAAATGCGCCTAACGTTTGGCTATGTGGAATAAATACGGTACTTTTGCGCGGAATTACAAGAAAATCATTGCATAGAATATGAAAGCAGGTATAGTAGGATTGCCCAACGTGGGCAAATCGACTCTTTTCAACTGTCTGTCCAGCGCCAAGGCACAGGCCGCCAATTTCCCCTTTTGCACCATAGACGCACAGCTCGGTCAGGTCAGCGTCCCCGACGAGCGCCTCACCCGTCTGGCCGAGCTTGTCCACCCTGGACGCATAGTGCCAGCCGTCTGCGACATCGTGGACATAGCGGGTCTGGTGAAGGGTGCCAGCAAGGGCGAAGGATTGGGCAACCAGTTTCTCGCCAACATACGCGAGTGCGATGCCATCATACACGTGCTGCGCTGCTTCGACAACGGCAACATCGTGCACGTGGACGGCAGCGTGAACCCCGTTCGCGACAAAGAAATCATTGACATGGAGCTTCAGCTCAAAGACCTGGAGACACTGGAGAACCGCCTGAAGCGTGTGGAGAAGGCCGCCAAGGTGGGAGGCGACAAGCAGGCCAAGGTGGAGCTTGACGTGATAGAGACGTACCGCAAGGCACTGTCGGAAGGCAGGAGCGCGCGCTCCGTCACCTTCGACTCAGAGGATGAGACAGCCGCCGCAAGGGGACTGTTCCTCCTCACCGCCAAGCCGGTGCTGTACGTCTGCAACGTGGACGATGCGTCGGCTTCTACGGGCAACGCCTACACCGAAGCCGTGAAGAAGGCCATAGAGGGCGAGGACGCCGAGATGCTGGTCATCAGTGCGCAGACCGAGGCCGACATAGCCGAGTTGGAGAGCTACGAGGAGAAGCAGATGTTCCTGGAGGACATGGGGCTGAAGGAGAGCGGATGCAACCGACTCATAAAGGCCATCTACCACCTGCTCACGCTGCAGACGTTCATCACGGCTGGTGAGATGGAGGTGAAGGCGTGGACGTTCCGCTGCGGATGGAAGGCACCGCAGTGCGCCGGGGTCATACACACCGACTTTGAGAAGGGCTTCATCCGCGCCGAGGTGATAAAGTACGACGACTACATCAAGTACGGGTCCGAGGCCGCCGTGCGCGAAGCCGGCAAGATGGGCGTGGAAGGCAAGGACTATGTGGTGCAGGACGGCGACATAATGCATTTCCGTTTCAACGTTTAATCAGAATCTATGACATTGTTCATCAACTGGGCTCCAGACGTGGTGGCCTTTGACCTGGGCTTCGTGGCCCTGCGCTGGTATTCGCTGTGCTGGTGCGTGGGTCTGCTGTCGGTGTACCTGCTCATGCACAATCTCTACAGGGAGCAGAAGCTCACCGAGGAGCAGTTCGAACCCATGTTCATGTATTGCTTCATAGGCATTCTGGTGGGGGCTCGCCTCGGCCATTGTCTCTTCTACGAGCCGGAGTATTATCTCAGCCACGTCACGGAGATGCTCCTGCCCATCAAGCAGAGTGCCGACGGAGCGTGGCACTTCACCGGATACGAGGGACTCGCCAGCCACGGCGGCACACTGGGTCTGATGGCTGCGCTGGTTCTCTATTCCCGCCGCCAGAAACTGCCTTTGGCGCACGTGCTGGACAACGTGGGCATAGTGACGCCTGTCTGCGCCTGCGCCATAAGGATAGGCAACCTGATGAACTCCGAGATAATAGGCAAGGTCACCGATGCGCCTTGGGCGTTCCGCTTCTTCCACAGCGCGGAGGCCATGCAGACGCTCGGCTCCGACGGACTGCCCTTGCCGAGGCATCCCGGACAGCTCTACGAGGCACTGTGCTACGCCGTGTTCTTCTTCATAGGATGGCGTTTCTATCGCCGCCGCCCCGAGCTGGTAGGCAGCGGTTTCTTCTTCGGCCTGTGCCTGCTGCTCATCTTCGCCAGCCGCATCTTCATAGAGTATACCAAGGCCAACCAGGTAGCTTTTGAGGACGGCATGCCACTCAACATGGGGCAGCTGCTCAGCATTCCGTTCGTCATTCTCGGCGCGGCGTGTATGTACGTGGCCGTGAGGAAACAAAACCGAAAAGGGTAGGGTGACGCACTTCTTTCGTTTGCCGGTGGCGGCCTTTCTCTCCGTCTGTTCCGTGCTTGTCTCGGCGCAGGACACGCTATCGCTGGCCGTTTCTCTGCCCGACAGCGCCGAGGTGACCGTACCCGACACTCGCAAGGAGCGCAACTTCCGCCCAACGAAGCTCATACTGCCGGCTTCGCTCATAGCCGTGGGAGCGGTGGGACTCATACACCGGTCGCCGGTGCAGCGGCTCTCGCACAGCGTACACGAAAAGGTGGTGGACGCCGGAGTGCGCCGCGTGAAGATAGACGACTACATACAGTACACTCCCCTTGCGCTCAACGTAGGGCTTTCGCTCTGCGGAGTGAAATCGAAGCACTGCGTCAGAGACAGAATTTTGGTGGCCGGCACGGCGTATGTCTGCACTTTTGCGCTCGCCAACGGACTGAAATATACGGTCAGGGAGAAACGGCCCGACTCCGACGCCCACAATTCGTTCCCGTCCGGCCACACCGCCACGGTATTTACAGGTGCCGAGATAGTGCGCACCGAGTTCGGCCCGTGGTGCGGACTGGCGGCGTACGGTGTGGCCACGTGTGTGGGAGTGCTGCGCGTCACCAACGACCGCCACTGGTGTCACGATGTGATAGCCGGTGCCGGGATAGGCATTCTCAGCGCGAGGGTAGGGTATTGGATGCTGCCGGTGTGGAAGCGCATGTTCCGCTTCAGCGACCCTGACAAGGGCGTGGCCTGCATCCCGGTGTATAACCCTTCGCAACGCTCGTTCGCTCTCAACTGCACACTTGTGCTGTAAATTCATCGTTTTTCTTGAGGCCGTCTCACTTGGGGTTACGCCTTCATCCGAAACATAGTAACTACGTTTCTTGGGTTGCATTTGACGCAAACGCTCCTACTAACCGCCACGGCGGCGGTGGCGTTCATTTATTTTCTTGGAAAAGGTTCTGTCGGTTTTTCTGGTTTAGTTCTTTCCGGCGAATTTCTTGTTGCCTGTGATGTAAATCTTCGGCCGGTACGGCGTGTCCACCTTGCGTCCCGAGAGGTCGTAGGTGGCGGTGTCGGTCTTCGTGCCGGAGGGAGTGGCTACGGCGTCGCTGTCGTCGGAGTGCTTCACCGTGTATGCGCTGAAGGCGGCGCAGTGGTCGGTGGCGGCGAACGTGCCCACCAGGTCCTCGTCCTCGCCGTGGAGCGTCTGGGCTTCGGCAGTCTCTATGCGCACTCCGTCGAGGACGATGGGTGAGGGCAGCGCGTCGGCGGGACGTATGCGGCAGGGCACCCCGGCCGTTATCTCCGTGTCACCCTCCAGCTCAGTGTCTTTGCCGAAGATGGCGGCGATGTCGGACGCCGTGAGCGAGAAGGGCAGGCACAGCGTCTGCCACTCGCCGTTGGTGAACGACTTGTGCAGCGTCACCTGGTTGGCGTAGCCGTGCGGCTCCACGGTGTTGGCCTTGGCGGTGTCGGCGTACTCTACGGGCAGGTCGGAGACTTTGCTGACGCGCACGTAGTCGACATAGAACTTGCCGTGGTTGGCGCCATCCGTGCGGTTAGCCTCCGCTCCGTAGCCGCTCTTCACGCCTACCTCCAGGTCTTCACCCTCGCGCACCTCCACGTCGAGCGACATCTCGTTGACGCGTCCTGTGCTCGTGTTGGCTGAGAGGTTGGCGAACGTGGCTGTCTCGTCAGCGCTGAGCACCGACTCAGGGTACTTGGCCCGCGTGCCGTAGTACTGCACGCTGCAGCGGTCGCCCGCCGCTCCGTAGAGGCGCGCCGTGCCCAGCTTGCTCTGGTACTGCCACATGCGGGCGCTCACCTCGAAGACACCTGGCATGAGGCGCGCCGAGGGTATGGTCTGGTAGAGCTTGAAGCCGTTGGGGATGACTCCATCGTCGGAAGCCACGTACGCCGCCCATTTGTCCTCCAGGTTGGAGCCGTTGCTCACGCCGCCGTAGCTGTCGGTCCACTCCGGCGAGCACTGCCATCCGTATATGGGACCGTTCCCGGCCTCGTTCTTCACTGCCTTGGTGTTGCGGTCGTAGAGGTTGCCGAGCGGGTCGCGCTCGAAGTCGTAGTTGGTGAGTGCGCTGTCGGAGAGTTCGTCCGCCGACGGTGGTATGGCGTTCACCCTCTGCACTCTGAAGTCGTCCACTATGAAGTATCCCGCCCCGGCCTTGTCCGCACCTTGGTTGGCGCTGTTAGTGCGCACGCCCAGCGTCATGCCGTCGCCCTCGTCCAGGGTGATATAGACCGCCATGCGCTGCATGTTCTGCGCCGAGGAACTGTTGAAGCCGCCGGCGTGTCCGGCGAACGTGGTGCGGTGGTCGGTGTAGTCTATGTTGTCGTATCCCGACGTCCCGTTGCGGTAGTAAGGCTCGGTGGTCCAGTACTGCACGTTGCAGCGCGTGCCGTCGCTCTTGGAGACGAAGAGGCAGCACGTGCCGTAGTAGTCCTTCTCCACCCACATGCGGCAGCTCACCTTGTAGATGCCGGCTCCCAGCTTCTTGGCGGGTATGGTCTGGTAGAGCCTGAGCGGAACGCTGATGGTCTTGTCCTTGGCGGGCTTGCACACGTAGGCCTTCTCTCCGTCCTTGCCTGACGGCGTGGCGGTGAGCGAACGCTGCAGCGTGGTGCCGGAGGGTGACTCTGACCATCCTACGGGCGGCTTGGCCGTGGAGGCGAGGGCCTTTTCGAACGACGGGTTCTCCAGCACGCGCTTGGTGATGTCCACCGACACGTTGCCCTTGTCGGCAGGATGCTGCTCGTCGGCTGCCGTCTCTTCCGGTCCGCCCTCAAGCTGTGCGGTGCAACGCTTCGGGTCCACCTGCTGCACACGGCATCCGTGCTCGTCTATCGCCTGCACGGCGGCCAGGGCGGTGGTCTGCCCCAGCACCATGTACACGGGTTCCATGCGTATGGAGCCGTACGCTATGTGCGAGGCAGAGAGGCACACGGGCACCAGCACGTTGAGCGCGTCTTCCTCCTTGGGCGTGACGGCTCTGTACGAGATGGCGTACGGGCCCTTGGTGAGGTGGCGCTGCACGTCGCCCTCGTTCTTCACCATGCCATTCACCACGTAGCGGCCGCAGTTGTGCGAGTCCATGGTGTACGCTCCCCACGCTATGGGGTCGTCGGCCTCCTTGTTGCGGAGGCAGTAGTCCTCCGTCATCACCATGCGCCCCAGCATGCGGCGAGCCTCGCGGATGTAGAGCTGCGGCGTGAAGTTGCCGTTGTCTTCGTACTCGTCCAGCGGGTATCCCCACTTGGCGAACTCGGCGCGTATGTTGGACGGCACGCGGGTGTCGGTCCAGAGTATGTAGAGCAGACCCTTGGTGTAGTCCTCGTGCATCTTGGCTATGGAGTCGCGCTGCTCGTAGGTGGCTTCGGGGTAGTCCCAGCTGTAGCCTATCATGTCGGTGGAGAAGGCTCCGTTGTTGTTGTTGTCGGTCTTCAGCGCGTTCCATTCGTTGGGTCCCGACTTGTCCTTCATGTAGCTCCACTTCAGGCAGTCGCCGTATCCGCTCCAGCCTTTCTTCTCCATCCAGCGGAACAGCAGCTCGTAGCGCGACGGGTCGTAGTTGTCGGGCACCTCGGCGGTGACGGCGCGGAAGGGTTTGTTCTTGGTGAGCGTGATGCGGTAGTTGTACGCCTGTATATGGTTGTCGCCCTCGCCCTTCTTGGCCATGGGCTCGGGCATTATGCCCCAGAGCAGACCGCTGGTGGAATCGCCGGGTACGACGTAGGGGTCCACGCCGTCGCAGAACTGATGCTTGTTCAGGCACTGCGCCCCGTTCTCCGGCTCGCCGTACTTCTCTGCCGGCTCCCTTCCCACGGTGTACTGTATGCCGGCCCTCGCCATCAGGTCGCCCTCGTAGCTGCAGTCCATGAATACCCTGGCGTTCACCGTCCTCAGCGGTGTGGTATTGGGTGCGTCGGCGTTCTCCAGCGTTATGCTGTTCACCATGCCGTCCGTCTTGTCCGCGCTCACTATGCGCCACCTGTACCAGATGTCGGTGTCGTCCTTGACACCCGCCTCCGACAGGAATCCGCGGAACGTGGCCAGCGCCACCTTGGGCTCGAAGTAGAACGTGGGCGACGCCATGCCGTAGTGCTGCCCTATGCGTCTGTAGAACTCGCGGGCGTAACCCTTGATGATGCGGCGGTGGCTGACGCTGTCGCCGATGTCGGTCCAGCCGAGGCCGCCCGTGGTCATGCCGCCCAGGCGCTTGGTGGGCGACACCAGCAGCACGCTCTTGCCGCTACGCTTGGCGGTGTACGCGGCCATTATGCCTGCCGGCGTGCTGCCGTAGACGCAGATGTCCACGTCGGCGTGGTTCGTTTCTTCCTGTGAGTATGATCGCAGCGGCATCACGGACATGACGACTGCCGGGATGAGTGCACAGATGAGAGTTTTGACTTCCATAATGTACGTTTTTTGCTTGTTTTATTGAATATGTTGTACTATTTTGCTTGCAAAGTTACGATTTAGGGAGAGAAATGCAAATGAAACGGCATTGTTTTTTTCATCGCCTCGCGTAAAAAGCCGCTTCTGCGGCACGAGGCGAACGCCGCACGGTATCTGGACGAATGCGGTTCCGTCGCCGTCGTCGATGACGCTTGTCGGGGCTGTCAGCGCACGTTGTGATTGCCAGTTTTCCTCGGCGCACCCTATATACATTATGAATAACAAACGTTTAATTAAGGTTAATCCGGGCATCTTTTCACAGTACTGTGCATTGCAAGGTTCGGTGGCAAAGCCTACCTTTGCGGAGTCAAACAAAACGAGACGCGAAATGAACATAGACAACGCAAAATCGCAGATGCGAAAGGGAATGCTCGAGTACTGCATCATGCTCTTGCTGCGGCACAGGGCTTCCTACGCCAGCGATATCATCACGGAGCTGAAGGCGGCGGAGCTGATAGTGGTGGAGGGCACGCTCTATCCGCTGCTGACGAGACTGAAGAAGGACGGGCTGCTCTCTTACCAGTGGCAGGAGTCGACGCAGGGGCCTCCACGCAAGTACTACACCCTTACACCGGAGGGCGAGAGTACGCTGAACGAGCTGGACCAGGCGTGGCAGGAGATAGCGCACACGGTGGATGTGCTGAAGAACTTAACGAGTATAGAAACACAAAAAAACGACTGAGCGATGAAAAAGAACATAAGCATCAACCTTTTCGGCGAGTTGTACAACATAGACGAGGACGCGTACGCCCTGCTCGGGAACTATCTCGACAACATGAAGAGCTACTTCTCCAAGCGCGACGGCGGCGACGAGATAGCCGACGACATAGAACACCGCGTGGCGGAGCACATGTGGGCTCTGAAGGACCGGGGGCAGAACGCCGTGGACATAGACACGGTGAAGAAGATGATAGAGAGTATAGGCGACCCCACGCAGATGGACGACGCCGCCGACAACGCCAGTGGCGCCGGGGAAGCCAAGGAGGGTGCGACGGGCGGTGCCGAGGCGGCTGCCCCACGCGCCAAGAAGAAGGGCTTCTTCAGGCCTGTCAGCGACTACGTCGGCAGCCACCGCTTCTACCGCGACGGCAAGGAGAAGATGGCGGGCGGAGTGATTTCCGGCCTCTGCCACTACTGCGGCGGCGGCGACCCGCTGGTGTGGCGCTTGCTGACGGCGCTGGTGCTGATAGTCACGTGCACGCAGCTCGATTCGGACGAATACTGGTTCATCAGCCACGTGTGTCTCTGGGTGTTCTGGGCCATAATCGTCATCTACGTCCTGCTCTGGCTCTTGGCCCCCATGGCGAGGACCACGGAGGAGCGGCTCTGCATGAAAGGCGAGGAGGTGACCCCCGAGAGCATAAGCAGGGCCGTGATAGACGAGGCGGCGGAGAAGGAGACGGCACGGACTCCGAGGCGCGGCTTCACTGTGGTGTCCCGCGTGGGCGAGGTGTTGGGATTTGCCTTGCGCTCCATACTGTTCATCCTGTTCGCCCTGTTCAGCGCCGTGGCGTTCATCTTCATGCTCCTGGGCATCTTCTTCGCCGTCGGCAGTACGGACCTCCCGAAACTGATTATCCACGACGACAACTTTTTTGACATAGCCGCCCACCTTCCGATGTTCGGCGTGTGCTGGGTGATACTGGGCGCATGCTGCCTGCTGGCTACCCTCTTGCCCTTCGTGTGCGTGCTGCGCACCTTCGCGCCGAACGTCAAGCCGATGAGCTTCAACGTCAGGGCGTCGCTGACAGTGGCGTGGCTGCTGGCGGCCTCCATAGCGATGCTGACGCCAGTGTGCATGTCCTTCGTGGAGGACTATAAGTGGCAGACGGAGCGCGAAAGGAACGCACAGTCCGATGGCTGTGCGCAGACTGACTCCATACAGTGCGACAGCCTCGAGAACGAAGGAGAAAGCCAGGCGCAACCCACGGAAGAGTCGCAGCGGTAGCGCATCCCCGGTGCGCGGCCCCTTCAAGAGGGAGTGTAGTAGGAGCGTTTGCGTCAAACGCGACCTGAGGATGAAATGAAGCAGTAGCGCATCTCCGAGATGCATGCCTCAAGAGGGAGTGTAGTAGGAGCGTTTGCGCCAAACGCGACCTGAGGATGAAATGAAGCGGTAGCGCATCTCCGAGATGCATGCCTCAAGAGGGAGTGTAGTAGGAGCGTTTGCGCCAAACGCGACCTGAGGATGAAATGAAGCGGTAGCGCATCTCCGAGATGCATGCCTCAAGAGGGAGTGTAGTAGGAGCGTTTGCGCCAAACGCGACCTGAGGATGAAATGAAGCGGTAGCGCATCTCCGAGATGCATGCCTCAAGAGGGAGTGTAGTAGGAGCGTTTGCGCCAAACGCGACCTGAGGATGAAATGAAGCGGTAGCGCATCTCCGAGATGCATGCCTCAAGAGGGAGTGTAGTAGGAGCGTTTGCGCCAAACGCGACCTGAAGAGGGAGGCAACGGGATGCCTTCGCAAATGAGTCAGTGGCATGGTCGCGTTTGGCGCAAACGCTCCTCCTAGCTTCAGCTGCATGGTCGCGTTTGGCGCAAACGCTCCTCCTAGCTTCAGTGGCATGGTCGCTCCTCAGAGATTCACGCCTAATTACGACAATTGCGAGGGCGCATTTCTTGCTATGGCAAGCGTCTCCTTCGTCGCCGAGCGGACGCAAATGCGCCTCCTACCGTCACTACAATATCTGGAAATGTATTCTAACCGTTGTACCACTACAACGATACAAAAACAAGTGAAAACCTATCGTCGTACTAATACGACGGTGTAAAATCAATCAGAATCATATCATCGTACTAATACGACGGAGCAAAATCAATCAGAATCATATCGTCGTACTAATACGACGGAGCAAAATCATTTGAAATCATATCGTCGTACTAATACGATGGTATAAAATCATGTGAAAACCTATCGTCGTACTAATACGACGGGGCAAAAACAAGTGAAATCATATCGTCGTACTAATACGACGGAGCAAAATCAATCAGAATCATATCGTCGTACTAATACGACGGAGCAAAATCATTTGAAATCATATCGTCGTACCCCTACAACGATGCAAAATCAAGTGAAATCATATCGTTGTTCCACTACAACGATACAAAAACGAGCGAAAACCTATCGTTGTACCCCTACAACGAAGCAAAATCAAGTGGAAACCTATCGTTGTACCCCTACAACGATATAAAATCAATTGGAAACCTATCGTCGTACCCCTACAACGATGCAAAAACGAGCGAAAACCTATCGTTGTAGGCCTACAACGATTACTTTGGATTTTGTGAGAGGCTGTTGTCTGCCGCATCGGCGCATAATGGGTGCGGCGCGGGGCTTTCTCTGCGTCCGTCGCGCCTCTCCGACATCCAGATGCGGTAGAGCTCGAAGAACTCGGGTGCGCTGGGCTGTGTTATGGAAGGGTCGATGCGCCGCACTTGCCGTCGCATGCAGCAGAGCCGCCGCGGCGCAGGCGGCGACTATTCTCGTTCTTCCCGTGTGGTTGTTGGTTGTGTTGTTACGCTTCCGCCGTGTCCTGCGGAAGCTGCTTTGCCGGTGCGTCTTGTGTGAGGCTGGGTGTCTCAGAGTCTTCCTTGGCGTAGATTTTGAGCGGTGGCTTCTTGGCGTTTTGCCTGGCTCCCATGTTTACAAGCTGTCTGGCCGGCGTGACGATGCTCTGTCCGCTGTCAGCGGTGACGGACTCCAGCTTGTCAAAGCACTCCTGTGTCTTCTTGAGTTGCAGCCTCACTTCGGCGAACCTTTCGGCGAAGGCCTGCACCCTCTCCACTATACGCGATGCGCAGTCCATTATCTTCTGCTGGTTCTCCACCTGCCGCACCTGCTTCCACGTCGCCTCCAGCACGCGCAATATGGTGTAGAGGCTCTGGCTTCCGGTGATGATGATTCCTTTCTTGTATGCATCTTCCCACAGCGTGGTGTCGTTGGAGAGAGCCAACTGCAGCGCGGACTCGGAGAAGACGTACATCAGCACGAAGTCCAACCTCACGCCGTCCTTGCCGACGAACTTGGAGTAGTCCTTATTGGCCAGTTCGTTGACGTGGTTCCTCACGCTGGCGGTGTGGCGTTTCAGGGCATCCTGCTTCTGTGCGTCCGTGCTTGCGTTGCAATAGTCGCAGAAGGCTGTCAGCGACATCTTGGAGTCTATCACCAAGTCGCGCTTGTCGGGGAAGTGGAGTATGAAGTCGGGCACCAGACGGTGACGTTCTTCGTCGCGGACTGTCTGTCCGTATTCGTCCTTGACGGTCTCCTGCACGCTGAACTGCAAGCCTTCCTGCAGCTCCATGTTCTCGAGAAGCTGCTTCAGGCGCAGCTCTCCGAAGTTGCCTTGCGTCTTGTTCTCGCCCGTGAGGGCCTGCGCCAGCCTGTCGGCTCTTTCTCCCACCAGTTTGCTCTGGTCCGTGTTTAACCTTATCGTGGTGTCCAGGCGTGTCATGGTATCGGTGTGTTCCCTGTCCGCCTTCTCCACCGCTTCACGCATCCGCTGTATGTCGTTGTGCAGAGGATCGAGTATTGTGCTGAGCTGGACTTTGTTGTCTGCCGAGAGCTGTTCCGCACGCTCGCGCAGCAGTTTCTCGGAGGCTGCGGCAAGCTCTGCCTTTATGAGCTGCATCTGCTCGTCGGAGCGCTTGTCGTTCTCCTCTCTCATCCGCGAGAGTTCGCCGTCCTTCTGGGCTATGGCGCGTATGTGTTCCTGCTTTTCGCTGTTGTGCCGCGCTTCGTCCTCCGACATTTTGAGGCGCATCTTGGCGAGACTGCCGTGCATGATGGCGTACAGAGCCAGACCTCCGGCCAACAGACCCAAAAGGAAAAACAACAGACTGTCCATGGCTTCGGGCGGTTAGCGTTCAGCGTGCTGTGCGGAGTCGAGCCCTTCCTCTTTCTCTATGAGAGCCAGCAGGCGTTCCACGGCTTCGCCCTCGGGGATGTTCTTCTCCACGCAATCGCGGTTGCGGTAGAGCGACACCTTGCCGCGCGCCGCCCCCACGTAACCGTAGTCGGCGTCCGCCATCTCTCCCGGGCCGTTCACTATACATCCCATGACGGCAATCTTCAGGGTATTGTACCGCGGCTCCGCTTTGGCGCGTTCGGCCACGGCGGCCTTGATGCGGCGTATGGTGTCCTGCAGGTCGTACAGCGTCCTGCCGCATCCGGGGCAGCTGATGAACTCCGGCTTGCACATCTGCACGCGTGCCGCCTGGAGTATGGCTTGGGCCACGGGAATCTCTCGCTCGGGCTCTTCAGACAGCGAGACGCGTATGGTGTCGCCTATGCCGTCTATCAGCAGCGACCCTATTCCCACCGCGCTCTTCAACCGTCCGTCCTCGCCTTCGCCGGCCTCCGTCACTCCCAGGTGGAGAGGGTAGTCCATGCCTTCCTTCTCCATCTCGCTGCACAGGAGGCGTACGCTCTGTACCATCACCACCGTGTTGCTCGCCTTGATGCTGACCACCGCGTCGGGGAACTTCTCCCTCTCGCAGATGCGGAGGAACTCCATGCAGCTCTCCACGATGCCGGCGGGCGTGTCGCCGTAGCGGCTCATGATACGGTCGGAGAGCGACCCGTGGTTCACGCCGATGCGTATGGCCGTGCCGTGTTCCTTGCAGACGGCCAGGAAGCGGCTGAAGCGTTCGTCCAGCCTGTCAAGCTCCCTGGCGTACTCGTCGTCGGTGTACTCGAGGTGCTTGAACTGGCGCGCCGGGTCTATGTAGTTGCCCGGGTTGATGCGCACCTTCTCCACTATGGTAGCCGCCACGTCGGCCACGGCGGGGTTGAAGTGTACGTCGGCGCACAGGGGCACGTCGCCGTAGCCGCGTGCCGCCAGTCCGGCCTTGATGGCGCGCAGGTTCTCCGCCTCGCGTGTGCCCTGCGTGGTAAGCCTCACCAGGTCGGCTCCGGCGTCCACGATGCGTATACACTGTTCCACACACCCTTCCGTGTCCATGGTGCTGCAGGTGGTCATGCTCTGCACCGCCACGGGGTTGGCGCCGCCTATGCGCAGCTTGCCTATCCGTACCTCGTGCGATTTGCGTCTCATCAGTTCACCTTGTTCTTGTATTCCACTTTCTTCAGTTCGGCGTTGGCCTTCACTATCTTCTCCTTCAGTCCGGCCTTGTACGCCTGCAGCCTCTCGGCCAGGGTGTCGTCGCTCAAGGCGAGCATCTCCACTGCCAGTATGGCCGCGTTCTGCGCTCCGTTCACTCCCACCGTAGCCACGGGGATGCCGGGAGGCATCTGTATGATGGAGAGCATGGCGTCCAGTCCGTCGAGCATGCCTTTGATGGGCACGCCTATCACGGGGACGGTGGTGCTGGCTGCTATCACCCCGGGCAGGGCTGCCGCCATTCCGGCTCCGGCTATTATCACCTTCACTCCGCGGCCCTTGGCGTTGGCGGCGAAGTCCTCCACCTCGTGCGGCGTGCGGTGTGCGCTGAGCGCGTTCATCTCGAAAGGTACTCCCATCTCGTCCAGGAAGGCGGCGGCCTTCTCCATCACGGGCAGGTCGCTGGTGCTGCCCATTATTACGCTAACTGTTGCTTTCATATTCGTATGTGTGTATGTTTATGTGTATGATTGTTGTTCTGTCGTTTCGCGGATTCAGCGCGCTGTCTCATAGCAGCACTCCCAGTATGCCGCACGCCACGCCTATGGCCGTGCCTCCCATCACCTGGCCGAGCGTATGCTGGCGGAGCAGCATGCGGCTGGTCATCACCACTCCGGCAAGCAGGATGGCTCCGCACAGCCACCAGATGGGGTTGAAGCCGAACAGGTGGGAGTAGGCCACCAACGCCCCGGCCACGCCACCGGCTCCTGCCGAGTGCATGCTGACCTTGTGCCAGATGTTCACTATCAGGCAAGACGCCTGTATCAGCATGGACACCACTATCACGGCCACGAGGAAACGCGGCAGGTGCATGGCTGCCATCACGTAGACGCAGGCTCCGTACGACACGAAATGTATGGCGTACGGCACGGCGCGCTTCCCCTGGTGGCGCAGTTCGTAGAGATGCCATCCGTGCGACTTGCGGTAGAGGTACACGCCCAACGAGGGTACGGCTATGGTGAAGAAGCACACCATGGCGAGCACGAACACCTTGTACAGGAAAGGCAACAAGCGCAGATATGTGAACGCGAAGAGCATGAAAAGTCCCACCGCAGGATAATATGTGGGACGGAAACATGCCGAGAAAAGTCGTGATATGGCAATCAGTGTTTTCATTATCTCATCCTTGCCACGGGGATGCCCATCTGTTCCCGGTACTTGGCTATGGTGCGGCGGGCTATGTCGTATCCTTTTTCTTTCATGATTTGCGACAGGCGGTCGTCGCTCAGGCGGTCGTCCGCACTCTCGTTGTCCACTATCTCCTTCAGCACCGTCTTCACCTCGCGAACACTCACCGAGTGTCCGGCCTCGTTGTGTGTAGCCACGTGCGAGAAGAACCACTTGAGCGGATACGTGCCGAAGGTGGTCTGCACGTACTTGCTGTTGCATATACGGCTGATGGTGCTGATGTCGTAGCCCGTCTTCTTGGCTATGTCCTCCAGCTTCATGGGTTGCAGCAGCGACTCGTCGCCCTCCTGGAAGAACGGCTTCTGCATGCTTATGATGGCGCGCATGGTGAGCGACATGCTTTCCCTCCTCTGGGCGATAGCTTTTATGAACATCTGGCCTTTGTCCACGTAGTCGCGCTTGTACTTGATGCCCTCCATCTCCATCTTGGAGTGTTTCTTGTCTTTCTCCTTGTCGAAGTCCTCCAGCTCGTCCAGCACGTCCCTGCTGATTTCCAGAGAGGGGATGTAGCCGTCGTTGAGGGTCATGCTCACGCCTCCGTATCCGTCGGTCTCGACTATGAAGTCTGGCGTCACCTGGTTGGGGGCTGCGCTGGTGGACTCGCTGAGCGAAGAGCCCGGCTTGGGGTTGAGGCGTTTTATCTCCTTACGCAGTCTGTTGGTCTGCGCCTCCGTCAGCTTCAGCCGCTCGCTTATCCTGTCCCAACGGTTGCGCTCGAAGTCGTCGTAACACTTGCTCACCACCTGCTTCATCTTCGGAGCCCACGGGTTGTCCGTGTCCCTGTCTATCTGCAGGAGGAGGCATTCTTGCAGAGAGCGTGCGCCGATGCCTGGAGGGTCGAACTGCCACAATATGTGCAGCACGTCTTCCAGCTCGCGCTCGTCGGTCATTATCCCCAGCTTTATCTCTATGTCGTCGGCTATGGCGTTCAGCGGTCTCTTCAGCAGTCCGTCGTCTTCCAGCGAGCCTATGAGGTACTCCAGCAGTTCTTTCTGGTGTGGGGTGATGTCGTATTCTGCTATCTGGTCGTTGAGTTTGTCGTAAAACGAACGGGGGTCGCCGTCCTCCATATTGGTGCGCGCCGCCATGCTGTCGTTCATGTTCTGCGGCACGTCGTCGCTCACGTCATCTTCCGGGTCGTCCATACAGCTCGTTTCGGAAACGGTGTCCGCCTCGGAGGAACTCTCGTCGGACTGGCAGTCCTCGTCCTGCCCTTCCTGCTTCTTCTCCATGTAGGGGTTGGCTATCAGTTCGTTCTCAACCCTCTGCCTCAAGTCTTCCACCGGGAGCTCCAGCAGGCGCGCCAGCATTACCTGCTGTGGCGAAAGCTTTTGGTAAAGTCCCTGCTGCAGTCCTTGTTCCTGTGTCTGAAAGTTTCCCTGATTCATGTCTGCAAAGGTACGAATAAGTGTGCGTTGCGCAAAGAAAAAGATTTGTTTTTTCCGTCTCTACCGAACCTTTGAACTGATGATATTGATGCTGAAAGGTGCCACGGGGAAAGTGACGGTGTTACCGTTGATGTGCACCTTGGCCGGGCGCGGCACTATGTTGTGGGGGTATTCCATGGTGTTCTCGTCGTCCCCGCTGGCGGAGTTGAGGCGTACCATCTCCGCCGACTCCAGCTCGCCTCCTGATACCGTTAGCGTACCCGTCGTACCTGTCTCACCCAGATTCACCACCTTGGTGTAGAGTATGCCGTTGGCTTCGTCCAGAGTGCTGTTGGTGTAGACTCCCTTCATGCTGCGTCCGTGCAGCTTGCCGCGGAATTCTTCCTTGCCGTCTATCTTGCAGACGACGCTGTCGGCCTCCACCTCTACGCTGATGGTGTACCACCGTCCCTGCTCCACACGGAATGGGCTGCCCTCGGCCAAAGCGGTCTTGTTGCCGTCAATAGCCTGCTCCACAGTGGTGCGCGTGTTGTCCCATCCGCCCACGTTGAACATGGAGTAGTTGCCTTTGCCAGTGTAGCCGAACGTTATGAGGAAACCTTCCTGCCCGCTGTCTTTGCGAGCCTCCACCTGATAGGTATATTTGTGGCACTTCGAGGCTTTCGGACTGATTCGGAACGCCCCTTCCGCATTGCCCTGCTGGCTCAGCACGCCATTGGAGACGCTCCATTGGCCATCGGTGCCCGATGCACTGTTCTCCCACTTGTCCATGTCTTCAAGGTCCACGGTCTTGCCGTCTACCGTGAGCTGTGCGTTGCGGAAGCTGGCGTTTGTCTTCCATGTGCCCACTCCCACCTGTATGGGAAGCGTATTCTCCGAAAGCTCCGTCTCAGAAGGCATCTGCCATTGCATCTGGCTTTGCACCAATCTGTTTCCCACGTGGGTAGGGAAGAGGCTCTGCACCCAATAGCTGGGAGTGCCGAACGACTTGCCGCTGTTGAAGCGTATCATGTCCGGTCGCCATTGGATGCAATTCTCATTGACGAATATGGGAGCGTAGCTGCTCATCCGCACTATATCCGCGTTGTTCTCCATACCCATCATGAAGACCGCTTCGCCGAGCGCGGCGTTCAGGTTGCCGGTGGTGCCGTAGCCGTTTGTCACGGCGTACTCTCCAGGATAGATGACGGGGCCGCGGCGGTCGTAGTTGTCGAAACGGTGGTACTGGTCTACGAACCATTGCGGTGTGCGGTAATAATGCTCGTCCAGGATGTCCACTGGGTGACTGTTCCTCCATTTGGGAGTGTCCGTTCCCCACGACTCCACGTTGCCGATACATTTCACTTCGGGGTAGTGAGCCTTGATGGCATCGTAGAACATGCGGTAACGTTCGGGGTAGTGGTCGCTCTGGTCTCTGTTGTCCTCCATGTGCCAGTTGTAGTTCTCGTTGCCAATCTCTATAAACTCTATGCCGAAAGGTTCGGGGTGCCCGTTGTCCGCGCGCATCTTGCCATAGTGCGAGGTGACAGGCCCGTTGGCGTACTCCAGTGCGCCAAGGCATTCGTCTATCCAACCCTGTAGGCTGTCCAGTGGCGTGCATCCGCCGTGCCATATACCGATGTTCACCACATACAGGGGTTTTGCTCCGAGGTCTTCAGCCAGTTGCAGAAACTCGTGGAATCCCAGTCCGTCCGTAGTGGGGTAGCCCCAGTTGGCGTTCTCGTGGCCGGGGCGTCTTTCCACCGGTCCTACTGTCCTCTCCCAGTGGTAGGAGTTCTCCGGGCTCTTGCTGCCTTCTACATAGCAACCGCCGGGGAAGCGCATGAAGCTTGGGTGTAGAGCCGCCAGCTTCTCCGCCAAGTCGATGCGGCATCCGTTCTTTCGTCCTTTGAAGGTGGGAGGGAAAAGACTCACCATGTCAGCCACCATCACGCACGGCTTCTCTGCGGTAAGGCGGAACTCCGCTTGGGTGTCGCTGCCCTCCGCCACTATCGTTGTCTCTATCTTTTTCCACTTTTTACCGAGCTTGTTTTTAATCTGGGTCTTGCCCAGGACACGGCCGTCCTTGGAGACCAGCGAAGCGCACAGGGTTCCAGCGTTGCCCTGTTCCATCCTTGCCCAGAAGGAAAGTTGGTACACGGTGCCCTGTACGGCGTTGATACCCCAGTATCCCTTGTTGACTATGCCTCCGCCGGAACGTGTCACCTGCATGCGAAGGGCGTGCCCTTGTTTCTCGTTCAGCATATTGTCTGTGGTCAAGGTGATGTCGCAGTCCAAGCCCTCCCAGTGTTCTGGCTTCTCCTTGTTGTACTCCATAGACCTGTTTCGGATCAGTTCGGCGTACAGCCCCCCGTCCGACGCGAAGTTGATGTCCTCGTAGAAGATACCGTAGAGGGTAGGGCTTATCTCTATGCCTTTTCTTGACAAGTTCACTTGTATGTCCACTTGCGCCTCTGTCGGTACGCAACATGCCAATGACGCGCATGCCACGGCAAAGTGTCTGATTATACTATTTTTCATGCTGAGTTTGTTTGTTTTTTGTCGTGGCAAAAATAGAGATAAATATGTTTCTCTCCAAATTTTTCTGACCATTTCATCTCGGCGACATTATTTATTCGTACATTCGCGGAGGTTATAACAACGATGCAAGGTAAAAACTCTACAAACTCTACAAAATGGATAGACAAAAAGGTTGGTTGTACACCAAACCGTTGCTTACGGTCTTGCTGTTCTGCGTCATACAGGCTCTTTCGGGTATTGCGGTCGCTGTGTTCACCAGATTTCAAAGTGGTGGATATGCGTTCAACGTCCAGATATCCGTCACACTTCTTGCGTCAAGCGTAGTGTCCATACTGGCAGCGTGGAAATTGCTGGGCGTTGTCAGAATGAAAGGCCAATGGCAGTCCAAGAATCTGTCATGGCACTCGGGTACACTTGCTGTCGTGGGTGCCGCGCTTGGTATTTTCGCCACGGACCTGTTTGTCGAGATGCTCGACTTGCCAAACGTTATAGAGGCTACCATGACGGGTTTCGCTTCCAACGCCTTGGGAATACTTGCGCTTGCCGTAGTGGGGCCCGTGACAGAAGAAATAATATTCCGCGAGGCCGTCCTCGGCGGTATGCTCAGAAGTGGTGTTTCTCCTTGGCGTGCCATGGCTTTTTCTTCGCTTTGCTTTGGCATCATACACTTCAACCCGGCTCAGATTCCATTCGCCTGCGTGGCGGGCTTCATCCTCGCTTACATCTACTACAAGACCGAAAGCATAACGCTGACATCCATAGTGCATATCATCAACAACTCGGTGGCTTGTATAGAAATGAACGTCCTTGGCGAGCGTGCCTCCACATTCTCGTACACTGACCATCTGGGCGGCCCCGTGGTAGTGACGTTCATAATGATGGGATGTGCTTGTCTGTCGTTCTTCCTGCTCAGAAAATCGTGGGGAGACAGTGGCTGGAGCGTGGCGCGCAAAAAATAAGATAAAAGTTTGTTGAATCAAAAATATATGTCTACCTTTGCAGCGGAGATTTATAGAAGACGGATGACAAAGGGGTTCTGGCTCAAAGGCTGGAATTCTTTCGTTTTTTTATATTCTGCCGACCGCTCCCGTTAGAGGGCGACAGCCCTAAAAGGGACAAGGCAAACAGTGGAGTTATCAACATTAAGACTAAAATAAAAACAGAAAGAATATGGCTTATATGTCACAAAAGGGCTACGACGAGCTCGTAGCGAAACTACAGCACATGGAGAGTATTGACCGTCCTGCGGCAAGTGCCGCCATTGCGGAGGCGCGCGACAAGGGAGACCTCTCGGAGAATGCGGAATACGACGCCGCCAAGGAATGGCAGTCTAAACTGGAGACGGAGATTGCCATGCTGAAGAAGACCATCATGGAGGCTAAAATCATTGACACCACGCACATGGATACCAACTCTGTGCAGATTCTAGCCACGGTGGAACTTCGCAATGTCAAGAACAATATGAAGATGAAGTACACCATCGTCTCCGCCACGGAGGCCGACCTCAAAGCTGGCAAAATCAGTGTGGAGACGCCTATAGCCAAAGGTCTCCTGGGCAAGAAGGTGGGCGAGATAGCGGAGGTCAAGGTTCCGGCAGGCACCGTTAATCTGGAGATACTGAGCATAAGCTTCGAATAACAAAAAAAGGTACTCGTCATGACAATATTCAGTAAGATAGTAGCCGGAGAGATTCCCAGCTACAAGGTTGCGGAGGACGATCGCTTCTATGCATTCCTCGACATCAGTCCCTTGCAGAAGGGGCACACACTGTGTATTCCCAAGAGGGAGGTGGACTATATCTTCGACCTCTCCGACGAGGAGCTGGCAGGCTTGCACGTCTTCGCCAAGAAGGTGGCGGTGGCCATCAAGAAGGCCATACCGTGCGTTAAGGTGGGAGAGTGCGTGTTGGGTCTGGAAGTTCCGCATGCGCACATTCACCTCGTACCCATGCAGAGCGAGGCTGACATGAGGTTTACTAATCCTCATCTGCAACTCTCACCCGAGGAGATGGAGCGGATAGCGGAGAGTATCCGGAACGAAATGCAGTGACTTGCAGCATGGCATAACAATGCGTAACGACAAATTCATTTATTCACCCCATTAAAAACAAACAGACCATGAGAACGTTGGCTACACTTACAGGTCTATTGCTTTCAGCTATATGCTGGGCTCAGACAGGCGACGAATGGCAAAATCCACAAGCCCTGGCTCTCAACAAAGAGAAGCCCAGGGCTTTTATGTTTTCTTACTCCAATGTAGACGAGGCCAAAAAGGTGCTGCCGTATGGAAGCTCCTCTTACCAAAGTCTCGACGGCACGTGGAAGTTCCATTGGGTGGCGAGCCCGGACGAACGTCCCACGGAGTTTTATCAGCCTTCTTACGATGTCTCCGCATGGGACGACATAGCCGTACCCGGATGTTGGAACGTGCAGGGACTAGGGAAAGACGGCAGCATGAAATACGGAGTTCCCATCTATGTGAACCAGCCCGTCATCTTCTACCACGAGGTGAAGGTCGACGACTGGAAGAACGGCGTGATGCGTCGTCCCAAGGATGAGAGATGGACTACGTACAAGTATCCCAACGAGGTGGGTTCTTACCGCCGCACGTTCACCGTTCCCAAGGACTGGAAGAACAAACGGGTGTACGTCAACTTCGACGGAGTGGACAGTTTCTTCTATCTCTGGGTAAACGGACATTACGTGGGATTCAGCAAAAACAGTCGCAACACTGCCAGCTTCGACATCACGCCTTACCTGATGAAGAAAGGGGAGAACGTTCTTGCCGTGGAGGTCTACCGCAGCAGCGACGGTTCGTTCCTCGAGTCCCAAGACATGTTCCGTCTGCCCGGCATATTCCGCAGCACGTACCTTACCGCCATGCCTGAGATGCAGATACGCGATCTTGCTGTACGCACGGCATCCCTTGTGGGCAAAGAGGCTACCGTAACGCTTGATGCGGAGATACGCAACCTCGGCAAGAAGTCGTCGTCGCACACCCTGGATTACCAGATATACCAGGTGGCACTGTACACAGACAGCATAGAGCGTTTGGTCAGCACCTCGGAGGGGCAGGGCGACAACACCTCCATTACACTCAGTGGCGTACGCCCTTGGAGTGCGGAGAAGCCATACAGATACGTACTGGTGGCCATGCTCAAGGATGCCAAAGGCAGAGTGGCGGACATCACCAGCACATACTTCGGCATTCGCACGGTAGAGATAAAGGATACGCCGGCTGACCAGGACGAGTTTGGCCTGGCCGGAAGGTATTTCTACGTCAACGGCAAGCCGGTAAAGCTGAAGGGCGTAAACCGTCACGAGACCAACCCGTCTCTTGGACATGCCATCACACATGCACAGATGGAGCATGAGGTGATGCTGATGAAACGCGGCAACATCAACCATGTGCGTCTCTCGCACTACAGCAACGACCCTTATTGGTACTATCTCGCCGACAAATACGGGCTCTATCTGGAGGATGAATGCAACATAGAGAGCCACCAGTATTATTACGGCGAGGCATCACTCTCTCATCCTGTGGAATGGAAGGCTGCGCATGTGAGCCGCAATCTGGAGATGGTTCACGCCCATGTCAACCATCCGAGCATAGTGATATGGAGTCTTGGTAACGAAGCCGGCCCAGGCGACAACTTCAAGGCTGCATATCAGGCCATCAAGGACTACGACACCAGTCGCCCTGTGCAGTACGAGCGTAACAACGGTATAGTGGATATGGGTTCCAACCAATACCCGAGTGTGGACTGGGTACGATGGGCGGTTAAGGGAACGGCGCAACTGAAGTATCCTTTCCATATCTCCGAGTACGCTCATTCCATGGGCAACGCAGTCGGCAACCTTGTGGACTACTGGGATGCCATAGAGTCCACCAACTACTTCTGCGGCGGCGCCATCTGGGACTGGGTAGACCAAGCTATAGACACATATACCAAGGACGGCGTTCGCTATATGGGATATGGCGGCGACCATGGCGATTGGCCTAACGACGGCATGTTCTCCATGAACGGAATAATGTTGCCCGACCTTTCGCCCAAGCCCCAGTATTTCGAGGTAAAAAAGGTATATCAGAACGTGGGCATTAAGGCGGACTTCGCCGACAATGCCGTTGAGATATTCAACAAGCAATACTTCTCCACTCTCGGCGACTACAAGATACAATGGACGCTGATGAAGGACGGCAGTGCGGTGGACCATGGTGATTTCTTGGCGGACCGCATGGCGCACCATCCGCGCACTTCCAAGACATACCGCCTTCCTTTTGATATCAATGCTCTGCCTTCCGATGGCGAGTATTTCCTCAACGTCACTCTCTCGCTTGCGCAAGACAGGCCGTGGGCGAAGGCTGGATACGAACAGATGGCCGAACAGATAGCCCTACCTCATCACGAGACCTTGAAATCCCTGACAGGAGGAAAGGTGACGGTAAGTGAGGAGAACGGTTTTGTCACGGTCACTTCCACGGATGGCAATGCGTGGAAGGTGGTCTTCAACAATGCCGACGGCAGCATCTATAGCCTCACATACGACGGAAAGAAAGTGCTGGAGGATGGCAACGGGCCTAAGCTGGATGCCTTCCGTGCTCCTGTTGACAATGACAACTGGGCGTGGGGAGCATGGTTCAAAAACGGTCTGTACGACCTGCGTCACAGAACCGTAGGTACTCCGGTTGCGAACATCTCGGAAGACAAGGACGGAAGCGTCAATATTGTTTATAACGTGTGGAGCCAAGCCAAGAACAAAGGCGTGGTCACACAGCGTCCGGGCAAGTCTGGCAGACCGTTCGAGAGCGTGTCTCCCGGTGCAGAGATGACGGACTCGGACTTCCACTTCACCACCACGCAGCGGTACACGGTTTATCCCGACGGTAGCATATCCCTGACGGCAAGCGTCGTCAGCAGCGAGCCTTCGGTGGTATTGCCACGGCTTGGCTATGCCATGAAGTTGCCGCGGGAATACTCACGCTATACGTACTACGGACGTGGACCTGTCAACAACTACGCCGACCGTAAGACAGGGCAATTCGTGGGTGTGTACGGCAGTACGGTAGCCGAACAGTTCGTGCAGTTCCCCAAACCGCAGAGTATGGGCAATAGGGAAGAGGTGCGATGGTGTGCATTGCAGAACGGGCAAGGCGCTGGCGCTATCTTCATCGCCAACCAAGGACTGATGTCCACGTCCGCCCTTCCTTGGAGCGCATTGCAGATGACACTGGCGGCGCATCCTCACGAGTTGCCGCAGAGCGACGGCACTTACTTGCATCTCGACTGTCAGGTTACCGGCCTTGGCGGAAACAGTTGCGGACAGGGAGGTCCTTTGCAGCCCGACCGTGTGACCGGGTCTCTCCATCAGATGAGGTATATCATACGTCCTGTGTCGGCTGGCGTCGACCTTACGGCGTTGTCCAAGGTTAAAAGCGACGTTCCTTGTCCTGTCAGCGTCTCTCAAGACCGTGCCGGCTACGTGACCATACAGGGTGACGACATGTCTTCATCCAGGATTATGTACACAGTACAGGATGACGGTGCCGCCGCCAAGTCCAAAGCTAAGAAAGCGAAAGTCATGGTGTACGAACCCTCTAAGGATGAACCTTGCAGGATCAGGTTGCGCAATGGCGGAAAAGTGTCCGCATGGTACGAGGGTGAGGACGGCATCAAGACGGAAGCCACGTTCGGACCGATAGAAAACGTGCCTGTGGAAGTGGTGTATGTGAGCAGCGAGGACGGCCCTTCGGGTGAGGTCGCAAAGAATATCGTGGACGGAGACCCTTCCACTTTCTGGCATAGCATGTACAGCATCACTGTGGGTACGTATCCTCACTGGATAGACCTTGACTGCAACGAAGAGGTGGACATCAAGGGCTTCTCCTACTTGCCGCGTCAGGACGGCGGCACCAACGGCAACATCAAGGGGTATAAGGTGGAACTTAGCGACGACGGCAAGACATGGAACGCTCCTGTCTGCGAGGGTGAGTTCGAGAACAACCTCAGCGAGAAGAAAGTAATGTTCGCCAAACCGCAACGTGCCAGATATCTACGCTTCACCGCACTCAGCAGCCAAAACGGTGAGGAGTTCGCCAGTGGAGCGGAACTCAAGGTAATAGCGGAATGACAAAACAGCTTTTTTCATGTGTTTGCTTTCTTTTGTTTATGATTTTGGGGTCGTTTTGTAATAAATTGCTTATATTTGCAGTCGCACAATTGCAATTAGCAACAAAAACATCCAAAAAACAACAAAATAATAAAACAACGCTTACGTCATTATGGCTGTAAAATTTTATCAGAAAGAAAACCAAGTGCCTCTGGAGATGCACAAGGTACGCATGATTCAGAAGTTGTCCCTTCTTCCCGTGGAGGAACGTCTGAAAAAGATTCAGGAGGCTGGCAACAACACATTCCTGTTGCAGAACAAGGACATATACATGGATATGCTCACAGACTCGGGTGTCAACTGTATGTCCGACAACCAGTATGCGGCAGCTCTTCAGGCAGACGACTCTTATGCTGGTTCCGCCACGTTCCTTCGCGTGAAGAAGGCCATCAGGGATGTCTTCGGAACGGAGTACGTGTTGCCTGTACATCAGGGACGCGCTGCGGAGAACATCTTGGCGGAGGCTTTCTGCGCTCCGGGCAAGGTGGCTCTCATGAACTTCCACTTCACCACCACCAAAGCCCATGCCACACGTTGCGGTGCCACGGTGGAGGAGCTTATAGACGCCAAGGGACTCGTTCCGCAGAGCGACGAACCATTCAAGGGGGACTACAACCTCACCAACCTTCGCCAGCGGATAGACGAAATAGGCAAGGACAACGTGGCCTACGTACGTGTAGAGGCAGGAACTAACCTCATCGGCGGTCAGCCGGTAAGTCTGGAGAACATGCTCGCCGTTACGGACATCTGTCACGAGAAGGGCGTGGTGTCAGTGCTGGACGCTTCACTGTTGCAGGACAACGTGTATTTCATGAAGACACGCGAGGCACGTTGCAAGTACATGGAGGTGGGCGACATATACCGTCTCTTGGCCGACCACTTCGACATCATATACTTCTCTGCCCGTAAGCTGAGTTTCTCCAAGGGAGGTATCATCACCTCCAAGGACGAGAAGTGGTACAAGAAACTGATGATATACATCCCTCTCTACGAAGGATTCCTTACGTACGGCGGTATAGACGTGCGCACCATGGAATCCATGGCGGTGGGTCTGTACGAGTCCTTGGATATGGAATACATCAGCCAGGGTCCGGAGTTCATCAATTACCTTGCCAAAGACCTCGACGCATACGGCGTGCCTGTGGTGCTGCCTCCAGGAGGTCTGGGATGCCATCTCAATGCGGGCGCGTTCGTGCCTAACATGCCACACAACCAGTATCCCGCCGCTGCGGTAGGCGCTGCGCTCTACATAGCCGGAGGTATACGAGGCATGGAACGCGGTACCATGTCCGAACAGCGTGAGGAAGACGGTACGGAACGGTATGCGGAACTGGAGCTGATGCGCCTTGCCGTACCGCGTCGCGTGTACACACTCTCTCAGCTTAAATACGTGGCGGACAGGGTGAAATGGCTGTGGGACAACTGCAACCTCATCGGCGGTCTCGAATGGACGGAAGAACCTCCTGTGCTTCGTTTCTTCTTCGGTCGCATGAAGGAGATTGGCTATTGGCAGGAACAGCTTGCCGAGAAGTTCCGCAAGGACTTCGGCGACAGCTTGTAGTCTCGGCGTTTTGCCGCTCTTTTAACGAGCGGATACTATTTACCCCAGTCCTGAATAAGAACTGGGGTAAATAGTATCTGTCAGACTATCGCCTCGGCATTGTCCGAAGCTTCGCTTTCCGTCACTCCATATCCATCACCCTGCCGGCGAATATCACGGCTCCGGTCTTGGTGTCCTGTATGGTGAACAGGAACGGGCGGTCTATGTGGAAATCTATGGCTTCACGTCCATCAGGTCCAGAAGATGTATAGCCCATGCCAATGGTACTTGCTGCGGCAGCCTCAACGCCCTCTTCGTTCACGTCTATATACGTGTTGTGCTTTGCCTTGTTTACGAACAAACCTTTCGGACTCATCGCGCCGAAGTTGGCATTCTTGGCGTCAAAGGCGTCTTTTATGCCCATTTCGCGCATCGTTTCCATCATGTCAAGGTCTGACGTGACTTTGAACTTAGGCATCTCTATGTCCAGATACGTACTCTTCATACCCTTTGCCACTTCGCCAAGAGTCTTTGCGTCCATACCGTTGAGCACCGTTTCCGCGTCCGTGTCCTCGTGCGGCAGTATGAAGTTCATGGTGTAGGAGAAGTTGCCTAGGTCAAGGGATGCCACGTCGTATTTGTCACCGGCGTTGTACTTGAGGTCTCTTGTAGCGTGCAGCATTTCGCACTCCTTGGCGGTACCGTCGCTGTTGCGGAAGCTGCCCTTCACGTTGTTCTCGCTGCTGAAGGTGGTTGCCCACGAAGCCTTCATGTAGACGGTATTGATGAGCAAGGCTACAGTGTTTGAGATATCGTCTATTGCGCTGGGTATCTTGCCGTTCGTCTTCTCGCTTACCCATCCGTTGACGGCCTGTGTGGCGTCGTCAGCTGTGAAGTCAATGGAATATGTCTCAGCGCTGAAGTAGCTCTTGCTTGAAGTGAGGTAAGTCTTGTATAAGGGCAGTGTATAGTCCGCCCATACGGAATTGGCCATCTGCAGCACTTCCGTTGGAGTGTTCTTGCCGGCACTGGTGGAGTTGTCCGTCACGTAGTGCTCAATCATCAGCCTGGCGTACTCCCTCAGCTGGTTTCTGTCTAGCCCTTCCATGCCCACGGTCTCAGTTATCTCCTTGTACGTGTCCTCCTCCGCTCCGTTGGCGAGCATGGCGAAGGCCATCTGCATGCTCAGCGGCGACACCACGAAGTTCTTCTTCACACCTCCAACCTTCTTGGCGAGTGCGACGGCGAAGTCCGTCTTGCCTGCCAGCTCCTGGTATGTGGCGTTGGAGTTGAACACTTTGTCAAACCCTGTTTCCGGGGCGTAGGCCTCACCGTCATTGTTCACGTTGGTTTCCTTCACCGCGGTTGTCTTCGTAGGTTGGGGCTCTCCTCCCGTCTCGTCGTCGGATGAGCACGAACACATCAGTCCCGACATGGCCGCGAACGAAGCGCAGCACAAAAATAGAGATGTCTTTTTCATAATAACATGTTTTATATTGTTGTAATTTTTGAAATTAGTATTGTCATATTGCGTCTCCGTAGAGCGTCGTTCCACGTCGCAAAGTTATGGCGTTTTGTTCGGTATACCAAAAAAACGGTACTTTTTACGGCCACATAATCAAATATTGGTGATTGGTGTTGTTTACTTTGGAATCAGGTGTCGATGGGGAAACCTGAAGTTCGTTGGAACATGCGTAAAATAGCATAGATGCCATTGTTACGACTACAAAATTTTTTCTTGTCATAATGACATTGATTAATGAGTTAATAAAAATGTTATAAATGTCTCTTTAAAAGACTTCTTCTATTTTGAATTCTCCGCGGTACAATATACCGTTTATTTCAATGACGATAACGTAATCCCCAGCCGCGCATTCCGGCAAAAAGACTCTCTCGGTACTGTCTTTAGCTATGCTTACCTCGCCTTCACAGACAACATTTTCTGCGCTGTCGTACACCTTGTACATGAAATGTATATTGTCTGCTGATGAGAAAGAGAGAGAGCTGTCGGCAGGGTTGAAGGCTGTTTTGGGTAGATGGTTTTGCTTTGTAGGTGCTCTATGTGGAAGATGATCGCCTTTATCTCCTTCAGCTTTATTCTTCTTTACTGGGTTAAATTTTATGGAATCTTGTGTCTCAGTAGCGTATGCTCTGATGGACAGTGAGGCTATAGCGCACATGACGAATGTTTTTAAAATCATATTCATAAATACAGCTTTTACATTTTATTGTCTTTAACAGTGCAAAATTATGTGTTTTGCAAGTCCTTTACAAACAAAAAAATGTCCCAAAGTGCCCGATTTTTGACAACTTCGGACGAAGTTGAGGTTTTATTGCATCAAATGATGCATCCAGCTATAACAAATACAATAAAACTAGGTAAAAACAGGAGATAAAAATGTATATTTGTAGCGTTTTTATCCAATCAACATTTCAATGAAGGTACTACAGTGTGTAAAATGTATTGTTGTACTAATTTCCGCTCTGGCGTAAAAGCTAAAGCCTCCGGGCCAATAGC
>CAVHNA010000005.1:0-10672 GCA_963637205.1 Bacteroidaceae bacterium
GATGAACGCCGAGCAGCTCTGGGAGACCACCATGAGCCCCGACTCACGTCTTCTCAAGCAGGTGACCATAGAAGACGCCGCAGGGGCGGACTACGTGTTCTCCATGCTCATGGGCGAGGACGTGGGTCCACGCCGCGAATTCATTGAACAGAACGCCACGTTTGCGGACATAGACGCATAACAGATATTCGCAAACAGTGCGAAAGGCTAAAGAACACAATAGCGATTTCTTTAGCCTTTCGTTGTATATGTATGTCTGCGCCACTCCGTGAGTGGCATGCGACTATTGGGGCAAAGCCGTTTACTGTTCACTTGCAAAGCTTGCAACCCTCGCATTTCGACAAATCTCCGCGAAGCCGTTTATCCACCAACAGATGAAGCCTGTCACGCAACGGTTCAAGCGGGATGGAGTCTATGACCTCGGTTATAAAAGCCGACTTCAAAAGAAGACGTGCCTCCTCTTCGGATATTCCTCGCTGTCGCATATAGAAAAGAGCCTGCTCGTCCATCTGTCCCACAGTGCTGCCATGACTACATTTCACGTCGTCCGCATAAATCTCCAACATAGGCTGGGAATACATACGGGCTTTGGAGGTGGCGCACAGATTGGCGTTGGTCTCAGTGCTCACCGTCTTCTGGGCACCTTCCCGTACAAGTACCTTACCTGCGAAAACTCCTACAGCGGCATCGTCCAATACATATTTATATAGCTCACGGCTCTGGCATGAGGGGGATTTGTGGTCAACAAGCGTATTGTTGTCGACTCGCTGTGTCTTGTCCGCAATAACGCAACCGTTAATTATAGCCTCCGCACCCTTACCACATAGCTCTATGTTGAGCCTGTTGCGGGTATGTCCGTTAAAAAGCGTGACACTGGTATGGCGTACCACACTGTCCTCTTGCTGACGTACAAAGACGCTGGAGTAACGGGTGCACAGAAGATGCGTCTCCTCCACCTCATAAATTGACAGATGGCTGCCGCATCCTGCGTAAACCTCCATCACTTGGTCGCTAAGGAAGCGGTTTTGATCCACAGCCTTGTCTGTGATGATAATCTCAGCCTCGGCGCATGTCCCCATCACCACAAGCACACGACGATTCATCATGGTGTCCTGTTCTCCCTTCAATACATTATGTATCTGGATAGGATGATCCACCTTCACGCCGTCAGGGACATATATCACCAAAGCGTCCACACAAAGCATGGTGTTAAGCGCCACTATCGGGTCGGAGGCATCCGCTATACTGTTGTAGTAGGCTGACACCGCAGCCGGTGCATCGCCTATACGATGGCAATAAGGAAGGTGCTCCACTTGCAGCGGCACAAGAGATATTCCATAGTTCGGCGCAAAGTCAGCCGACACATCGGAATACCTGTACTCTTCTACCTTTTTTGACGGGAAGCCATTGGAAGAGAACAGTCGGAAAGCCTCATCCCTGACAGCGTTCATCGTCAGGCAAGAACGGGACTTTATGTTGTCGCCTACCTTATCGTAAAAATCTACGTATTGTGTCTTGGAATCCATATCGGCAAGTTCTGCAATATAATGGAATCAGATACCTGCTTCCTCTTTAATCCAGTCAAATCCTCTACGCTCTATCTCAGCCGCCAACTCGGGACCGGCGGTCTTCACTATCCGTCCTCCTATCAACACATGCACAATGTCCGGCTTCAGGTAGTCTAGAAGACGCTGGTAATGCGTGATGACGATAGCACTTGACTGTGACGTACGCAACTTGTTGAAGCCCTCCGCCACTATACGCAGAGCGTCCACGTCCAGACCTGAGTCCGTCTCGTCCAAGATGCTCAGTGTAGGCTCAAGCATCGCCATCTGGAAAATCTCGTTGCGTTTCTTCTCTCCGCCGGAAAAACCCTCATTGACACTTCTGCTCGCCAACTTGCTGTCCAGAGAAACAATCTTGCGCTTCTCGCGCATAAGCTTCAGGTAATCTCCTGCCGAGAGAGGGTCCATGCCATGGTACTTGCGCTTGGCGTTGATGGCGGCACGCATAAAATTGACCATGGACACTCCGGGTATCTCCACCGGCTGCTGAAAGGACAGGAAGATACCTTCGTGGGCACGCTCCTCGGGCTTCAGAGCCAACAGGTTTTTGCCGTTAAAGAATATTTCTCCTTCCGTAACCTCGTATGCTGGATGTCCTACGATGACGTTACTCAAAGTGCTCTTACCGGCACCGTTGAGCCCCATCAAGGCATGCACTTCCCCGTCTCTTACTGTCAGGTTGATGCCTTTCAATATCTCTTTGCCATTGACCGTGGCGTGTAAATTCCTTATTTCTAACATATCCTACAATATATTATCCTACCGAGCCCTCCAACGATACGCCAAGAAGTTTCTGGGCCTCTACAGCAAACTCCATAGGCAACTTGTTTATAACCTCCTTGGCATAACCGTTGACTATCAGGCCTACGGCTTCCTCCGTACCAATACCGCGTTGGTTACAGTAAAACAGTTGGTCTTCACTTATCTTGCTTGTCGTGGCCTCATGCTCTACCACAGCACTGTCATTATGGACATCCATGTAAGGGAATGTGTGTGCACCGCATTTGTCGCCAAGGAGCAGAGAATCGCAACTGCTATAATTACGGGCGTTGTCCGCAGTGCTTGCCACCTTCACCAGCCCACGGTATGCGTTCTGGCTCTTGCCCGCGCTGATACCCTTGCTGATGATGGTGCTTTTGGTGTTCTTGCCTATATGTATCATCTTAGTACCCGTGTCCGCCTGCTGGAAATTGTTGGTGACTGCCACACTGTAAAACTCCGCCTGCGAACCGTCGCCACTGAGCACACAGCTCGGGTACTTCCATGTAATAGCACTTCCCGTCTCCACCTGAGTCCACGACAGTCGGCTGTTCACGCCACGCAGATGTCCTCGCTTGGTGACAAGGTTCAGCACGCCGCCCTTTCCTTCCGCATCACCCGGATACCAGTTCTGTACCGTGCTGTACTTCACCTCAGCATTGTCATTCACCACAATCTCTACGATGGCCGCATGCAACTGGTTGTCGTCTCTCATGGGAGCGGTGCAGCCTTCAAGGTAACTAACATACGCATCATCGTCGCAGACTATCAGAGTTCGTTCGAACTGGCCGGTCTCACGTGCGTTGATGCGGAAATATGTGCTGAGCTCCATAGGACATCTGACACCCTTGGGAATATACACGAACGAACCGTCGCTGAATACTGCAGAATTGAGAGCTGCGAAGAAATTGTCTTTGTATGGCACGACAGAACCCAAATACTTTCGCACAAGTTCAGGGTGTTCCCTTACAGCCTCACTGATGGAACAAAATATAATACCCTTCTCTTTCAGTTTGTCCCTGAACGTGGTCTTTACGCTCACAGAGTCCATCACAGCGTCAACCGCCACTCCAGACAATGCCATGCGCTCTTCCAGGGGGATGCCAAGTTTGTCGAATGTCTTTACCAATTCCGGGTCAAGCTCTTTGTTGCCGTCCGCCCCCTTGGTTTTAGCGGTAGGGTCTGCGTAATACGATATAGCCTGATAGTCTATCTCCGGCAGACGCAAATGTCCCCATGTAGGGGTTTCCATAGTAAGCCAATGTCTGTAAGACTTCAGACGAAAATCCAAAAGCCAGTCTGGTTCGCCTTTTTTCTCGGAGATAAGACGCACCACGTCCTCCGACAAGCCTTTCTCTATTACTTCAGTGCGGACATCTGTGACAAAACCGTATTTGTACTTCTCGTCCGCAACCTTGCGGACAAAGTCATTCTTCCCGTCCATTGTTATATCCTTCCGGTACAGATGCCACAAACGATTTAGCGAAGCCTTCCATAAATGCGCACGCCACAGACCGCGACATGGACTCTTTGGCAATGCCAGTGAGAGAACAGAACGTCACAACACAAGTAAGGCCAACGAAATACTTCAGCACACCCACAACAGCTCCTCCAAGCCTGTTGAGCAGCCCGAGGCACAGCATGTTGAGTAAACCGGTAAGCATCTGTCCTGCCACTCCCATGCCGAGGGGAACCGCCACCCATATAATGAAGAAGCTGAGTATTCTGGCTATTCCTATCTCCGTCCCTATATGCGGCGCAAGATACACTCCGAGTCTGGCATTGAGCATATATGCGAGTACCAGACCGACCAAACATCCGCACAGCGTAAACAGAGAGGCCACAAGACCCCTCCGCCATCCTCGTATAGCGCCAAACGCCAAGAGTGCCAATATCACTATATCAAGTCCATACATAGAGAAAACGCATTACAGCTTTGCCTTCACTTCTATCTCCTGGAACGTCTCTATGATGTCACCTTCACGAAGGTCGTTGTAGTTGACGAGCGAAAGACCGCACTCAAAGTTGGTGTTCACCTCCTTCACGTCATCTTTGAAGCGCTTCAGCGCATTGATAGCGCCAGTGAAGACCACTATGCCGTCGCGGATGACACGTGCCTTGTTGGACCTGCTCACCTTGCCTTCTATGACATAAGCTCCTGCCACAGTGCCGACCTTGCTGATATGGTATACCTGACGCACTTCCACCTGGGCGGTGACCTCTTCCTTGATTTCGGGACTGAGCATGCCCTCCATAGCGTCCTTCACCTCCTCTATAGCGTCGTAGATGACACTGTAAAGACGAATGTCCACACCCATCTGTTCCGCCAACTTGCGTGCCGGGGCACTCGGGCGCACTTGGAATCCGACGATAAAGCAGTTCTCCGCAGCGGCGGCCATGTTTATATCGTTCTCGCTGATCTGTCCAACAGCCTTGTAGATGACATTCACCTGTATCTTCTCCGTAGAGAGCTTGATGAGGGAGTCGCTCAACGCCTCGATAGAACCATCCACATCGCCCTTCACTATAAGGTTGAGTTCCTTGAAGTCGCCAAGAGCGATACGTCTTCCCAGTTCGTTTAGGTCGAAACGCTTCATAGTCCTCAGCCCCTGTTCACGAGCCAACTGCTCACGCTTGTTGGCTATCTCGCGTGCCTCTTGGTCAGTGTCCATCACGTGGAAAGTATCTCCAGCCTGAGGAGCACCGTTAAGTCCGAGTACAGTAGCGGCCTGGGCAGGTCCTATGGACTGTATGCGCTGGCCGCGCTCGTTAAGCATAGCCTTCACACGACCGTAATTGGTTCCGGCCAACATAATGTCACCCACATGCAGTGTTCCGTTGCTAACCAGTACGGTAGCCACATAGCCGCGTCCTTTGTCCAAGGAAGACTCTATGATAGAACCTGTGGCCTTGCGGTTGGGATTTGCCTTCAAGTCAAGCATCTCCGCCTCAAGCAACACTTTCTCCAAGAGTTCGTGCACACCCATTCCCTTCTTGGCACTGATATCCTGACTCTGGTATTTTCCGCCCCAATCCTCTACGAGGAAGTTCATGGCGGCAAGTCCTTCCTTTATCTTGTCAGGATTTGCGGCGGGCTTGTCTATCTTGTTTATGGCGAAAACGATAGGGACATTAGCGGCCGTAGCGTGTGCTATAGCCTCCTTGGTCTGGGGCATTATGTCGTCGTCAGCGGCCACTATGATGATGGCTATATCCGTCACCTGGGCTCCACGTGCACGCATGGCGGTGAACGCTTCATGACCAGGCGTATCAAGGAACGTCACGTGCCTGCCGTCTTCCAGCGTCACATTGTACGCTCCTATATGCTGTGTGATGCCTCCGGCCTCACCGGCGATTACGTTGGTCTGGCGAATGTAGTCGAGCAGAGATGTCTTACCATGGTCCACATGTCCCATGACGGTCACGATGGGGGCGCGCGGAACGAGGTCAGACTCGTCATCCTCCTCTTCGTTTATGGCCTCGCTCACCTCGGCGCTGATATATTCCGTGGTAAAGCCCAGCTCCTCCGCTACGAGGTTGATGGTTTCCGCATCCATACGTTGGTTGATGCTCACCATGATACCTATGCTCATGCAAGTGGAGATGACCTGGGTCACAGGTACGTTCATCATGGTGGCCAACTCGTTGGCTGTAACGAACTCAGTTAGCTTCAGCACCTTGCTCTCCGCCACCGCATTCTCCATCTGCTCCTCCATGCCTTGGCGAATAGCGTCTCTCTTCTCGCGGCGGTACTTGGCGCCCTTGCCCATCTTGTTGTTTTTGTTGGTAAGACGGGCCAGTGTCTCGCGTACCTGCTTTGCTACATCCTCCTCGCTGACCTCCTGCTGTACCGGAGCCTGCTTGGGACGGTTCTTCTGCTTCTTGTTCTTGCCGTTGGCATTGCCATTGATATTGCCGCGGTTCTGATTGTTGTTGTTGCCACCGTTACCCTGGTTGTTCTTCTTCTGGGCGTTCTGCTGCTGGTGAACTACTGCGTTGACATCCACTCTCTCCTTTCCTACACGCACTCTCTTCTTGCGGTCTGTGCTGTTGGTCTGTCCTTGAGTGCTGCCCGTACGCTTTTCTTCACGTTCACGGCGTTTCTCTTCGCGACTTTTCTTTTTGGGTCTAGTGCTTTGGTTGAGGCTGGCAAGGTCTATCTTGCCCTTTACCACAGGCCCAGCACCTACCGATATCGATGGGTTGAGACGGAACACTCCGTTTTCCTCCACACCTATTTTCTCTTCCGTTTCCTGCTTCGGAGCATTCTGCTGCACGGGAGCCTCCTTCTGGTCCTCAACAGGTGCTTCCTTCTTCACAGGCTCGTCTGCTTTGCTTGCCCCTACAGGAGCCAGTTGCACAGGAGCGACCTCTTTTGCAGGAATCACTTTCTCCCCTTTAGCTTTCACGGCGTCCGCTTTCCCCACGGGAGCCGGCACAGGCTTTTCCACAGGCTTTTCCACAGGCTTAGGTGCAACGGGCTTTGCGTTGAGGTCTATCTTGCCCAAGATCTTAGGTCCCTTAACCGGTTTCTTCTCTTCCTTGGAAGCCTCCACTTTGGCGCGTGCGGCTTCCTTGCGTTCCTTCACCTGATCCTGGCGTTGCTGTTTCAGTTGGTTCACCTCCGACCGAAGTCCCTTGTCTTTGCTAAACTGCTTTTGCAGAAGTTCAAACTCCTCGTCTGAGATCTTGTAGTTAGGGTTAGCCTCCACTTCCGTGTATCCCTTCTTCTGGAGGAACTCCACGGCGGTCTGCAGCCCTATGTTGAACTCCTTCGTTACCTTGTTTAATCTTACACTCATCTAAGCACTGTGTGTTTTATGGTTCTTTTTACTCTTGTTCAAACTCCTCATTCAATATGCGGAGAACTTCGTCTACAGTCTCCTCTTCAAGGTCGGCGCGCTGTATGAGCATTTCGCGCGGTGCGCCGAGGACATCCTTGGCCGTAGCGAATCCTATCTTCTTCAGCTCTTCTATAATCCAAGGCTCTATAACATCCTTGAACTCGTCCAGGCTTACGTCGTCATCGTCCGCCCCGTCCAACTCGCGGAACACGTCAATGGTGAACCCTGTAAGCATGCTGGCCAACTTGATGTTGAGACCACCCTTGCCGATAGCGAGCGAAACCTGGTCGGGATCCAGATACACCTCCGCCTTGTGCTCTTCTTCGTGAAGTACCACATTGTTGACATGCGCAGGACTCAACGCACGGGCTATAAGCAGCTGCGAATTGCCTGTCCAGTTGATAACGTCTATGTTCTCTCCGTGCAACTCGCGTACTATGCCGTGTACACGACTGCCTTTCACACCCACGCAAGCGCCTACCGGGTCTATACGCCCATCGTAACTTTCCACAGATATCTTGGCACGTTCTCCCGGAACGCGCGCCACCTTGTGAATGGTAATCAGTCCGTCTTGTATCTCAGGCACCTCGGCCTCCAGCATACGTTGCAGGAAAGAGGGGTCCGTACGGCTCAGTATAATACGCGGGGTGCCGTTCGGCATCTCTACTCTGGAGATTACGGCGCGGACAGTCTCGCCCTTACGGAAAAAGTCGTTCTGAATCTGCTCTGTACGGGGCAACAGCAACTCGTTACCTTCGTCATCAAGCAACAAGGTCTCCTTCTTCCACGTCTGGTAAACCTCTGCGCTTACTATCTCGCCCACACGGTCTTTGTACTTGTTGTACAGTGTGTCGTGCTCCAATTCCAAGATACGGCTTGCCAACGTCTGACGCAACGTCAATATGGCACGGCGACTGAAGTCAGAGAACTTGACCAACTGGCTCACTTCCTCACCTACCTCATAGTCCGACTCCACTGCACGCGCCTCAGACAGCGATATTTCCAGGTTGGGGTCTTTTACCTCGCCGTCCGGAACAACGGTACGGTTGCGATATATCTCGAAGTCTCCCTTGTCGGGGTTTACTATTATATCATAGTTCTCGTCGCTACCGTATGTTCTGATGATGACGCTGCGGAAACATTCCTCCAGCACACTCACCAGTGTAGCGCGGTCTATATTCTTGGTCTCCTTAAACTCCGCGAAGGAGTCTATCAGATTGACTGATTCTGTCTGTTTTGTTGCCATTCTGTATGTTATTTTATTTTTATCTGATATTTGGTGTAGGTGATGTCATCAAAAGAAAAACGCAAAGTCACCTCCTTGTTTACCGGTCGCTTCTTGCCTTCTTCCTGCACCTTCTGCATCACGCCAAGCTCAAAGCCCTCTTCGTCTACCGACAAAAGAGTGCCGCGGTATTTCTTGCCGTCCTTGGCGAGTGTCTCCACTGGCTTGCCTACATGTATCTCGTACTGCTTGCGTATGCGGAACGGCTGACCCAGGCCGGCGCTCCCCACTTCCAGTTCATAATCTTCCTCCTCACGACTTATCCTGGATTCTATATAGCGGCTCAAGTCCGCACAGTCTTCTATCCAGACACCTTCAGCATGGTCTATCTCCACTACTATCCTGTCATCGGCACTGACAGAGAGATCTACCAGAAAATAATCTTTCCCTTCCAGCCATTCTTCAACGGCCTTTTGAACTGACTCCTTGTTTATCATGAATTGTCAACATTATTATATATAAAGAAAATGAGGAACTGTTTCAGCCCCTCACACTCATCTTTCTTATGCAAAGGTACGTCTTTTTGTCATTACCACCAAATAAAAGATATTATTTTTTGGTTTCCCTCTCGCCAGCGCACCAGCATACGCCAAACGCCAAGCCTCGGAAACTCGGCTCACTTCGCCGTCACCTCCCCAGTATCTTGTCGTATTCCGATTGGGACGCCAATATCTGCAAAGCCTTGGCCAAACACGGGTCGTCCGTCAGCAGCTGTTGCTTGACGGCTCCCTTCTGGTAGTAATAGCGTGTCGCTATCTCGTCCGTGAGATATGGCTCTATGTCCTTGCGGAAACGCATCATGTCAGAGACGATGTCCGTCTGGAATTTCGCTTCCAGCGCGGCGAACTCCGTCTCCGCACCTTGCAGGTACCCCTCTCTCTTCGCCACGTCGCGCAGAAGACGGAGGACTTCCGTGCTTCTCCTGTTGTACTTGAAGCCGCTTGCCTGCACATACTGTACGAAATCGGAGTATTCCTCGTCCGTAACCTTTATCTCTCCCGGAGGAGCGATGCTCGTATGGTCGTTGGCGTACTTTGTGCACCAGTCAAAGAACTCGTCACTTGACACCAAGTCGTACACCAACGAAGGAAGACTGTCGGGCTGCACCTCCACGTCCGGCTTTATGCCGCCTCCGTCGCGTACCTCGCGTCCTCCTGCAGTCAAGAACACTTTTGTCAAGCTGTCCGGTACAGTCCCTGCGGAACCGTCAGCGTTGAGATGTCTGTAGTCCCACGCCTGTATACATCTCCCCGAGGGGATATAATAACGTCCAGTGGTGACCTTGAACCCTCCATGGTACGCCGTTTCCCTAACCATCTGCACAAGTCCTTTCCCGAAGGTGCGCGTACCTATCACCACGGCCCTGTCCATGTCCTGAAGGCTTCCCGACACTATCTCCGAAGACGAGGCGGAACCTCCGTCCACCATCACTGCCAAGGGCATCAGCGTATCGACTGGTTCGTATGCGGCGTAGTAGTCGCGGTTGGTCTGCGCCATCTTGCCTTTGGTGTACAGCACCTTACGCCCTTTGGAGACGAAGAGGTTCACTATGTCCACTGCTTCGTTTACGGCACCTCCCGGATTGCCCCTGAGGTCAAGAATCAAACTCTTGGCACCCTGCCCCTTCAGGTCTTTTAGTGCCTGCGTCACTTCCTTGCACGCTCCTTCGGTGAAACCGCTCAGGTAGATGTAGCCCACGCCGTCTCCCACCATACCGTAATACGGCACCTGCGGTATCTGTATAGTCTGGCGCGTGATGGAGAACTCCATCTCCTTACCGTCGCGAAGCACCTTCAGCACGAACGTGGTGCCGGCTTCCCCCCTTAGCATAGAGCTTACCTTGGGAGTGCTCATACCCTTCACGTCCTTGCCGTTTATGCTCAGTATCACGTCGCCGGCCTTCACTCCCGCCGTCTGACTTGGAGTCCCTTCGTACGGCTCGCTTATCACCACCCGGTCTTCCTTCTTGCTGAAGCGCACAGCACTGCCTATACCCGCATATTTGCCGGTGGCCATCTGGCGCAACTCCTCGTCATCCTCGGGGTAATACTCCGTGAAGGGGTCCACCTGCCTCAGCATGGCACGTATACCGGTACCTATCACGGAGTCCGCATTCAACGTGTCCACATAGAAGAGGTCCAGTTGCTTGTATATGTCGTTGAAGATTTCCAGATTCCTGCTTATGGCGGAATTACGGTTCTCCTTGCTCTGTGCCGATG
>CAVHNA010000005.1:10682-29517 GCA_963637205.1 Bacteroidaceae bacterium
TGCAATCTTCTTGTCATATTCTACTTGCGCTCCAGCACCACTTTGTTGTCCTTTATACACAGTCCCCTTCCTGCCTTGGCTATACGCCTTCCAGAAAGGTCGTAGACAGCCCCGTCCGTGGAGGTTGTCTCTTTTACACCTTTAACGCCTGTGGGGCTGGGCAGATGCAAGGGCATCCATGTCCAAGGCTCCAATGGTTTTGTGTCCGGTATCTTCTCTGTCTTCACATTCGTGCCGTCGCTGTTGTTCACTTCCAGATAAAGTGACATCTCGTTTCCGTACACAGGCCCGTTCACTCCTAGCTCATTCCAGGGAATGGCCATTTCCACCGCATAAAACGAATTGGTAATCCTGTTTTTCATTTCCAGCGAACCGTTTTCCTTTTCCACCCAGCCTGTGCCATTACCCACGTATGTGGCAAGGGAGAGCGACGGTGTCACCACAAACTTGTAACTGGTAGTCTGCGGCTTGTTGTAACATCCGCCTCCCAAGTCAAGAGCTATGGAGACGCAGTCGGCGTTCGTCTCGTCTTCAACTTTTTTCTTGTCATATACCCTACAGTATATATAGAAGTTGTCATCGTCAAAGGCGAAGTCGGCGTAAGTGTATGTCCCGGTCTCTCCGCCAAGCATCAGCTGTTTGCTGTCTTGGGTCACATAGCCTTCAGTTTTGTAGAACACTCCGTCCACCCCAGGAGTGGCGTGCGCCACTTCCAGTTCTCTCTTGGCATAGCCTTTCACCATCTTTATCTTGCCACCGATGCCTGCTACCGCCACCACTACGCCGGTGTCTATCACCGCAAGCGAGTTCCACAGGGCGGCCTTGGACTCGTCCACATAGAACGGACACGACATAGCCTTGAAGTCAAAAGCCTTGTCCGACCCCACGTACACATACATGTTCTGCTTGTCTCCGTGATTGTAGCACGACTGATGCGAGAGCACCGTCTCGCCATTGGGCAACACCCTCAGATAAGGAGCACCGCCCCTGGCAACCGGGCAATATGAATACGAGATTGCCGGTCTGCGCTTGCCGCTTTGGGCGCTCACCCAAGTTCTCCAGTTCGATGTCAAGCTACTGCGTACAGTAGCGGGAATGAAGTCGCCTTCGCCATACGAATACCCGTTGTCCTCTATCGCCACCACTATGGTTTTGCCGTCGTTGAGAAGCACTGGCACCGGCATCCCGTCCCTGTATCCCTGCCTGTAGCTTACCTTGGCCGGCGTAGACCACGTCTGGCCTTTGTCCCAGGAACGGGAAATGGAAATCTGCTGGTCACCGTTTTTCGTGTAAGGACTCTCGTCGGCGAAATAGAGCTGCAGCTCACCGGAAGGAAGCTCCAACAACGATGGTTCCCAGCAACCGTTCTCAAACGAATAGTCGGCATCGTAGACAAACACCTCGTCACTCCATGTCGCTCCGTTGTCCGTGCTTCGCTTAAGACGAATGCCGAAATGTCTGTCTTCGGTATACGGCTCGGACGGTCTCGGATTATACGCCACTATGATAGTGCCGTCGCTGAGCTGTATCAGGTCGGGCACACAGTTGGGAACGTCATTCACGTTTTCCACTATCTTCTGCGCTTCGCTCCATGTCGCACCCATATCCCTGCTGTAAGCCACTTTTATGCCGCCGCTCTCGCAGCATGCCATCAGCCTTCCGTCCTGAAGCTGTATCAGCCGGGCATAGCCTGCACCCGAGAAAATCTCTACTGGAGACCTGTTGTCCCAGAAAATGCGACTGCCCTCATAACGGGCCTTGCTGGCTGCCATGCACACTCCTGCAAATGCCGACAAGACAACGAGCAACGCCACCCTGCATACACTTAGCCCTTTTGCTTTCATCCTTCTATTGTAACACATTATACTATTCTTGCTATACATTATATTGTATGCCGATTCACATGCGCAAAATTACTCGTTTTCTTTCAAACACACAAACGATAGAGCCCAAAACTCCTTTTTTTACCCACAGGAGAACGACATCCGTAAACATTGTGGCAGCACCTTGATGTGCAGGAAAGCACATAGCGGTGCCACCGTTCTCAATTATTTTCCACCTTTAGCGCATTTTTTTCAACAAGATATTGCGTATTTCCGGAAAAAGCAATAATTTTGCACCGCATTTGGAGAAGAAACCTCTCAAGGTTATTTACCACTGCTTCAGTAGCTCAGTTGGTTAGAGCACATGACTGTTAATCATGGGGTCGTTGGTTCAAGCCCATCCTGGAGCGCAAAAAAGGACTTCTCCTATGCAATTTTGCTTCAGTAGCTCAGTTGGTTAGAGCACATGACTGTTAATCATGGGGTCGTTGGTTCAAGCCCATCCTGGAGCGCAAAAACATCAGGCAGGAGGAAAGCAAAACGCTTTTCTCCTGTTTTCTTTTACCCGTTAACAGCCTTTGAATAAAGGTCTTGGCATGTCGTACGGTATGAGGTTCTGAAGTCGTACGACATGGGGAGTAGTTAACGTACGACATGACTCCATATAGTCGTACGACGTGAGGGAGCATAGTCGTACGACATGAGAAACTGGCTTCCTAAACCGCTCTTTTTAGTTTATGAGCAGTCAACAGGTGGTTAACGTACGGTTAGCGAAATAAAGAAGTGGAGACACGTGAGCAGGAGCATATTTGGTTAAACTGTGTTAGCGGAGCTGAAATTTTCACGGACCTTTTTCCTGATAAACATAGTTAAGAAACCTTTTGCGTCACCCAAAATCAGGTGACGCAAAGATATAATATTTTGTCTAACAACGAATTATAAAATGAACATTTTTTGAGTGACGAAGTCAGGAAAAAGCAGAGGTGCCCTGAAGCCGAAACTCCTGTGCACCTCTTTCCCTTTTGATGTTATGTGATACTATTTTTGTGGTTCTGCGACGGGACGGACGGGGACACCAAAGTAGCGGTAGCCGCGGGGGCCGCCCGCGTTGTGGTAGACACCGGCGAAGTAGAGGGGGTACGCACAGCTGACACCGTCGTGGATGAGGAGCGAACTGGACCAGTAGTAGCCTTCCGAGCCGCGATAGTAGAGGTCGTCTATGGCGCGGTGGCCCGAAGCGGGGAGATATATGATGTTTCCGTTCTTTACACTGACTACCTTATAGCAGTTGATGGTTTCACCTGCGGAATTGGTACAGCTTACCAAAGTCCATGTGCAGTTGTCCGTATTATCAAGTTCAGCAAATTCAGATAGGGTCGGCATGCGACAGCCACTGCCCCAATTCACGTATGCGGCATCGTCTTCCAGGTCAAGTTCCGTCTTGCCGTTATCATAGCTATACTTGTAAGTGTATAAGTACTTTTCGTATATTTCGCTGTAAGTTGAATCTGTTATAAAGTAGTTGCAATTGCTTTGGGTATATGTACTCTTCGGAGCAGTTTCTCCCCAAGCATAGTAATTACCGTCGTCGTACGCAGTTTCAGCACCGATGTTGGTCTCCGCCCAAAGGAGTCCGCTTGGCAGACCGAGGTCTATGAACTTGTGGCCGTTGATAATCTTGCCTTCGGAACTGCTGGAAGCGGTGACGTACTTGGTGGTGACATCCAACTGCTGCAGTCTTTCGCGCACCATCTCCACGCTGTGGATGGTGGTGGAGGTCTTCTTGTTGCCAGCCACCACAACGGTAAGGGTATAGTTGCCTGTGGCTACGGGGAGATAGAATATACCCGGCTTGTCTGCCGTGGCACCGGAATAGAGGAAGGTAACCGCATTGTCCGCTTCGCTCGCCGCGGTCTTTATCTCGGGTGCGGTGTTCTCCATGTCTGCCAGACTCGCGGTGAATGTGCCGCAGAGCTGCATGCCAGAGGCCGTCACCTTCACCGTGCCGCTCTCTGCCGGCATCTTGTCTATCTGCAGGCACACCACTCCTGCCAGATGGCTGAACGTAACCGCGTAACCCTCGGATATGGTGCCAAGCATGGGCATGCCGAAACTGTTGCCGTCCTTGCCCTCGGGGAAGAAGGTCTGGTCAACTGATGTGTAGGTGTATTTCTCCGGGAGATAGTAAGTGAGGACATTGCCCTGCAGGCCGTGCTTCTCGTTGTAGGGATACACGGCATAGTCGCCCACCCCATTGACGACCGTACCGCTGAATGTGGCGGTAGCCTCGCCAGCGCTGCTGGTAATGGCGAAGGAACTGAACTTGTTGTCGCCCTTTGACCACACGCCTATGGCGTCGCCTGCTTGCCAGTAACCCTTACCCCCTTCGGTAAAGCCTACACGGGTATCGTTGCCGGGCTGGCTTGCCACGAGTGTGACTGTCTCCGCCTTGCCGGGGTTATTCTCCAGAGCGTCCGTCACTGCGTCGCTCGAACATGCCGAGGCCAGTGCGGCTACGGCGATGGCTGCCACTGAGTGCAGCTTGATGTTGTTTCTCTTCATATCGTTTTTCGTTTTTAGTCGTTTGTGTATAATGGTTGTTTACTTGTTCCACACCGCATCGTTTATACTGGCAGAGCCCTTCTTCTCCAGTGTCAAGCCGCTCCACGTGGCGTCGTCAATGGAGAGAGGCGCAGCGACGGGACGGACGGGGAAACCAAAGCAGCGGTAGTAGTTGCCGTACACGTAGGGGCTGCCACTGTCGATGCTGAGGTAACACGCGCCGCCGACACCGCCGCCGTAGAGCGTACTGGACCAGTAGTAACCGTACGAGCCGCGATAGTAGAGGTAGTCTCCGAAGCGGTGGCCCGAAGCGGGGAGATATATGATGTTTCCGTTCTTGACGCTGACTACCTTGTAGCAGTTGATGGTTTCACCTGCGGAATTGGTACGGCTTACCCATGCCCATGTGCAGTTATCTGTATTATTGAGTTCGTCAAATTCGGCTTGGGTCGGCATGCGACAGCCGCTGCCCCAATTCACGTATGCGGCATCGTCTTCCTTGTCAAGGACAGTCTTGCCATCGGTGGAATTGTATTTGGTGGGGTTGTCGTATGTACCCCATGAGTATGTGCTCCAGTCATAAGTTTCCTTCGTCTTAGTCTCTCCCCAAGCGCAGTAATTGCCGTCGTCGTATGCTGTTTCGGCACCGATGTTGGTCTCCGCCCAGAGGAGTCCGCTTGGCAGACCGAGGTCTATGAACTTGTGGCCGTTGATGATCCTACTATTGTCAGTGCCTATGGTTGTCTTAAAAGTAACAGAGTCAACATCGGTTATCGGGTATGATTCTGTTACGCTGCCGTCTTTCCATATTTCCATTGTTGTTACCTGGGCAGATACTGACGAATACTGTGCCGCAAATACTATGCAGCATAAGAAAGTGAAAATCTGTTTCATATCGTTCAAAACATTATTATATACAAATTATAACAATACAAAAGTACACAATATTTTGCCGTCACCCCCCCCGTTTAGTTAAACTATGTTAACGGAACTGAAATTGTTGTTATGGACAAGGTGTCGCAGACTGCTAAACAGGTGGCGTTTCTTGCTCTGGCATGCGTATCCTTCGTCGCCAAGTGGGCGCAAATGCTTCTGCGCACCACATCGCATTTGTATATAACGAAGCTACAAGCCCCTTTATGACAATGTGAAGGCACCCCTTGTAACGATGTAAAGACCACATCATAACGATGTAAAGACTAAAGTTAGTAGAATTTTTGACAATTGTCAGCAAGGTGAATGGCAATTGTCAGAAAAGTGAATGACAATTGTCAGAATGGTTGATGGCAGTTGCCAGAAAGGTTGATGGCAATTGCCAGAAACTTGGATGGCAATTGCCAGGAACTGATAATATGTAGGTTCTGGCACTATGACAGAGGGCTTCTTTACGCCATATATACGTACTGACAGAATCTGTCTAATGGTAAGATATAGCAATCATAGGAGCACTGACTTTGACCCATAACAAAAAAAGGCGTTAACCTTTTTGCGTATGCAAGATTATTCGTACCTTAGCGGCGTGAAATGCAAATGTGAAGCGGTATGACGACAGAAATTGTGAATTACTATCCAGTGGGGATACAGACTTTCTCCGAGATTAGGAAGAACGACTATCTGTATGGTGAGCTGAACAACCTCAACAACACCAGCATGCTCGACCAGTCCTCCGCCATCTGCGGCATCAGCCAGACGGAACATACCTCTGTGATGAAGCCCGACGTGGCGTGCCTTGGGGCTCAACTACGAAGAGTGTCTGAAGAAACTGCGTGAGTACTACGACGGCTATCACTTTAGCGAGCAATCGGAAGATGTCTACAATCCGTTCAGTCTGATAAGGGCATTGAGAAGTCAAAAGATAGAATCCTACTGGTTCGGGTCGGGCACGCCGAGCTACATTATCAACGTACTCAGGAAATACCATGTCAACGTGATGAGTATGGAAGAGAACAGTTGCAGTGTAGACGACTTTGACGTGTCGCCCGAACAGATGACTTCCGCCCTGCCATTGCTTTACCAGAGCGGATACCTCACCATAAAGAAGTACAGCCCTATGCTCAACCGCTTCATCTTGGGTTATCCCAATAGGGAGGTGCGCATCGGCATGCTGAGAAGTCTGGCTCCCAACTATCTCAGACCCACATCCCATCCCTATGACAGCAACGGCTCTGCCGGCAACCTCGTGGATTTACTGTACGACGGTAAGGTGGAAGAGACGATGGTACACTTGAAGGCTTTCCTCGCCGCCATCTCCAACCGTCTGGCCAACAAGGATGAGCGCGACTTCCAGACAGTGTTCTACCTTATATTTAACCTGATGGGGGCGTACATACGCGTGGAGGAAGATTCCGCCATAGGAAGGGCCGACGCTGTGGTATATATGCCGGATGCTGTGTACGTCTTTGAGCTGAAGAACGACGGCTCGGCGGAGGACGCTCTAAGGCAGATAGACGAGAAAGGTTATCTCATCCCATACTCTGCCGAGGGTAAACGACTCTTCAAAATTGGCGTGAACTACGACAGCAACCAACGTACCCTTGGCGACTGGATTATCAAGGAAGAAATAAATTAAGCAGAAAGGCGTCTCGTCATCGCCTTCTTTGGGTCGCGTTTGTCGCAAACGCTCCTCCTACATTTCCTCCTTAGCTGTCGCTCCACGAAGATGAGCTACTAACGACACACACAGGGTCGGGTATGGCGCGAACAATCCTGCTTTCTTTTCAAGCAATAGTGACTTTTCCGAGCAATAGTACTGACATGGCAAGGTCAGTACTACTGACTTTCAATATACGATTCCTCCTAAGACTGTAAACACCTTTGACAAGACGTGTAAAGGACTTTTTCTCCTTGCGCCCTGCTTCGCCGAGGTATGCACCATAGCCTCGCCCAAGACTCTCGTCTCCACCATGGAGAGCTTCATGCCCGACGTGGTGCTTCTGGACATGAACTTCCACACCGACATCAACTCCGGCAACGAGGGACTCTACTGGACCGGCGAACTGAAGAGAATGTGGGAGTGTTTGAGTCCGTTCGGCGACGAAGGAGACGCTTGCCAGAGCTAGAAGCGTAACCCCAAAGAAGAAGTGTAGGAGGAGCGTTTGCGCCAAATGCGACCTTGTGGGAAACTGTAGGTGCGGATTGCCGGGCGGACGCAAAAGCACATACGAAAGTAACAATGCCAGACTGCTACTGAAGCTGTCTGGCATTGCTGTTAGAGAGTTATGTGCAAACTTATCTCAGCTGCTTCTTTCCGTCCACTATCACTATGCCACGCGTGTGCTTGCCGGCGAGAACGCCGCTCAAGGTATATGCGCGTGAAGTGCGGTTGCCCTCGGTGCCTGCCACGGAGTGTATAGCGTCCTCGTCGTCGCCGACGAAGCCACAAAGCTCGGTGTAGTCGCCGCGCTTAACCTGCCATTCCAGTATGGGGTAGCCGTTGCCTATCTTGCCGTCGGCGTTCCACTCAGCCCATGCCGAAACGGTCTGGCACACCTCGTCGCGGTTGGTGTCGGTGACGTAGAGCATGTTCTCCGCCGTTGCTGCGTCGCCTGTGCCGAAGCATCCCTCGGCCTCGCTGCCGTTGGCGATGCCGGCGGCATAGGTATTGGTGACTGTCAGACTGGAGCCTGCCTCGCCGGCGATGTCGCCCAGCGTGCCCTCACCGCTTATGGCGGCGTTGGCGTAGCAGTTCGTTATGGTGGACTGCCCCTCAGCCTTGCCCGTCACGCCACCGACGAGACCCTGTCCCGTGACGCCGCCGTGGAAGTAGCTGCCACTGACGGAGGTGGTGCCTTCGTAGTCAGCCGTGCCCATCACTCCTGCCAGAATGCCAGCGTTGGCGGCATCGCCTGCGATGATGGAAGCGTTGTAGAAGCCGATGTTCTTGACCTCTCCGCAGAGAGCTCCGAAGAAGCCCGCCTCGTACTGGTTGTCAGCGTTGGCGTATACGCGGAGATTCTTTATCACGTGTCCGTCACCGTCGAGGCTGACGTACTGGTTGCGTGCGCCCTCGGTGCTGTTACCGTAGCATGTGGCGTTGAGCGGATACCATCCGCCGCCGTTCATGTTCACGTCGGACGTGAGGCGGAAGTACGTGGTCTTGTTCTCCTCCATGCGTCCCTGCATGCTCTGCAGGTCGGCCGCATTGGCTATGATGTAAGGCTCTGCCTCAGTGCCGCGTCCCTTAGTGTCGAGGAGCGTGGCCTTCATGGTGGCGTTGTCCATGTCGAACTCTATCAGGTAGCGTCCGGCCGGCGAGATGCGCCATGTGCGGTCAAGACCGCGCACGAGGCTGTCAACCACTTCGCCGCTGCTGATGTTGAGGTACTGCGTGGAGCTGCCGTAGCGAGCCTCCGTCCAGCTGGAGCGTCCGGTAGTGCTGTAGTTGGACATGTCGGTGTTGCTGCGGCACGCCATGATGCCGAACGAGCAGAAGGAGTTGGCGTTGTCGAGCACCATGTCCACGGTGCCCACGTAGCGTCCCTCGCCCACGTGCTGCAACGGCCACTGCTCGGTGTTCTTCCATCTCTCCACGTTGCCGTTGCGGTTGGCCAGCGTGCCCACCACGTAAACCTGGTTGGCCCACTTGTACTCGTCCTTAGGTTGGAAGTCGACGGTCATACTGTCGAGGTCAAGTACTATGTCGTACGTGCCTGCCGTGGCCTGGTAGTCGGTGCCGCCCTCAGCCACGCCAAACGTGTGGCGCGACGGTGTGATGAAGTTGGCGTTGGGAGTGTCGCACTTCAGCACGGTGTTGATGCGGCGGAAGTAGAGTCCGGCGCGCTGCTCGCTGTTGGCCTTGCGGCTGCGGTCCTGCAGCGTGACGGTGCCCGTCCACTTACCCTCGGCGTTCTTATAGAGAGGATAGAGCGTACACATACGCGAGTATTCCCAATTGCCGTCCTCGGCTGTGGGGTCATAGAGGTCGCCCTGTACGTACACCACACCTCCGAAGAGCGTGTTGGCCATCAAGCTTTCTATCTTGGCGTTAGCCTCGGCGTCGGTGAGCGAACCTGTCACCAGTACCTCGGAGAGTTCGTCGTAGAGCTCGGACATGTAGGTCTTCTGCTCGCCTTCGTCCAGTCCGTCGGTCATGGCGCTGGCGTACTCGTATATCTCCTTCAGCTGGCTGTATATCGTCTTGCTGGAGTCGATGGCAGTAAACTCGGCGTTGATGTCGGCGATAATCTCCATCTTACGGACATTGTCGTCTGAAGCTCCCGCCTCGGCTATGAGGGACGATATGCGGTCGGAGTGCTCCGCGCTGAAGTACGTTTCCTGGTCAACGCGTTGCGTCTCCAGCATCTCCAGGCGTGTGGAATACTGGCTGAGCACCTCGCTTATGGCCTCTGCGCTGGAGCCGTGGTATGTGAGGCGGAAGTCGCCCCAGATGGTGAGGTTCTTGTTCCTCCACGGAGTCTCGCCGTTGCGTATGCCCAGTCGCAGTGTGCCGCCCTTGACTATGGCATATGCGCTCTGCATGTACCTGTTGCCGCCAAAGGCGAAGCTTGCGGTATAGATGTTGTCGGGTACGTATCCTGTGCCCATGTCAATGTCCTTACTGCCCGTCTGCTCGCCGTTGTGCGGAGCGTCGGGGTCGGAGTCGGAGTTGACGCGGCAGTTGACGCCGTTGATGGCATCGTCGTAGTTGAGGATATCGGTGTAGACGCTCTTCACCGGCGTGGCGTACTCGTTGAGGAAGAGGCGTGCGGGTATGACGTCAGAGCCGTCGTAAAGACCCTGGTGCGCTTCGCCAGGACGGTGGAACGCATAAGCCTTCAGCTCGTAGATACCATCCTTGAGGCCGGTGATTTCCTGCGACACCTCGAAGGCGGTGTTGTAGCCTGCCGCCACGGGGAAGACGTCAGTGAAACCGCCGTTCTCCACCATGTTCCATCCGCTGTTGGAGTGGCTCTTCTCCACTGTCCAGCCCTTCCATTCGCCCTCGGTGAACTTCGGGTTGACAATGAGGGACGTGAGGTCCATACCCTCTGAGTCAGCCTCCTTAACGGCATCGGCGAGTATGGTCTTGGCGAACTCGGTCTCCTCGGCCAGCTCCTCAGCTCCTAACGGTTTGTTCTCGATGATGTAGGGATATGTACCGTTCGGGAAGGTCTCGGAGGGTTCTTCCTCTTGCGTGAGGTAAGTCTCCAGACGGTCGGCCGCCTCGCCGGACATGTTGTCGCTGTTGGCGTTCCAGTAGTCGGCTATCTCAGCCACGGCAGCCTTGTACGATACGTACGCCGCCACGCTCAGCTTCACCGCATCGGGATACCTGGCCGCCTTGTCGGCTGCCTCTATGATGTCGTCGGCAGAGGTGAGGGACGACACGTTCTCCGTGATGTTGGCGTAAGCCTCCTTGACGCTCTCCTGTCCTTCCAGTGCGCCCATGTCCTGAGCGTCGGCGGCTATCTGGGCGGCTATCAGGCTGTATGCCGCATCGTCGTCGCCCATGTAGATAAGGCGGAGACGGTCTATCACCGTCTGCTTGCCGTCCTGCTCTATGGCGGAGGCGAAGCCGATGCGCACGGTGTCGGAGTGTACGGCGAAGTAGAGGTCGTTCCAGTACTTGCCCTTACCCATGTATACGGCGGCTCCGGTGGCGTCGGACGGCACATACGTACCGTTGGCGAGTTCAGCCTCCGACTGTCCGTCGTTGAGCTTGTATGTCTGCGCCCCTGCCGTGATGTCATTCAGTCGGCGCGCCACCATCTTGCCGTCGCTCTCGGCGTAGACGTAAACGTTGCGTACGAGGTCGTCCTCCAGTTCGCCGGAAGCGTAGACGTCGTCAGCGAGAGCCGCTGAGCGAGCGTAGCCCTGCACGCGAAGTCTGTAGACACCCTTTTGGAGGGAAGCCACCTTCTGGTACGTGTCGAACGTCTTGGCTGATGTCTCGGCCACGCCGTTGGCCACGTTGAGTGCCGTGCCGTCCCATCCGAAAGCGTCCACGGTGAAGTCTGGGTTCTTGATGGCCTTCACGAAGCCGGTGTAGTCCTCGTCCTCCTGTCCGCACACCGTGCAGAAGCCGTCCTCGAAGCTATGCGGCGGAACGACGGACTCGTTGTTGTTGGAGTAGACGACGGACGTGGGGTCCACCGAACCGTCGCACAGCATCTTGCCCTTGGGGTAGACGCGTGCGTGTCCGTCAGAGAAGGGCACGGGCTGGTCGTCCACGGTGGCATCGTTGTCGAGGTTTTGGAACCATGTGATGTTTGACTGGTCGCCGTTGAGTTTGTAGCACAGCGAGCCGTCGGTGATGTTCTCGTAGTCTATGATGACTCCCTGGCTGCCGGCGGTGCTGTAGAGGTTGGAGAGCACGCCGCTGCCGTGGCGTACCATGTACATCTCGGCCTTGTCGTTGCCCAGAACCTCGCTGCATGTCCAGCAGTTGGACACCTTGGGGCTGTTGCTTCCTCCCCATCCCACTATGGCGGCGCACTGGTCGGAGCCGCTTATCAGTCCGGTGGAGAAGCAGTTCTCTATGGTGATGTTGGCGCGGCTGCTGACGTTGCTGCCGAAGATGCCGGCGGCCTGCTTGCCTGCGGCGTAGACGTTGGCCATGTTGCCCACGTTGCGTATGGTGATGGAGCCGCTCTGCTGTGCCGCTCCCACGAAGGCCACGCACTCGCCGGTGCCGCTGATGGAGCACGTCTCATCCATCAGCACGTTCTCTATCACGGTGCCGCCGCCCACGCCTCCGAAGAAGCCGGCGTTGTTGCCCGTGACGTTGACGGCGAGGTTGCTGATGCGGTGTCCCTGTCCGTTGAAGTGACCGGTGTAGACCGCCGGCGAGGTGCCGATGGGCTGGAAGAGGTCGCTGTAGTCGGCCATGTCTATGTCGGCCGCCAGACGGAAGTTGTAGTCGGTGTGCTTGTAGTCGTTGACCATGCGGCTAAACCAGTAGAGCTGCGAGGCGTCGCTGATCATGTAGTAGCCGTCCACCAATGGGGCATAGTCGGACTGCGGTGCGTCGCAGTTGACGCAGAAGCCGTCCTCGTACTCGTGCGGCGGTATGTCGCCGCTCTTCTCGTTGGAATACGACACGGCTCCGGTGGGTATGCCGTCGCATCCTACCTCTCCGTTGGCGTAAACCGTGCCGCCCTCCACGAAGTAGGGCACGGGGTAAGCGTCGGTGCCTACCTTCTGGTACCACACGATGTCGCTCTGGTCGCCGTTGAGCTGATAGCAGAGTTCACCGCCGGATGCGGGTTCGTCGGTCAGCCAAGCGTAGTCCTTGCCCTGTCCGGCTTCCTCGGTCTCGCTCACGTCGAAGCAGTTGGTGAGGGTAATCGTTCCGGGTTCGTATCGGATGAGGTTGCAGATGTAGGTGAACTTGCCCCCGGAATAGTCGGCACCGGCGATGATGCCGGCGTTGACGCAGTTGGTGAGCGTGCCGCCGTTCTTGTTCATCCACGAGCAGAAGGCAGTGGCGGGCGTGCCGGAGATCTCGCCGGCGTTGAGGCAGTTGACGAGCTTGATGGTGGGGTATGCGCTCTGTCCGGCTCCGATGAAGCCCGAGGCGGAACTGTTGGAGACCACGGTGGCCTCGTTGACGCAGTTCTCCATCAGCAGGGGCGTGCCGGCGTCGGTCTGAGCCGCTCCGATGAAGGCTCCCACCTGGTTGTTGCCCGATATCTCGCAGGTCTTGTCTATGATGAGGTTGCGTATCACCGTACCGCCACGCACGTAGCCGAAGAAGCCGACGCCGTTGCCGGTGGAGGTGAGTATCATGTTCTTGATGCGGTGTCCCTGTCCGTCGAACACGCCGTTGAACTTATACGTGGTGTTGGGGCCGATGGGGGTGTGCGCGTTCTCCACGCCCTCGTAGTCTATGTCGGCGGTGAGCTTGGCCTTGATGGTGGTCATGTGCGACTCGTTGACGAGCGAAGTGAACCACTCCACGTCCTTGACGGTGGCGAGGGGATAGTAGCCCTCGGCATCGGTGGCGATGTGGTCGGGCAAGAGGGAACCGCACACGCTGCAGCGCCCGTCCACGTCGGTATGCTGCGGCTGCGGTGTGGTGTTCTCGTTGGAGTATGTGAGGTCTCCGTCGAGGGGCGTGCCGTCGCAACGTACGTTACCGTTGCCGTACACCTGCTTGTGCGAGGCGAAGGGCACGGGGTACGCGTCTTCACCGAGATTCTGGTAGAAGACGGCGGTGCCGGCGTTCTTGCAGAGGAGGTAGCACAGCTCGCCCGACGCCATCATGTCCTGCGTCAGGTACGTCACGCCAGCTGCGGGGTTCGACGGGTCCAAGTCCTGCTGATAGCTGTAGCAGTTGTTCATGGACGACGAACCAGCGGGGTTGGCGAAGGAGGCCGAGTTGGGCAGTTCGCTCTGCATGATGGATACGCAGTTGGTGAACGTCATGGCCGCGCTACGGCTCACCCATCCCACGAAGCCGTGGTTGTACTCGTTCACTCCGGTGGCCTTGTAGGCCGACACGCAGTTGGTGAACGTGACGGGGTTGGCGGTGTAGCCCACGAAGGCCGCGTTGGAGGCGTTGCTGCCGCAGTCTGCGTAGATGGTGGCTGTCACCACCACGTTCTCGAAGGCTGCGCTGCCTGCCGTGTTGGCGGCCACGGCGGCGCAGTTCTTGTACGTGGCGTTGACGTTGCCGCCCACCACCAGGTTCTTCACCGTTCCGGCGAAGCTGACGAACATGGCGGTGGGCTCACCGCTGAAGTCGTAGTTGAGGGTGACGGTGTGCCCGTCGCCGTCGAAGGTGCCGGTGTAGGTGGATGTGTTGCACAACCTAAAGTCGAGGTCGTCAATGTCTGCCGTCAGCAGCACATTGGTCTTCTCGAAACCGGAGAGTTTGGTCCACGCCTGCAGGTCGGCCTTGCTGCCGATGAGGTATGCGCCATCCTCGTTGGTGGCGAGCTCAGTCTGAGCCGCCGCGTTTGTCCCGTAGAGCCACGACGTGGCGATGAGGAACAGCAAATAAAGACTTCTCTTCATTTTGTTGATGGTTTTGGAAAGTTTGTAATTATGATTGGTTGATTATCTCTCTCTTTCTTCATTTGCGGGCCGTGCGTCACTTCACGTATTTCCGTCCGTCCATTATATATACTCCCTGACGGAGGGAAGCCGGGTGCGACAGTTTGCGGCCCGCGAGGTCGTAGACACCCGGCTGCCGACTGCGTGTCTCGCTGTGCGGAAGGCTGACAGCCGTCTCGTCGTCGCCGCCCTGCACCTCCTCGATGCGGAAGTTGTCCACGCGGAACTTGCCCGTCTTGTCCGTGCCCACGGCACACGTACCGTCGCCCTTCATGGAGCCGGACCGCACGCCTATCGTCAGGTCCTCGTCCTTCGCCACGGTGACGGTGACGCTCACCTCGTGCATGGAGGTCTTGTCTATCTTGCCGCCGGTGTAGCAGGCGAACGTGCTGTGCTCGCCCTCGGTGAGGTTGGCGGCGTAGGAGTGCACGGAGCCGTAGTACTGCACCTCGCCGTTGGCGAAGAGGCGTCCCTGTCCCTCCTTGCCTTCCTCGCTCCACAGCAAGCAGCTGACGCGGTATGTGGCACCGGCCTTCAGCTTCTCCGCGGGTATGGTCTGGTAGAGCGTGAAGTCGGTGGGCATGGGGCGGTAGCCCGACGGAGTGAACGCGCAGTAGTTGAGTCCGTGCATGCCCTCGCCCTTGCCGTAGAGTCCCGACGTGGCCATGGAGTACGTGCCGCTGTACGAGGTCTGCCATCCGTATGGCACGGCGCCCGTGACGTTCTTGCCCTCGGCCGGCACTCCCTCGGCGCTGTATTCGAAGTCGGGGTTCACTATCAGCTCCCGCGTGAGGGAGTCCTTGTCCGACGTGTCGAGGTCGCCTATGCGGCGTACGGTGAACTTGTCCACCTTGAACCACCCTGTGTCGTCGGACTGCGTGCCGGCGTTGCTGACGCAGCCGGTGCGTATGCCCACCCTGAGGTTTTCCCCCTCGCGCACGGCCAGCACCACTCTCATGGGGTGCATCACGGTGTGCGTCTCGTAGCCTGCCTTATAGGACGCGAAGGAGCTGACCTCGTCGTCCTGGAGTATCTGGTCGTAGTCGCCCTTATGCGAGTAGTACTGCACGTGGTCGTTGGCGAAGAGGCGGCACGAGCCCCTCTTGCCGCTCTGGTTCCACAGCAGGCAGCCCACCTCGTAGACGCCGGGAGTGAGCTTCTCCGCCGGGATGGTCTGGTAGAGCTCGCACTCCTCCGGCATGGGCGTGGACTTTATCCAGCACAGGTTGCCGTCGTCCTCCCTGATGGAGGCGTCCTTGTTTATGCCGTACGAGTTGCCGGTCAGCTCGCCCGTCAGCGTCCATCCGTACGGCACGCCGCGGCGTATGGCTCCGGTGGTGTTGGCTATCACCTTGCCGCCGCTCTGGTAGAGCTCGAAGTCGGGGTTCACCATCACCTGCTCCGCTATGTCGCCCTCGTCGGGCGCGTCGGTGCGGCGGTAGACTATCTGGCTCACGACGACGGCGGGGTTCAGGGCGTAGACGCGCAGCCTGTAGTCCTTGGCGGACACGGCGGAGTATGTGAACCTGGCCTCGGCGTATCCGTGCATCACGTTGTCGTTCCAGACGTTGGTCTCAGCCCCTGCCTTTATGCTGGCGGTGGTGACGGCGCCGGCTCCCATGCCCATGCCCACCACCAGGTCGTTGTCGGTGGTGACGGGGAAGGTGGGCAGACACCTCACCGTTATCTGGTACTTGCCTTTCTCCAGTGGGAGGGTGTACTCCATGTAGGGCGCTTTGCTCTTGGCGGTGGCGGCGGTGTACTTGTTGTAGTCGATGGGCGACACCGCCATGGCGCAGCCCGCCACTCCCAGGTTGTCCATGGCCGTCCACGATCCTCGGCACGAGGTGTACGCGTCGGCGGAGACGTAGGTGTTGTCGTCGGCTGGCATGAGTCCGCCGCTTACGTCGTTCACCTCGTCGGAGAGAGCGGCGTACACGGGGCCGAACTGGCTGCTGGAGCCGGCGTTGGGTGTCATGCTCATTATGTGGTTCCACTTGCCGCCGGCCGTCTGCGTGTTGTATTTCTCGGTCAGATGTACTATGTCGTCGTACCCTGCCCGTGACATGGCGGCGTACGAGAGGCTCTTGGCGCGGTCGCCCATGCCGGCGTACCAGTGGCTGAGGTTGGCGCCGATGAGCTTGAAGTTCATGTCGGCTGTGGCCACCACCGGATACGTCACCAGCTGGAAGTACGCGTCCTGCAGCCGCTCGGGTATGCTGCCCTCCAGGGCGTACACCTTGCTCACCAGCGCGCTGTAGTCGCTGAGGCGGCGTATCTTCTCCTCCGTGGTGAAGGTGACCTCCCTCACGGTCTCGGGCTTGGCCTGCGCCGCCAGCCGGTAGTGCTCCAGCCTTATCTCCGCCAACTGGTCGGCGTACTCCTCGCCGAAGGTCCGCGCCGACCACCACCTGGCGAAAAGCCACGCCTTGGCGGGAGTCCACTCCTCCACGTCCCACGCCAATTCCATGAAGAATTCCAACTCCGCCTCGGCGGGCTTGATGTCGCCGACGTTCACCATCCAGAAGCGGCGCATGCCGTTCTCGTAAGCCTTGCACAGCTCGTAGCTGACGAGCGTGGGCGAGATGGTGCTGAGCCAAATATACGAGCAGGGGTTGCCCAGATATGAGAGATGATAGTAGACGCCGTTGCCTCCGCTGCGTTTCCGCTCGGCGGCGGTGGGCAGCTGGCGTATGTAGGCGTAGTTGTCGTCCACCCAGCAGAGCGTCACGTCGTCGGGTATCTCCAGCCCGGCGTTGTAGAGCGTGAGCGCTTCCTTGTACGGTATGTATATCTGCGGCACCTGCGCCGGGTCGCCTCCCAGCGAGTCCGCTATTATCTTCCGCTGGCAGGCTATGATGTCCTTCAGTCCGGCCAGCTGCGCCTCTTGTCCTTCGTAGCCGAGCAGCGCCACGTCGTGGCACCCTCGCATGCCGATATCGTATATCGCCTCGTAGCCGCGTGCCTCGCCGGCGCGCTTGGCCCAGTAGTCGGTCACCTGGCCGGAGTTGAAGGCGAAGCTGAAGTTGTCCGTGGTGCCGCCGAAGTGGGTCCACTCCCAGAGGTTGTCCCTGAGCATGGAGTCGCCGCTGCTCATCACCACGCCCCACTTGCGCGCCAGCCGCTTGTTGTCCTCCGACGCCCAGAACGCCTTTGAGGCCTGGTGCTTGGCGGGCCACAGGCAGTTGGCCCTCAGGCGCAGCAGCAGTTCCATCACCTTGTCGTAGGTGTTGGGGCCTATGTTGCCGTACGCCGTGTCGAAGGTCTTCTTGGCCCAGGGCAGCATGCCCCAGTCCTCGTCGTTGATGAAGAGGCCGCGGTATTTCACCGACGGGGCCTCCGTCTCCGTCATGTCGCCGCTCACATATATATATGGTAGGGAAGCCGGCGTCACGTCGGCCCACCAGACGTAGGGCGAGACGCCGATGCGGCGGCTTATCTCGAAAAGCCCGAACGCCGTGCCGCGCGGCGTGCCGCCCATCACCACCAGAGCGCGGTCCACGCCCTCCATGGGGTTGGCTACGAGCTGCAGCTTGTACGCTTCCCACCTGCCCGTCACCCCGGCGGTGTCCAGCCGCGCGTCCGCCACCATGGCGTCTATCCAGCGGCTGCTCCCCACGGTGCCGGCTATCACCAGCGTGCCGTTGTCGCCCGGAGCGGTTCGCACGGCCAGCGTCTGGCCCGTCACCATCTTGATGTCCTCCGCCACGCAGCGCGCCACGGTGCCCACCACCTCGCCGTCGGCGTCGTCTACCAGTATGTCCGCCTTCGCGCCTTCGCCCACCAGGGGGAACGCGCCGTCGCGGCTCTGTGAGAAGAGCAAATCAGCGCACGCCTGCGATGGCATGACAGCCAAGGCGACGAACAACGTCACGCTGCGTATAATTGACAATGAAAAAGAGGCTAAACGAGCTTGCATCGTGTGATATATATTGTTTGCGGACGCAAAATTAGCAAATAATTTTATACTACATTGCAAAAAAACGCAAATTTTTCGCAAAATGTCTACCCGGTCAGACGCATCGACTGCCGTCAATGCCCTACCCATATCGCCATACAGGCAAGAAACGTCGTTTCTGGCCATCCACAAAGCCGGACGCACCTTTCGCATGCGCTATCCTGCAAGGGCGGAATAGGAGGCGCATTTGCGCCAAATGCGCCCTCGCTAGAAGAGAGATTAGCCATGCGTGCCGCGGGTCGCGTTTGGCGCAAACGCTCCTACTACCTTCCGCTTGCGCAGGTCACGCATTGAAGACGCGCTACAACCATGCCGCTGCGGGTCGCGTTTGGCGCAAACGCTCCTACTACCTTTCCGCTTGCGCAGGTCATGCATTGAAGATACGCTACAACCATGCAGATGCGGGTCGCATTTGGCGCAAACGCTCCTACTACCTTTCCCCTTGCGCAGGTCACGCATTGAAGATGCGCTACAACCATGCGTGCTGCGGGTCGCG
>CAVHNA010000006.1:0-28712 GCA_963637205.1 Bacteroidaceae bacterium
AACCGCTGCAGCCGTAGAACATGCAATTCATGTTGGTGACGTTTTCTGTGTTGAAGCCCGACACGTCAAGGGAAGTCAAACCGCTGCAGCCGTAGAACATGCAATTCATGTTGGTGACGTTTTCTGTGTTGAAACCCGACAGGTCAAGGGACTTCAGCGCCTTGCAACCGTAGAACATCTCTTCTACACTGCATTCGTCCCCGGTGCTGAAGACTGAAGGGAACGTGACGGCCTCCAGCGCTTCGCAGCCGTAGAACATCTCATGCATCGTAGAAACATTACTAGTGTTGAAGCCTGAGAGGTCAAGCGACTTCAGTGCCTTGCAACCGTAGAACATTAGTTCCACACTGCATTTGCTCCCGGTGCTGAAGGCTGAAGGGAACGTGACAGCCTCCAGTGCGGTGCAGTCGTAGAACATCTTGTACATCGTAGAAACATTACTGGTGTTGAAGCCCGACAGGTCAAGCGACTTCAGCGCCTTGCAACCGTAGAACATTTGTTCCACACTGCATTTGCTCCCGGTGCTGAAGGCTGAAGGGAACGTGACGGCCTCCAGTGCGGTGCAGCCGTAGAACATCTTGTACATCGTAGAAACATTACTGGTGTTGAAGCCTGAGAGGTCAATGGACTTCAGCGCCTTGCAACCGTAGAACATCCGTTCCATGTTCGTGACGTTCGCCGTGTTGAAATCCGACAGGTCAAGAGCCGTCAGTCCGTCGCAGTTGTAGAACATCTGTTCCATGTTTGTGACGTTTTCTGTGTTGAAATCCGACAGGTCAATGGACTTCAGTGCGGTGCAGCCGTAGAACATCTTGTACATCGTAGAAACATTACTGGTGTTGAAGCCTGAGAGGTCAATGGACTTCAGCGCCTTGCAACCGTAGAACATCCGTTCCATGCTCGTGACGTTCGCCGTGTTGAAATGCGAGAGGTCAAGAGCCGTCAGCCCTTCGCAGTTGTAGAACATGCGCTTCATGTTGGTCACTGCGTCTGTGTGGAGGTACTCCATACCTTCCATTTCTGCCAGTCCCGTCTGGTCGTAGAACCAATAGTAACAGCTCGTTGGGCGGAAGGCGTCGAACGATACGTCGAACACCACCTTTGTCGTCGGGGCTACCAGATTGTCGTCGTCATCAGTTTCGCCCCATGCCGGTTCGTTAGTTCCCTCGTTCAGGTCGTACACTGTCACTGTGCCGCCGCTGCTCGGCTTCTCTCCGTACTTGAAGGTGAGCGTCTTGGTGACGCTGTCATACTCCGCCCATGCCGTCTTCCGCTTCTCGGTGAAGTAGCCTGTCGTGGTGTTCGCCATGGATTTGTCAACATTGCTGGAGTTGAAAGCCACAGCACCTACCAGGGACGTACAACCGGAGAACATCATTGTGGATTTCATCGTCTCGTCTTTGCTGCTCACATTTGCCGTTGTGAAAGCGTCGGTGGCGTATATCGAAATAAGGTTTTCGCAATTGCAGAACATATCCGACATATTCGTGACGTTCGCCGTATTGAAGGATGTGAGGTCAAGCTCGGTCAGCTTCCGGCAGTCCATGAACATGTTGTGCATGTCGGTGACGTTCTCAGTGTTGAAATTGGTCAGGCCTATTGAGGCGAGAGCATAGCAGTTGCAGAACATGCTCTCCATGCTACTAACCTGTGAAGTGTTGAAATTGGTTATGTCAACAGAGGCAAGAGCCTCGCAGTCCCAGAACATACAGGCCATGTTGGTGACCTTTTCCGTTTTGAAACTCGACACATTGACAGTCTCCAAAGTGGGGCAGATGGCAAACATGTTGCCCATATCTGTCACCTTCGAAGTATTGAAATTCGTCAGGTTCAGGGTCTTCACCTTCTCGCAATGCTGGAACATGCGATTCATGTTCTCCACATTTTGAGTGTCAAACGACGACACATCAAGACTCTCAATGGTCTTGCAGCCGAAGAACATGCTGTTCATGTTCGTCACCTTCTGCGTGTTGAAGCCCGAGAGGTCCACCGAAGTCAGGGCGTAGCAGTCATAGAACACCTCGCTCATTCTCGTCACCTCTTCGGTCTTGAGGTTGGCAATGCCCGTGATACTGCTTAGTTTTTTCATGCTGTAGAACCACTTGTGCATCGTTGTTGGGCGTGCGTAGGCAAACGACGGGTCGAACACTACAGCTGTCACAGCGTCGGAGTTGGTTATCCATCCGGGGACGTTCTCTCCCTCATTCAAGGCGTACACCGTCACCGTGCCGTCACTGCTTGCCTTCTTGCCATACTTGAAGGTGAGCGTCTGGTTGCTGCTGTCATATTCCGCCCACATGCCACATACCGACTTGTTGAAGAGATATCCGTCATTGTAGTTGGCCATAGTCGCATTGGTCTTGTCCGCATTGTATGCTATAGCTCCAAACAGAGCTGTGCAACCGTTGAACATGTTGTCTGAGGTCGTAACGTTATCAACGGTAAATGTTTCGCTCACATAAATGGTTCTTAAGTTGGCGCACATATTGAACGTCCCATCCATGTTTGTGACTTTCCCTGTGTTGAATCCGGTCAAGTCAAGTTCTGTGAGATTCTTGCAGGAGTTAAACATATTACTCATGTTCGTCACACTATTGGTGTGCAGGTACTCCAAACCGGTTATGCTGGTCAGGTTTTCCATTCCGGAAAACCACAGGCAACAAGAAGTCGGACGTGCGTTATCAAACGATGCCTCAAACACTACAGATTGAATGTTGTCCGCATATTTGTTCCATCCTGGCACGTCATCACCCGAATTAAGTTTGAAGATTTCTATGTCAGAGACATCAACAGCAGATTTTTTCCCACGCTTGAAGGTAAGAGTGTTGTTGCAGCTGTTATACTCCACCCATGAGCTGATTGCCTTCTCGGTGAAGTAGCCTGTCGTGGTGTTCGCCATGGATTTGTCAACATTGCTGGAGTTGAAAGCCACAGCACCTACCAGGGACGTACAACCGGAGAACATCATTGTGGATTTCATCGTCTCGTCTTTGCTGCTCACATTTGCCGTTGTGAAAGCGTCGGTGGCGTATATCGAAATAAGGTTTTCGCAATTGCAGAACATATCCGACATATTCGTGACGTTCGCCGTATTGAAGGATGTGAGGTCAAGCTCGGTCAGCTTCCGGCAGTCCATGAACATGTTGTGCATGTCGGTGACGTTCTCAGTGTTGAAATTGGTCAGGCCTATTGAGGCGAGAGCATAGCAGTTGCAGAACATGCTCTCCATGCTACTAACCTGTGAAGTGTTGAAATTGGTTATGTCAACAGAGGCAAGAGCCTCGCAGTCCCAGAACATACAGGCCATGTTGGTGACCTTTTCCGTTTTGAAACTCGACACATTGACAGTCTCCAAAGTGGGGCAGATGGCAAACATGTTGCCCATATCTGTCACCTTCGAAGTATTGAAATTCGTCAGGTTCAGGGTCTTCACCTTCTCGCAATGCTGGAACATGCGATTCATGTTCTCCACATTTTGAGTGTCAAACGACGACACATCAAGACTCTCAATGGTCTTGCAGCCGAAGAACATGCTGTTCATGTTCGTCACCTTCTGCGTGTTGAAGCCCGAGAGGTCCACCGAAGTCAGGGCGTAGCAGTCATAGAACACCTCGCTCATTCTCGTCACCTCTTCGGTCTTGAGGTTGGCAATGCCCGTGATACTGCTTAGTTTTTTCATGCTGTAGAACCACTTGTGCATCGTTGTTGGGCGTGCGTAGGCAAACGACGGGTCGAACACTACAGCTGTCACAGCGTCGGAGTTGGTTATCCATCCGGGGACGTTCTCTCCCTCATTCAAGGCGTACGCTGTCACGCTTTCGCCGAAACTGCTCGGCTTCGTGCCGTACTTGAAGTTGAGTGTCTTGGTGCTGCTGTCAAATTCCACCCATGCCTCGTCGGCGCTTGCATTGCTTGGCAGCAAGAATGCTGTTAGGGTCAGCATCATTGCGAGGACGTACGACAGACTCATACTCCCTCCACGGGATAAAATCCCTACTTTCTTTAGATTAGTCATTATTCTCGGTTTTAAAATTATGTTTCGCCCCCAAAGTTACGTATAAAAACTGAAACAATGGGCGTCTCACTGACGCTCAAATGAAAATTTTGTTGATTTTTCCTTTCCTACTCATGTTAGTACGTGCATTTTATCAATGCACTGTACGCATCATATCTTTATTTCACTAAATTCATCAATGTGTCGAAGCAATCTACTTTACCATATTTTATATTGGCTGTGGAAAGTCACTCAAATAGGCTGACTTTCGTTTTTGTTATCCCACAGACGGAACACTCTGAAACGCCCCAGCAACCAAAAAACTATCGTTTATCTTTCATATCCCATAAAATATGGCTAACTTTGCGCGCTAAATCAGGAAATTACATGTTAAAGTTTCGACAGACACTGGTTGTGGTAGCCGTACTGCTGTGGCATGCAGTGTGCTATGGACAAAATACCAACCAGGCATACTGGAGCTACATAGACAAATATAAGGACTGGGCCGTGGAGCAGATGCACAAGTATCGCATCCCTGCCAGTATCACCTTGGCGCAAGGGTTGCTGGAGAGCGCGGCGGGCAGGAGTACGCTTGCCACACAGGCCAACAATCACTTCGGTATAAAGGTGGGAGGCCAAGAACGAGAAGTTCCGCAAGTACGCTTCAGCAAGGGACAGCTATGAAGACCACTCCAAGTTTCTGCAAGGAAGACGCTACCAGGGCTTGTTCTCACTGGCCATCACCGACTACAAGGGGTGGGCGCGCGGGCTAAAGGCGGCAGGATACGCCACCAGTCCTACATACGCCGAGGCACTCATCAGACTGATAGAGATGTACAAGCTCTACCAGTTCGACACGGGTAGCTACAAAGCCGACAAGTACACCGTACACAATGGGGAGACGGAAGACTCCTTCTTCAAGTCGCACATGGTGTACAAGAACAACGGCAACTACTTCATAGTGGTGGAGACTGGCGACGACATGGCTACGATAAGCGAGAAGACGGGAGTAAGCCTGAGAAAGCTGTACAAATACAACGACCTCAGCTCCGACTACGTTCCCACGCAGGGAGACCTTATTTATCTACAGAAGAAGAGAAGTTGTGCCAGCAGAGAGTTCCGCCATAACCCCATACACATAGTAGAGGACAACCAGAGCATGTTCGACATCAGCCAGCTCTACGGCATACGTCTGAAGAGCCTGTACAAGATGAACAAGATGGACTACTCGTACCAGATAAAGCCTGGCGACATACTGAGAATCAGATAAACGTGTGCATGCGCACAGACTGCGCATACGTACTGCGAAGAAAAAAGGAATAATACTCTTATACATTATATATATATAATAGATGATTACACTTTCCAATATTGCCGTACAGTTCGGCAAAAGAGTGCTTTACAAAGACGTGAACATGAAGTTCACCAACGGCAACATATACGGAGTGATAGGTGCCAACGGCGCAGGCAAGTCCACTCTGCTGAAAGCCATCAGCGGCGAACTGGAGCCGACGAAGGGAACCGTGGAACTGGGTCCCGGCGAGCGTCTTAGCGTGCTGAGCCAGGACCACTTCCAGTATGACGGTGAGACTGTGCTGAACACCGTACTGATGGGACACACCACCATGTGGGAGGTTATGCGTGAAAGGGAAAAGCTCTACAGTAAGGCGGACTTCACCGACGAGGACGGTATAAGAGTGGCTGAGCTGGAGGAGAAGTTCGCCGAGATGGGAGGTTACACCGCTGAGAGCGACGCAGCCACCCTACTCTCTGGACTCGGCATAAAGGAAGACCGTCACCTCCGTCTTATGGGCGAACTCTCCGGAAAGGAGAAAGTGCGCGTCATGTTGGCCAAAGCCCTCTTCGGGAACCCCGACAACCTGCTTCTGGACGAGCCTACCAACGACCTGGACTTGGACACCGTGCAGTGGCTGGAGCAATACCTGAGCGAATTTGAGCACACCGTGCTTGTGGTCAGCCACGACCGTCACTTCCTGGACTGTGTGTGCACACACACCGTGGACATTGACTTCGGCAAGGTGACAATGTTCGCCGGCAACTATTCATTCTGGTACCAGAGCAGCCAGCTTGCGCTAAGGCAGGCGCAGAACCAGAAGGCCAAGGCCGAGGAGAAGAAGAAGGAACTGGAGGAGTTCATACGCCGTTTCTCCGCCAACGTGGCTAAGAGCAAGCAGACCACAAGCCGCAAGAAGATGCTGGAGAAACTGAACGTGGAGGAGATAAAGCCTTCCACACGCAAGTACCCGGGCATAATATTCCAGATGGACAGAGAGCCGGGCAACCAGATACTGGAGGTGGATGGCCTGAAAGCGGTGGCAGAGGACGGCAACGTTCTGTTCGACAACGTGAGCTTCACTGTGGAGAAAGGAGACAAGGTGGTGTTCCTCAGCCGCGACCCGCGTGCCATGACGGCACTGTTCGAGATTATCAACGGAAACAGACAGGCCGAGGCCGGCACTTACAGCTGGGGAGTGACTATCACCACAGCGTACCTGCCGCTGGACAACACGCAGTTCTTTCAGAGCGAACTGAACCTGGTGGACTGGCTCGGACAGTTCGGCGAAGGCAACGAGGTGTACTTCAAGTCCTTCCTGGGCAGGATGCTGTTCAGCGGAGAGGAAGTGCTCAAGAAGGTGAACGTGCTGTCGGGAGGCGAGAAGATGAGATGTATGATAGCCAGGATGCAGCTGAAGAACGCCAACTGTCTGATACTGGATACGCCTACCAACCATCTGGACCTGGAGAGCATACAGGCGTTCAACAACAATCTGAAGTTGTTCAAAGGCAACATCCTCTTCAGCAGCCACGACCACGAGTTCATACAGACGGTGGCCACACGCATAATAGAACTTACGCCCAAAGGCACCATAGACAAGCTGATGGACTATGACGAATACATAAGCAGTGACGCTGTGAAAGAACTCAAGGAGAAGATGTACAGCTGATACCACGAAGAAAGTGGCACGGAATTTGTACATTAACGGTCGATAAAAAACAACAAGACATGAGCGAAAACGTAAAGAACGAAGAAGAGAAAAATAAAGCGGAAGAAACCGCCAATCCCCAAACCGCCGACTGCGCTGCGGAGTCGGCCGAAAAGGCCGGCGAGACGGAGGGCGAGACGTCCGCCAAGGAGGAGAATGAAGAAAAGCCTCTGACAGCGGAACAGCAGTTGGAAGCCGCACAACAGGAGATAGACTCTCTGAACGACAAACTTCTGAGGAAGATAGCGGAGTTCGACAACTACCGCAAACGCACCATGAAGGAGAAGACTGAACTTATCCTGAACGGTGGCGAGAAGACCATAGTTGCCCTGTTGCCAGTGGTGGACGATTTGGAACGCGCACTGAAGAACATGAAAAATGCGGAGAACGTGGAAGCTGTGGCCGAAGGCGTGGAACTGATATACAGAAAGTTCATGGAGATACTGAAGAAGCAAGGCGTGGAGCCCATAGACACTAAGGAAGCCGACTTCAACGTGGATTTGCACGAAGCCATAGCCCAGTTGCCCGCCCCCAACGACGGACTGAAAGGAAAGGTGATGGACTGCACGCTCACCGGATACAAGATGAACGAGAAAGTGATTCGCCATTCGCAGGTGGTAGTGGGGCTTTAAGACAAATTGTCGCATCGTGGGACATCATGTCAGCATGGCTGCCAAGAGTCCGCGGCACGGTGCGATGCAGAACAGCAAAACTATAGAAACAAGATGGCAGAAAAAAGAGACTACTATGAAGTGCTTGGCGTAAGCAAGACGGCCACTGATGCCGAGATAAAAAGTGCTTACAAGAAGCTCGCCATAAAATATCACCCGGACAGAAATCCAGACAACAAAGAAGCTGAGGAGAAGTTCAAGGAGGCTGCCGAAGCTTATGATGTCCTTCGCGATCCTGAGAAACGTAAACGCTACGATCAGTTCGGCCACGCCGGAATGAGTGGCAACGGCGGATTCGGAGGTGGCGCGAGCATGAACATGGACGATATATTCTCCATGTTCGGAGACATCTTCGGAGGTCATTTCGGCGGCGGTGGCTTCGGTGGCTTCAGCGGATTCGGTGGCAGAGGGGCAAAGCAGGTACATCGCGGAGCCGACCTCAGACTGAAGGTAAAGTTGACACTTGCCGAGGTAGCCACAGGCGTGACCAAGAAGTTCAAGGTCAAGAAAAGTGTCACGTGTACGCATTGCCACGGAAGCGGCAGCGAAAGCGGAAAGACGGCGCAGTGTATGCAGTGCAAGGGAACAGGCGTGGTGTACAAGAGCATCAACAGCATGTTCGGCAGGATGCAGACACAAAGTCCGTGCCCCTCGTGCGGAGGTACCGGAGAGACCATACAGGACAAGTGCCGCGAGTGCGGAGGTACTGGAGTGGTGAACGGAGAAGAGATAGTGGAAGTGAAGATTCCCGCCGGAGTGCAGGATGGCATGGTGCTGAACATAAGCGGAAAAGGCCACGCCGGCATGAACAACGGTGTGCCTGGAGACATACAGGTGCTGATAGAGGTGGAAGAAAGCAATGACTTCGTGCGTGACGGACAGAACCTGCACTACGACCTCGTACTTGACCTTCCCACCGCAGTGCTCGGAGGTACAGCTGAGGTGCCTACTCTGGACGGGAAGGTGAAGATAAAGATTGAACCCGGAACGCAGAACGGCAAGGTGATGCGACTCAGAGGCAAGGGGCTGCGTGCCGTACAGGGATACGGCTACGGTACAGGCGACCTCATCGTCACCATCAGCGTGTATATCCCCGAGACGCTGACAAGGGATGAAAAGGATATGTTTGAAAAGATGAAAGACAGCGACAGCATGAAGCCAAGCGCAAGCACCAAGGAGTCTGTCTTCAACAAATTCAAAAAGATTTTCGAATGACATACAAGGAGACCATAGAGTATCTGTACAGTTCCGCCCCGTTATTCCAGAATATCGGGGCGGGAGCATATAAGGAGGGTTTGTCCAACACGCACATCCTTGATGACCATTTCGGCAACCCACATACACAGTACCGCACGGTTCACGTGGCAGGAACCAACGGCAAGGGGTCGGTCAGCCACACCATAGCCGCAATACTCCAGAGCGCAGGACTAAAGGTGGGACTTTATACAAGTCCGCATCTGAAGGACTTCAGGGAGAGAATTCGTGTGAACGGGGTATGTGTACCGGAGAAGTACGTGGTGGACTTCGTGGAGAAAGAACGTGAATTCTTCGAGCCCCTGCATCCCTCGTTCTTCGAACTCACCACCGCTATGGCCTTCAGGTATTTCGCCGACGAGAAGGTGGACGTTGCCGTGGTGGAAGTAGGACTCGGCGGACGACTGGACTGCACAAACATAATAACACCTGACCTCAGCGTTGTCACCAACATCAGTTACGACCACGTGCAGTTTCTCGGCGACACGCTTGAGAAGATAGCGGCGGAGAAGGCTGGCATCATCAAGCACGGCATCCCCGTAGTGATAGGCGAGTCGATAAGCAGCACCGTTGACGAAGTCTTTATCAACAAAGCTGAGACCGTGGGGACAAGCATAGTATTCGCCGACAAGATGAACGAGGTGGACAACGCCGCAAGGAACGAAGACGGTACGTGGGAATACACTACGCGCAGCTTCGGGACAATAAAGGGTGAGCTCGGTGGCTTCTGCCAAGTGAAAAACACGGCCACCATACTGGCTGCGGTAAAAGAACTGCGGAGAAGAGGATACACCATTGATGACGAGTGCGTAAGGCAGGGCTTTGCCAATGTGACGGAAACCACTGGACTCATGGGACGTTGGCAGATAATCTCGAGAGACCCTCTGACGATATGCGACACGGGGCACAACGTGGGCGGAATGCAATACATAGCCACACAACTGGAGAAGACTCCGCACGACCGGCTGCACATAGTCCTCGGTATGGTGAACGACAAGGATGTGGACGGAGTGCTCAGCCTGCTCCCCACAGATGCCGTCTACTACTTCACACAGGCAAGCGTGAAAAGAGCCATGCCCTCGGAAATGCTTATGGAAAAGGGGCTCGCCAAAGGTCTGAAAGGGGACGCTTACCGCACGGTGGCCGAAGCATACGCCGAAGCGAAGAAAAACGCACGTAAGGAGGACTTCATATTCGTCGGAGGCAGCACTTTCGTCGTTTCTGACATGCTAAACAACACTTATTGACGATTTTTTGTCCGATATGAGGAGAAATTTTTGCCTTTGGCCTTTGAAAACATACATATTTCGCGTATATTTGCATTGAGAAATAAACTTTCTAAAATTAACGACCAATGGACAAAAAATTGATTTCCGGATTGAAGAGAGAAGACTTTCAAGCCGTTGTACAAGGCAAAGAGACAGACCTTTACACGCTTGTCAACAGCAACGGCATGGAGGTCAGCATCACCAATTACGGCGGTGCTTTGGTGGCCATCATGGTTCCTGACAAGGAAGGTGTGATGGCCAATGTCATACAAGGACACGACAGCATAAAGGGAGTAATGGAAAGCCCAGAGCCTTTCCTCAGTACTCTGGTGGGAAGGTACGGCAACCGCATCTGCAAGGGCAAGTTCGTAATGAACGGCAAGGAATACAGCCTGGCCGTGAACAACGGCCCAAACCACCTGCACGGTGGCCCCACCGGTTTCCATGCCCGTGTCTGGGACGCTGAACAGATAAATCTGCAGGAACTGGTATTGAGGTACGTTTCCGCTTATTATGAAGAAGGTTTCCCCGGCGAGCTGAAGATGACCGTGAAGTATAGTCTGAGCGACGACAACGAGCTTATCATAGACTACCGCGGCGTGACCAACAAGAAGACAGTGGTGAACATGACCAGCCATGGGTTCTTCTCCTTAGCCGGCATTGGCACACCTACTCCAGAGGCTCTGGACAACGTGCTTACCATCAATGCCGACTTTTTTATACCCATAGACTCTACAAGCATTCCCACAGGTGAGATACTGAAGGTGGAAGGTACTCCGTTTGACTTCCGTACGCCGCATACCGTAGGCGAACGCATAGCGGACACCTCGTGCCAGCAGATAGTGAACGGCACTGGCTATGACCACTGCTACGTCCTGAACAAACACGAACCGGGCGAGCTATCATACGCAGTGAAGTGCGTGGAACCGAAGAGCGGACGTTGCCTGGAGATGTGGACCACGGAACCCGGAGTGCAGTTCTACAGCAGCAACTGGCACAACGGCCTTGTGGGCACACACGGCACTACATACGGCAAGTACAGTGCACTGTGCTTTGAGGCGCAACATTTCCCCGACAGCCCCAACCGTCCGTACTTCCCCAGTTGCGTTCTCCGTCCGGGTGAAGTGTACAAGCAGAAGACGGTGTACAAATTCAGCGTTGAAGAATAAACCGAAAGATTCAACAAACAACGATTTTTCTAAAACAAAACAACTATTATGTCAAAAAACAACGGAAAAACAATCGCGATCGTTGCAATGATGTTACTTTTTGCAATGATTTCCTTCGTGACTAACATGGCTGCTCCATTCGGTCAAATCTGGAAGATACAGTATGAGTGGGCCGGCATGATGGGTAACATGATGAACTTCGCCGCTTACCTCTTTATGGGTATCCCCGCAGGTATCATGATTACAAAAATCGGATACAAGAAGACGGCTCTCGTGGCTCTCGCCCTTGGCTTCATCGGTATCGCAGTGCAGTATCTGTCAAGCACCATGGACGGTTCGGCTATCAGCACATACGTGGTCTACCTCGTCGGTGCTTTCATCTGTGGTTTCTGCGTATGTATCCTCAACACCGTGGTTAACCCCATGCTCAACATCCTTGGCGGTGGAGGCAACAGAGGTAACCAGTACATACAGATAGGCGGTTCGCTCAACTCTTTGGCAGCCACGCTGACTCCCCTCTTCGTAGGTTCGCTTATCGGACAGGTGACGGACAAGACTTCCATGACGGACGTTTCTTCGCTGCTGATTATCGCCATGGGCATCTTCGCCGCTACGTTCTTGATAATCCTGCTTTCAAACATTGTGGAGCCTGAGCAGGCCGAGGGTAACATGACAGAGATGATAAAGGGTGCGCTCGGCTACCGTCAGCTCGTACTCGGTATCATAGCCATCTTCCTTTATGTAGGTATTGAAGTAGGTATCCCTGGCCAGATGATTTTCTACCTGTCCAAGCCTGTGGCTGAAGGCGGAGTGCTCGGAAGTGCCGTCATCGCAGGTACAGCTGCAGCTTGCTACTGGTTGCTGATGCTCGTAGGCCGTCTTACATCGTCTCTCATCAGCGGCAAGGTGTCTTCAAAGACACAGATCGTTACCGTCTGCACCACAGCGTTAGTGCTTCTTCTCGCAGCCATTTTTGCTCCTGATACATACACTATCACATTGCCAGGTACGGAAGCTGCACCCATCAACTTGGGCATAATTACGCTTCAGGGCGGTGAGTTCCCTGTCAAGTGTCTGTTCTTCGTATTATGCGGCCTTTGCACATCCGTAATGTGGGGCGGTATCTTCAACCTCGCCACAGAAGGCCTCGGCAAGTACACAGCCGCAGCTTCAGGTCTGTTCATGACCATGGTAGTGGGTGGCGGAGTGCTTCCTCTCGTACAGGACCTCATGGTAGATGCTGTAGGTTGCATCCAGAGCTACTGGATAATAGTAGCTGCTGTGGCATACATACTGTTCTACGCACTGGTAGGCTCTAAGGTAAGCAAGAAAGCCTGACATTTCATTGACAATAGCACATCAGTTTTAACTAAACACTAAAGATAATGAGACTTACAATAGATGACGTAAGAAGTCGTTTCGTAAAACACTTTGACGGCACCACCGGTTCGGTGTACGCCGCTCCTGGCAGAATCAACCTCATAGGAGAACATACCGACTACAACAACGGTTTCGTGTTCCCCGGAGCTGTGGAACAAGGCATGATAGCTGAGATAAAGCCCAACGGCACACGCACTGTCCGTGCCTACTCCATAGACATGAAGGACTACACAGAGTTCTCGCTTGACGACGAGAAAGGTCCTTCGGCATCTTGGGCACGTTACATCTTCGGCGTATGCCGCGAGATGATGGCTCTGGGAGTACCCGTGGAAGGATTCAACACCGCTTTTGCCGGCGATGTACCCCTCGGAGCAGGCATGAGCAGCAGTGCGGCTTTGGAGAGCACGTATGCGTTCGCACTCAACGACCTGTGGGGAGAGAACAAGATAGACAAGATGGAACTGGCACGCGTGGGTCAGCGCACAGAGCACAAATACATAGGCGTGATGTGTGGTATCATGGACCAGGCCATCAGTTGCCTCGGCAAGAAAGGCTCTCTCCTGCGTCTTGACTGCCGCAGCGGTGAGTACGAGTATTTCCCCTGGAATCCCAAGGGCTACCAGCTGATACTCGTGAACAGTTGCGTTAAGCACACTCTGGCTGGCAGTCCGTACAACGAACGCCGTCTGCAGTGCGAGCACGTGGCTGAAATCATCAAGGAGACACATCCCGAGGTGGAGTCACTGCGCGACGCCAACTACGACATGCTGGAGGAGGTGAAGTCCAAGATTTCCGAGGACGAATACAAGCGCGCCAAGTATGTCATCGGCGAGGTGGAACGCGTGCTCAACGTTTGCGACGCACTCCAGAAGGACGACTACGAGACCGTAGGCAAGATGATGTATGAGACACACCACGGCCTGAGCAAGGAGTATGAGGTAAGCTGCGAAGAGCTGGACTACCTCAACGACATAGCCAAGGAAGAGGGTGTCACAGGTTCTCGCATCATGGGCGGCGGCTTCGGCGGCTGCACCATCAACCTCGTGGCCGACGAGCTTGCGCCCAACTTCAAGAAGGCTGTCAAGGAAAAGTTCGCCGCCAAGTACGGCAAGGAGCCCATCGTCATTGACGTGGTGATAGGCGACGGCGCACGCAAGCTTCTTTGATGCTTTAAGCTGTTGCAACGCTTTAGAGTCCCCCATGCTGAGAGAAGTCTCCGCATGGGGGACGTCTTTTTTCTCTTATAAGCACACGCCACCGACACGTTTCATTTGTCTGATTTATGATTTTTACTCTTTTTGCATTATAAGCCTACAAGGAGAATGCAAAGTTTGATTATTAGCGTGAAAATACATACTTTTGCAACATATTTGTATCAAAAAGTAGATAAAACAAGGTAACTATAGCATAATGAACTGTAATCAGACAATGAATAAGGCTGCGGACAATATTCGTATACTGGCCGCAGCTATGGTGGAAAAGGCCAAGAGTGGACACCCCGGTGGTGCTATGGGAGGAGCGGACTTCATAAACGTTCTCTACAGCGAATACATGGTATTCGACCCTAACGACCCCACGTGGGTGGGAAGGGACAGGTTCTTCCTCGACCCCGGCCACATGTCGCCCATGCTCTACGCTGAGCTTGCCATGATAGGCAAGTTCTCGCTTGAAGAACTTCAGCAGCTCCGCCAGTGGGGCTCCCCCACTCCGGGACATCCTGAGGTGTGCTACGCAAGGGGAATAGAGAACAGTTCCGGTCCTCTCGGCCAAGGCCACACATACGCCGTGGGAGCCGCCATAGCAGCCAAGTTCCTCGCCGCCAAGACTGGCAACCCCACGTTCGGCCAGGAGACCATATATGCCTACATCAGCGACGGTGGTGTGCAGGAAGAGATAAGCATGGGAGCGGCGCGCATAGCCGGCAACCTCGCCCTTGACAACCTCATCATGTTCTACGACGCCAACGACATACAGCTCTCCACGGAGACCGCCGTGGTGATGAACGAGGACACCGCCGCCAAATACCGCGCCCTGAAATGGCACGTGATAGAGATAGACGGCAACGAAGTGGACCAGATACGTTACGCCCTTGACGAGGCCAAGAAGGTGAAGGACAAGCCTACCCTCATCATCGGCAAATGCGTGATGGGAAAGGGAGCGCGCAAGGCCGACGGCAGCAGTTACGAGCGTTCGTGCGGAACACACGGCGCACCGCTCGGAGGCGACGCATACCGCAACACGGTGAAGAACCTCGGTGGCGACCCCGACCAGCCGTTCGTCATCTACCCCGAGGTGGATGAGATGTACAAGGCCCGTCTGGCGGAGCTGAAGAACATCGTGGCCAAGCGTCACGAGGAAGAGACCAACTGGGAAGAGAAGAATCCCGGCATGGCGGAGCAGCAGAAGATGTGGTTCGCCAACAAATTGCCGCACATCGACTGGGACAGCATCAAGCAGAAGCCCAACGACGCAACCCGAAACGCTTCAAGTACGTGCCTCTCGCTTCTGGCCAAGCAAGTGCCCAACATGATAGTCTCCTCCGCCGACCTTTGCAATTCGGACAAGACGGATGGCTTCATCAAAGGCGGAGCGTCCGTGATTTCCAAGGACAACTACGGAGGCGGATTCCTGCAGGCTGGTGTCGCCGAGCTCACCATGGCGTGCTGCTGCATCGGCATGGCGCTGCACGGCGGAGTGACGGCGGCTTGCGGCACGTTCTTCGTCTTCAGCGATTACATGAAGCCTGCCATACGTATGGCCGCCCTCATGGAGCTGCCCGTGAAGTTCGTGTGGTCGCACGACGCCTTCCGCGTCGGTGAAGACGGCCCCACGCACGAGCCTGTGGAGCAGGAAGCGCAGATACGCTTGATGGAGAAACTGAAGAACCACAGCGGACGCAACTCCATGCTGGTGATGCGCCCCGCCGACACCAAGGCCACCACGGAGTGCTGGAAGATGGCCATGGAGAACACCAAGACTCCGTCAGCGCTCATACTGAGTCGCCAGACCATAGACGACCTGCCCGAAGGCAACGACTACAGCCTCGTGGCTAACGGCGCGTACGTGGTGGCGGAGAGCGACAAGGACTTCGACGTAGTGCTGGTGGGCAACGGCTCGGAGGTAAGCGTACTCGTGGCCGGAGCGCGTCTGCTCAGAGAGGACGGAGTGAAGGTGAGAGTTGTCAGCGTACCGTCGGAAGGACTCTTCCGCGAGCAGCCGGCAGCGTACCAGAACGAAGTGATACCGCAGTGTAGCAAGGTGTTCGGACTTACGGCTGGACTGCCCGTCAACCTTCAGGGATTCCTAGTTGGCACCGACCCCGTGAGCAAGATATGGGGTCTGGAGAGCTTCGGCTTCTCGGCTCCGTACAAGGTTCTCGACCAGAAGCTGGGCTTCACGGCTGAGAACGTCTACAACCAAGTAAAGGAGATGCTGGCATGAAGAAGATAGGACTAGCGAGCGACCACGCAGGCTTTAGCCTAAAGGAGCACATCAAGGAGTACCTCACGACGAAGGGACTCGAATACAAGGACTATGGCACGTACAGCGAGGTAAGTTGCGACTATCCCGACTTCGGTCACGCTCTGGCGCACGGCATGGAGGAAGGTGAATGTGGCCTGGGAATGGCTGTATGCGGTAGCGGCGAAGGCATCAGCATGACGCTGAACAAGCACCAGAGCATACGTGCGGGACTGTGCTGGCAGCCGCAGATAGCGCATCTCTGCCGTCAGCACAACAACGCCAACGTGCTGGTGATGCCCGGACGCTTCATCACTCCCGAAGAGGCGGACCGCATAATGGACGAGTTTCTGGCCACTCCCTTCGAGGGAGGCAGGCACCAGGCGAGGATAGACAAGATACCCTGCCGCTGACGGCAAGGCGCAGCGACAAAGCGAAGCGGGAAGAGGACACCACTGCTCATCTTCCCGCTTCGCTTTTTTATCTCAGTTCGCTTTGGCGTCACCAAAGCCGCACCCCATCAGTTTTCTTATTCATCAAGGTCTTCCCAAACGCCGTTTTCCATCTGGGTGCTATTCACCTCACGTGCGCTGGCCGCGACAATCTCACTCACTGTCTCCACGGCTTCCACCTGAGGAGCTACATACTTTTTCTTTCTCTCCATCTTGAATGTTAGTTTAGTTGATATATGTTGACAATATATATATAATGTGGGAGTCTGTCATCCACACGTTGGCAAAGTTGGTTGTTTTTCCCGGAACTATTGGCACTGGCTTTTCGCTCCTTACTCTTCCGTACTGTCGGGTTGCGTGGCCTTCACTCTGTTGATGAGCGCAACTATGTCAATGCCGTCTATGTAGCCGTCGCCGTTGATGTCGGCCATGGATGCGTTGCCTATGGAGTCGTGCTCGAGGACAATGTCTACCAGTGTCCTAACGTCGGCGATGTCTACGGCTCCGTCACCGTTGATGTCGCACGGGTCAAACTCGGCCATTGTGGGCGTGGGGAGCTCTATCGTCTGCGGACGGTCATCGCCGGTCAGCGTGGTGGTGAAGTATGGCTGCATGGGCGAGAGCGTGACGCTGACGGAGTCGGCCAGCACGAAGCTGCGTCCGTCGTCGCTGAGTGCGTACACGTCCTTGAGCGACTGCTTGAAGGTGGATCCGTACATGTTGAAGGTGGGCGAACTGATAATCATCTTGTCCGAGCCAGTTTGCGTGAAGGAGACGCCGTATCCCTCGAAGCGGACAGTCTTGCCCTCCATCCAACGGTCCGCCGCTATGATGTACGGCGTGTTGGCGCGGAGCGACGTGGCCGGGGCGAACATTGGCGTGCTGTCCTCGGTGTAGGCGAACTCGTATATCCAGAAGTGCGACAGCGAGTCGTTGGGCACGCAGCGGATGCCATCCAGTGTGACGCTGTCGGCGTTGAACGGCAGGGTGAACGAATGCCACGTGGGAATGCTGTCGGCCAATGCGGGGAGCGTGACGTGGCAGTACGCCGTGTCGGCATCGAAGGTCACAGGGCAACAGTATGAATAGCCGTCCGTGATGTCGATGCGCTGCGCATGTCCGTCCACCACCACGTTGCGTCCTTCCAGTCCGCGCGTGTTGATATCCGAGTTGCCGTCAATGGCGAAAATGGCGTTGGGGTTCTTTATTGTCGCCGTGGAGAACCTGTTTATCTTGTACCCCCCGAAGTAGGCTCCGCAGGCCGTGGAAGGAAGCGTCTGCACGAGGCTGCCCTTGTAGGCCGAGATGGTGCCGTTCTCCTTCCAGTAGAGGGCTCCGGCCGTGAGTACCCATCCGTGGTCCCAGAGTCCGCCGCCGCTGAGCTCACCGCTCTGGCCCACGTAACAGACCTGTATGCGGTAGGTGGAGGTGTTGTCCAGGTCGCTGAACTCAAAGGCGGCCTTGCCAGTGCGCGCCGGTTCTATGGACATCTCCACGGTACGGCTGGAGGAAGTCCACGCCACGTTGGAGCCCTTGGGCTGCCGCCAGAGCTGGAGTAGCACCTTGCCGTTGAACGCCTTGGACGAGGTGTTGCGTATGTTGCACGTGCCCACGAGTTTGGTGCCGTAGACCTTGCCGTTCACCATGTTGGAGAAAGAGAACGAGGCCACGGCCAGCTTGTCCTTCTCGGCCTGGGCTTCGGCCACCACTTCCATGGTGGCACTTCCCACTTCGCCCGTGCCGTCGCTGTTGGTGCAGAACCAGAGGTTGTACGTGCCCTCCTCCGCCGGTGTGAAGAAGAACGACACGTCGGTGGTCTCTCCGGGCCGTATGGCTACGATGGAGCGGTTGTCGGTGTATGCCTTGGTGTCTGTGGTGCTGGCGAAGAAGCGCACCTCGCGGTAGTACTCGTCACCATGGTTGCGGAAGGTGACCTTCACCTCCTGCTCCTGTCCCACGATGCGCTTGCCCATGAACATCACGGTGTCAATGGTGATATTCTCCACCGGCTTCACATAGCGTAGCGTGGGTTTGCCGGAGGCGTCCACCACGGCCTCTATGTACTCGCGTTTGCAGTCGAGCTGCGGCCGCCATGTGCGGTTGGACGAGAGTCGGCTGGCTGGCGAGAGCTTGTAGGTACCTTCCTTCAACGCTTTGTTGCTGATGGTGAACGTGCGCGACTCGTAGTTGTTGTTTCCAAGGTTGCTCAGTGTCTGTGTGTTTCCCACGGTGCTGAAGGTGCCGTCGTCATTGCGCCTGACTATGGCTGCGGCGAAGGAGTTGGTGGAGCCGGTCCAGTTGATGTAGTTGCCCTTTATTTGGTTGCCGTTTACCGTGATGTCGTTGATGGTAAGGCACGTGGTGGCCTCCACCCTCACGTTGTCCGGCATGGCGAGGTTCATCAGTGCGCTCTGTCCCATGCTGTATCCGTCGCTGCTGCTGCTGGCTCCCGTGCCGCTGTTGTCGCCGGGGTTGAGGATACCGATGAGGAACCATCCGTCACTGCCGCCGCCCCAGCCCCAGTTGAGGTGGAATAGTTGCTCGCCGTCGTAGCCGTCGATGACGAAAGCATGCCCTCCGCCCGACGAAGAGCCCGAGAAGGCGATGGGTTTGCCCTTGGCCAGCTCGGAGTAGAGGAGGTCGAACCACTCGTCTATGGTGTACTGGTCGCGGTACGCCATGTACGCACTGTCGTCGTAGCCGAAGTATTTGGTGAAAGCCGTCACCACGTTCTGCCCGAACACGGCTCCCGACTGCGACCCGTAGCCCATCTTCACGGCCTGGCCTATCATCATCATGAGGTTGGCCACGGCGGAGTCCTGCGCACCGGTGTTGTTGTCGTCGTACGTGTCGCACATGTTCTCCCAGTCTATGGCGGTGTTACGGTAGATGGCCTTCATGGTCACCGTCTTCTTGGCTCCGCTGGAGAGCGTGTATGTGTTGCTGTGCGCCGGTATGACGGTCTTGGTCTTGGCGGGATACTTGTAGTGGTACATCACCTGCGCCAGCGCCGTGGCCACACATCCGGAGGCGGGCTTGTCGGTGGTGCCGTCGGACTTGTAGTAGACGGGGCACGTCAGGTTGTACGGATGCCCCTGGTTCCATCTTGCCGACACCAGCACGGGTATGCTGTGCCGTGTGGCGGTGCGCACGCGGCGTGCCTTCAGGGCTTTGGAGTCCACGCTGACGTCGTTGTCGTCAAGATACTTCATCTGGTCGGTGTAGAGCGTCAACCACGACTTCATGCTCTCGGGTATGGCATCTGCGTCGAACGTGCCGTGCTCCACGTAGCCGAGTATCTCGGGGGTTCGGTCGTCGCCTGATACGATGACGTAGCCGTCGCCTCCCTCGGCGTTGAAGACGTAATAGTAAGGACTCTCCTCGGCTGAAGAAACGTTTCTCTTGCGCGGAGAGCAAACGGGCTTGGAGTTGATTTCTATGACTTTGCCTTTGCCTGCGAGGTAGCTTTGCGCCACTTGCCTTGCCACCGCCTTGTCCACAGGGGCCGAATAAGAAACACCGCAGCACAGCACGGCCGCAGCAAGGAGAAACAGATGTTTTTTCATTAGGGAGAGTTTTTCTATTAAGAGATATTTGTTGAAAAGAAGACCCCGTCCCGCCTCACCCTTCGTGTGGAGGTGAGAAAGAACGGAGCCGTATACATTATATTACATGATGCCTCTTTCGCGGAGTGCCACCTGCCACTTCCATGCGCTTGCCAGCACATCTTCCAGCGGCGTGTCGGCTTTCCATCCGAGCACGGCGTTGGCTTTGTCCACGTTGCCCCATACCTTCTCTATGTCGCCTGCGCGGCGGCCTACTATCTGGTAGTTGAGCTTCACGCCGGTGGCCTTCTCGAAGCTGTGTATCAGCTCCAGCACGCTGGTGCCCCTGCCCGTACCGATGTTGAAGACCTCCACGGGGTCTTGCGCTTTGTCCTCCATGATACGTGTCATGGCGCAGACGTGAGCCTTGGCCAGGTCTACCACGTAGATGTAGTCGCGTATGCACGAACCGTCAGGCGTGTCGTAGTCGTCGCCGAACACGCTCAGCTTCTCGCGTATGCCCATGGCAGTCTGCGTGAGGTAAGGGATGAGGTTCTGTGGCACGCCGTTGGGCATCTCGCCGATGATGGCCGTGGGATGCGAGCCGATGGGATTAAAATAACGCAGGATGATGCTCTTGATGGGCGCGCCGCTCTTGATGAAGTCCTGTATTATCTCCTCGTTTATCTGCTTGGTGTTGCCATACGGGCTCTCGGCCTTCTTGATGGGAGTCTCCTCCGTGGCGGGGAGCTCGTCGGGCTGACCGTACACCGTGCACGAGCTGGAGAAGATGATGCCCTTGACGCCGTACTTGGGCATGAGCTCAAGCAGGTTGACCAGCGAGATGATGTTGTTGCGGTAGTAGAGGAGCGGCTTCTGCACGCTCTCGCCCACTGCCTTGCTGGCGGCGAAGTGTATGATGCCGGAAATCTTGGGGTACTTCTTGAAGAGCGCTTCAGTGGCGTCGAAGTCCTTCAAGTCTACCTTCTCAAAGGCCGGACGTATGCCGGTTATCTTCTCTATGCCGTCTATGACATCGGCCTGGCTGTTGCTCAGGTTGTCGGCTATTACTACCTCGTAGCCTGCGTTCTGCAGTTCTACTGTCGTGTGGCTACCGATAAAACCGGTTCCGCCGGTCACTAAGATGGTTTCTTTCATGATTGCTGATATATGTTAAATACTATATTCCGAACAATGTCTTCAGTCCGTTGTCCACTCCGCTGAAGCCCATGAACGCCATGGCCAGCAGACCCGCCGTGACAAGGGCGATGCTCATGCCCTGCATGCCCTTGGGGATGTCCATCATGCTCAGCTGCTCGCGTATGCCGGCGAATACCAAGAGGGCGAGGGCGAAACCCAGCGCCGTGCTGAGCGCGTAGACCACGCCAGTGAGCAGGTTGGGCTCGAGTCCCTGTGTGGCGTACGTCCCGTTGGCCACCAGTATGGCCACGCCGAGGATGCAGCAGTTGGTGGTGATGAGAGGCAGGAAGACACCCAACGCCTGGTAGAGCGCAGGTGCCGTCTTCTTGAGGATTATCTCCACCATCTGCACCAAAGCAGCTATGACGAGTATGAACGCTATGGTCTGCAGATACTCCAGCGCGAAGGGCTCGAGTATGCACTTCTGGATGATATACGTTACGATGGTGGAGAGGGTGAGCACGAAAGCTACCGCCGCCCCCATGCCCATGGCGGACTCCATCTTCTTGCTGACGCCCAGGAACGGACAGATGCCGAGGAACTGGGACAGCACTATGTTGTTGACGAAAATCGCCGTTATGAATATCAGTATGTATGCCATGACTTATGCCTTTTTAATCTTGTTAATGACTGCTATCAGATAACCCAACGCTATGAAGGCTCCAGGGGCGAGGACGAACATAAGGGCTCCGTACTGCTCGGGGAATACCTGCATGGAGAATATCTTGCCTGTACCCAGAAGCTCGCGCACGGCTCCCAAGAGGGTAAGACCGAGAGTGAAACCGAGTCCCATGCCTATGCCGTCGAAGATGCTGGATACTGGGCCGTTCTTGGCGGCGAACGCCTCGGCGCGACCAAGGATGATGCAGTTGACCACGATGAGCGGTATGAAAAGGCCGAGCGACTCATACACACTGGGGGCGAACGCCTGCAGGAGCATCTGCAGCACCGTCACCAGCGACGCTATCACCACCACGAACGAGGGGATGCGCACCATGTCTGGTATGAGGTTCTTGATGGCCGAGATTATGAAATTGCTGAAGATGAGTACGGCGGTGGTGGCGAGTCCCATGCTCATGCCGTTGAAGGCACTGCTGGTGGTTCCCAGCGTGGGACACATGCCCAGCAAGAGTACAAAGGTAGGATTCTCCTTGACTATGCCATTAAGCAGAACTTTAAAGTTATTCATGTTTCCTTTCCTCCTGTACGTGTTATTTGTTGTTGTTCTTTGTAGACGCACCGCTCACGGTGTCGGAGCAGTCCGTGCCGTTCTTGGTCTGCATATATGCGGCGTGCGCTGCGTTGACGGCGCGAAGGAACGCACGCGAGGTGATGGTGCTGGCCGTGATGGCGTCCACGTTGCCTCCGTCCTTCTTCACTGTCAGCTGCGCCTCACCCGGGTTCATGCCTATAATGCTGCTCTTGCCGTCCTTCTGGAACCACTCGGCAGCCTTGGCTCCCAGTCCCGGTGTCTCGTTGGTCTGCAAGACGCTGTATCCCGAGACGGCTCCTTCGGGAGTGAAGCCTACCATGATGGTGAGGCCGCCGCCGAAGCTGCCGTTCTGTGGGTCAACCGACTTGACGGCCACTCCCTTGTCTCCTGCGTCGGAGACTATGAAGCAGTTGTCTTCCCACTTCACGGAGTCCACCTTTTCCACGTTCACGTCGCCGCCTCCCAGCACTTGGGCTATGGCTTTGCGTTCGTTCTCCGCCTTGAGGGTCTCTATAGGCCCTTTGGTCATCTCGTTCACCGATGCGAGGGCGGCACCGGCTATCAGGGCGATGGACGTTAGTACCACCGCCATGTTGTACCATGTAGATTCAAGCTTTTTCATTTCTTGGCTGCCTCCCCGAACCGTTTGGGTTTACAATATACGTTTATCATAGGCGTGAAAGCGTTCATGATAAGGATGGCGAACGACATACCTTCGGGGTACGCTCCCCAGTTCCTTATCACCACAGTGAGCACTCCTATGCACACTCCATAGATGATCTGTCCTTTGGCCGACATGGGCGACGTCACATAGTCGGTGGCCATGAAGCAGGCTCCGAGCATCAGTCCACCGCTGCATACCACGTAGTAAGGCATGGCATAGATGGGGTTGACGGCGTGCGTGAACCACGAGAGCACTGCCACTGTACCGATGATGCTGACGGGGATGTGCCACGTGATAATCTTCCTCCATATCATGAACAGACATCCCAGAAGCAAGAGGAACGCGCTGACCTCTCCCAGCGAACCGCCCGTGGCTCCTAATATCATGTCACTCAGTGAAGGCAGGTCGCCGAGCACCGTGGGGTCGTTGGACGTAATAGCCTTCTTCATGATGGCGAGAGGCGTGGCTCCTGTGGTGACGTCGGTGTACGATGTCATCTGCCTAACCACCGGCCAACTGGTCATCTGCACCGGGAAACTGATGAGCAGGAACACTCGGCCCACGAGAGCCGGGTTGAACGGGTTCTGTCCCAGGCCGCCGAACGTGAGCTTGCCCACACCTATGGCGAAGAGTGCGCCCACCACTACTATCCATACTGGCAGGTTGCTCGGCAGGTTGAAGCCGAGGAGTAGACCCGTCAGCAGTGCGCTGCCGTCGCAGACGGTACACTTGTCTTTATGTAATATGTACTTGCTGATGGCCCACTCGAAGAACACGCAGGATACCACCGACGCTACAAGCACCACGGCGGCTCCGAGTCCGAACCACCAAAGGCTGGCCACCAGTGCGGGCACGAGAGCCAGACATACGCCGTACATGTTCTTCTCTACGGAGTCTCCCCCGTGGACATGCGGCGATAGCGATATTGTTGGTTTCATTTTTTTTCTGATAATTGTGTATGATTTTCTACAATGTCCCTTCCCTATTCTACTTTTTCTGGGTGCGGCTGCGGATAATGCCCATCACTGTGGATTTGCCCACGCGTATCATGTCGAGAAGCGGACGATGGCTGGGACACGTGAACTGGCAACTGCCGCATTCTATGCAACTGGTGATGTCGTTCTTCTCCGCCGTCTCCCAGTCTTCCTTGGCGGAGAGTTTGCTCAGCAGGAACGGCTCCAGTCCCATGGGGCATGCGCCCACGCACTTGGCGCAACGTATGCAGGGGCTGGGAGCTGTGCGGCGCGCTTCCTTGTCGGACATCAGCAGCAGGCCGCTGGAGCCCTTGGTCATGGGCACGTCCAGACTGAGGAGTGCCTTGCCCATCATGGGACCGCCGCCTATTATCTTGCCGGTGTCTTCGGGCAGTCCGCCGCACTCGTCCACAAGCAGACTGAACGGCGTACCTATGCGTGCCCTGAAGTTGGAAGGCTGGCTCAGGCTCTTGCCCGTAACCGTGATGATACGGTCTATGAGCGGCTTGTTCTTCATCACCGCTTCGTAAATGGCGAAGGCGGTGCCCACGTTCTGCACCACAGCACCCACGCTGATGGGTATGGCTGGCGGAGCGGGAACTTGTCGGTCTATGACAGCGTCTATCAGCTGCTTCTCTCCTCCTTGTGGATATTTTACTTTAAGCGGTACAACCTCTATGCCATGATACTTTGCGGCCTTCTCGGTCATGAGCTTGATGGCGTCGGGCTTGTTGTTCTCTATACCTATATATCCTTTGGTCACACCTACCGCTTTCATGACGAGGGAGACTCCTACGAGTATCTCGTCGGGGTGCTCCAACATCAGACGGTGGTCGGCGGTGAGGTACGGCTCGCACTCCACCGCGTTGATGATGACGCACTCGGCCTTGCTTCCGGGAGGCGGACAGAGCTTGACGTGACACGGGAATGTGGCTCCGCCCAAACCCACGACGCCAGCTTTCTTTATCTTCTCCACTATGGCCTTGCTGTCCAGCTCGGGATGTGCGTCGAGTGTTTCCAATGTGGAAGAGCGGTCGATGCTTTCTTCCCATTCGTCACCTTCCACCTGCACGTATATGGCAGTACGCCGCATGCCGCTGGAGTCCAACGCTGTATCTATCTTCAGTACCTTGCCGCTGACACTGCTGTAAACAGGGGCGCTGACAAATCCTCCGGCCTCTGCGAGCAGAGAGCCCACTTTCACGTCCTGTCCTTTCTCCACGACAGGCTTGGCGGGAGCTCCTATATGCTGGAACATGCTGAAGACGGCTGTCTTGGGCAGACCGGCCTCGCGTATGGGGCTGGTGGCTGACAACTTGTTCTCCGCAGGATGCACTCCGCCTATTCTAAACGTTTTCATATATCCGTTCTGTGCTATATCGGTTCTTGTACTATGCTTCCTTGTTCTCTGCCGCCGGGGCTTGCTCCTCTGTCTTGGGCTTGCGCGGAGGGAAGTTGAAAGCGTGGATTGCGCCCTTGGGGCACGCCTCTTCACATTTGCGGCACATCCTGCACTTGTCGGGGTCTATGTACGCCAGATTGTTCTCCAGCGTTATGGCCTCGAACTTGTCGCACGTTTTCACGCACTTGCCGCAACCGATGCAGGCCACCTGGCACGCCTTGTTGGCCACGGCTCCCTTGTCCTTGTTGTTGCACAGCACCACCACACGGCGTCCCTTGGGACCGCGTGGACGAATCTCTATGATTCCCCTTGGACATGCCTTGGCGCAAGCTCCGCATCCGCCGCATTTTTCCTCGTCCACCACAGGCAGCCCGGTTGTGGGGTCCATGCTGATGGCACCGAACTGGCACTTGCCTACGCAGTCGCCGCATCCGAGGCAACCGTAAGAGCAAGCCGTCTCGCCCATGCCTGTCATGTTCTGCACGCGGCAGCTCACCGCACCGTCGAACTCGGCTATGCGAGGACGGTTTTCGCACGTGCCGTTGCAGCGTACCACAGCTATCCTTGGCACCATGGCTCCAGCTTGCATGCCGAGGATGCCTGCCACCTGCTCCATTACAGGCTGACCGCCCACAGGACACTGGATACCATCCAGACTGCCGCCGTCGGCAGCCTTGACACACGCCGCGGCGAACCCTGAACAACCCGGGAAACCGCACCCTCCACAGTTGGCCTGCGGCAACACCGCCGAGACGGCTCCGATGCGCGGGTCTTCATGTACAGCAAACTTGTGGGAAACTACGTACAGCACCAGTGCCGACACCAGTCCTACCGCTCCCAACACGGTTACTGCAATCAGAATAACATTCATAATGTCTTTTTGTTGTTGTTTTTATGTTGTTGTTTTAGTTAATTGTCACATCCTTGTCATTGTACGTCGTCCGAGATGCGGAAGACGAAACGCTTCCCTATCTTGTTCCTCAGCAGATAAATGATATTGAAATATACTCCCAGCGAGAGCAACGCTGCGAACGCTCCTGCCAGTTCACCGAGCCACAACGTGGCAAGGCAAAGCACAGCCACCATTACGACGAGTGGCACCACATATCCCAGCAGCACGGCTTTCATGCCCTGTCGCACAGAACCTTCCACACAGACGCTCTGCCCCACGGCAACCGCCTTGCCGCATGTACGGGCCTCCACCAGCTTTTCTTTGCTGTCGCTGACGGAACACAGGTTCTTGGTAGCGCATCCCTGACAGGCTGAAGCCTGCAGTATACGCACAGTACAGAGGTGTCCGCTGACTTTCTCCACTATGCCGTAGTGACGTATCACACCAGCGTTTCTGTGTCCCATTTCTGTATTTTAATATTATTTAAGACACACAAAGGTACAAAGATTATATCTTCCCCACAATCATAAACCAAATTAAAGTAAGGACGCACGTTGGCTTTAACAAAATTTAAACAACTATATTGGCGTGAATAAACGGAATAACATATATTTGTGTTTCCAAAAAACAAAGCGAGATATGAACACCACTGTAAAAGCGTGCTGCAAGATAAACATCGGACTGAATGTGACAGCGAAGCTGCCCAACGGATACCACAGTCTGGAAACAGTCTTTTATCCCGTACCGTTGTATGACGAGATAACTGTCAAAGATTCCACTTCGTCAGTAGACGGCATCTCACTGGACGGACACGAGCTTGACGGAGACCCCAACGACAACTTGGCTTTGCGTGCCGTCAGGACGTTGCGTGCCAATGGCTACGAGGTGCCAGCCGTGCACATTACTTTGCACAAGAACATTCCGAGCGGTGCGGGACTGGGAGGCGGCAGCAGTGACGCGGCATCAGTAATGAAATGTCTTAACGACAGTTTGGGGCTGGGCGTTCCCACACAGGAAATGGAGAGAATGCTCTCTTCCCTTGGCGCCGACTGTCCGTTCTTCATCCATTCGCGTCCCTTGTACGCCGAGGGCATAGGCGACATCTTCACACCGGTGACGGTTGACTTGAAGGGATGGCACTTGCTGTTGGTAAAGCCCGACGACCACATCTCCACCAAAGAAGCGTATTCGGCGGTAAAGCCAGCACCGTCCAAGGTCTCGCTGAGGGAGACTCTGTCGCTGCCGGTGGAACAATGGAGAGGACGGGTGAACAATGACTTCGAGGACAGCGTCTTCCCCTTGCATCCTAACGTAAGGGAGATAAAGCAGTCCATGTATGAGCTGGGAGCGTCGTACGCCAGCATGAGCGGTAGCGGCAGTTCAGTATTCGGCCTCTTCCGAGACGAAGTTAGGGACATGGAGATGTTCAGCGGCAACTTTATCTTCCAGTGCGAGCTGTAAGTCAGCAAAAGTGCCCCTTTCAGAGCAGTAGTACTGCTCGGCGATATCGGTAGTACTGCTTTTGAAAATCAGTAGTACTGCTTTTCAATATCGGTAGTACTGCTCCGGAGAGGGCACATTTTCCTCTTGAGTGCGCGTTTGACGCAAACGCGCCTCCTATGTTTACGCAGCTAGTAGGAGCATATGCGTCCGCTCGGCGACGAAGGAGACGCTTGCCAGAGCAAGAAATGCGACCCAGCTAGCAATTCTAGACTTTCTGGAAAATTTAGGGCGGCTAGAGCCACTAAAGTACAGTGCGCCGAACGGCGCACCTGCTAGAACTTCCAGAAAGCTGAGTGGCGAAGGGGGCGGTCGGAGATCCGCTCCTATGAAATTGCCTTCCACTCCTCTATGGTTCCCGTCTCCGACGAGAAACTACAACCTATCTTATGTAAGGAACGTGAGTCGCCGGCGTATGGAAGGGCATAGCCACGATCTTCTATCTGCCGGAGTGCCTCGGCGGCAGTGCCGTCAAGCTTGAACTCGAAGATGTAGACGTATTTGTCCGTCTCTATGATGCAGTCGGCACGGCCTTGGCTCATCTGCTTCTCTATGTAGGCCATGTACACGCTGAGAAGTCGCAAGATGAGGTAGAACGTGTATTGGAAGTAACGTTCCCTTTCGCGCTCGTTCTCCTTACGGCGCATGGAGTAAGGGATGCTGGCGAGGA
>CAVHNA010000007.1:0-28106 GCA_963637205.1 Bacteroidaceae bacterium
AAACATTTTTTTCTCGCTAATACAATTTTTATCCACACCGATTTTCTACTGAGCCCGAAAATCCGCTGACCCCTTCTGCCCACGTGCGCAACTGCGTTCCAAGCCCACCCATACAGAAAGAGCGGATAATGAAATGACTATCCGCTCTTTCTATTGTGGTTGGGCTACCCGGACTCGAACCAGGAAAGGCAGGACCAGAATCTGCAGTGTTACCATTACACCATAGCCCAAAATGACGTTTCTCCGGCACTGACCTCTGCGCTCACGGAGATGATTTGAGGAAGTTGGGCTACCCGGACTCGAACCAGGAAAGGCAGGACCAGAATCTGCAGTGTTACCATTACACCATAGCCCAAAATGACGTTTCTCCGGCACTGACCTCTGCGCTCACGGAGATGATTTGAGGAAGTTGGGCTACCCGGACTCGAACCAGGAAAGGCAGGACCAGAATCTGCAGTGTTACCATTACACCATAGCCCAATCTTCTTATGTGTCCGCGAAGTTACACACTTTTCCCGAAGTGACAAATCTTTCTGTCAAAAAAAAATAAATAATTTGGTATTTCAGCCAACTCTTCTTACCTTTGCAAACACTTTCAAGCGAACATTTACCCCTTTAATGAAGAAAAACGAACTGGTAGAAGCCATCGTCTCCGGATTGCAGGAGAAGAAAGGAAAAAACATAGTCATTGCCGACCTCAGAGGCATTGAAACTTCAGTATGCGACTATTTTGTGATTTGCAGCGGCGGTTCGCCCACCCAGGTACAAGCTTTGGCACGGAGCGTGGGAGATACGGCACTGGCAAAGGCAGGCGCTAAGGCCGTGGCCGTGAACGGTCTGCAACATTCCCTGTGGGTAGCCATGGACTTCGGCGAAGTGATGGTACACATCTTCATGCCAGAAGAACGCACTTTCTACGATATAGAACACTTGTGGGCAGACGCCGACACCGAGACACTGGAGGACGTGGACTGAGACTGCCGAAAGGACTCCACAAGCCGCATATATACAAATAAGGTGTAGAGAATAAGACAGCAACAAGGTAAAGAGACCAAAAGAAGTAAGATGGACAACAAAGACAATAAGAAACCACGGTTTAGTCTGACGTGGATTTATATGCTGATAGCCATAGCGTTGGGATTCCTGATACTGAACAGTGGCAACACGCACCTCACCGTGGGTGACTCCAAGGAGGTGACATACAGCCAGTTCAAGAAATACGTAGAACAGGGATACGCGTCACGCATCGTGGTGAACAAGAACGACGGTACGCTGCAGATGTACGTGCGTCCAGAGAACAACAGAGATGTCTTCAAGACCACCAACGTGCCACTCGGACGCAGTCTGTACGTGGAGGCCGAATACCCGTCGCCCGACAAACTGGAAGACTTCGTGGAACAACAGCAGGAAGTCGGTCACTTCAACGGAGAAGTATCGTACCAAAGCGGCAGCGGTGTCATCACCAATTTCCTTATCAGCTTCGGACCACTTCTGCTCATCATCATCTTCTGGGTGTTCATCATGCGTCGCATGGGTGGCGGCGGTGGCGGCCCCATGGGAATGTTCAACGTGGGTAAGAGCCGCGCCAAACTGGTGGAGAAAGACAATGGCAACAAGGTGACCTTCAAGGAGGTGGCCGGACAAGCTGGAGCCAAGCAGGAGGTGCAGGAGATAGTGGAGTTTCTGAAAAACCCTGCCAAGTTCACTGAGCTGGGAGGTAAGATACCTAAGGGCGCACTGCTCGTAGGCCCTCCAGGAACGGGTAAGACACTGCTCGCCAAGGCAGTGGCCGGAGAGGCGGACGTACCGTTCTTCTCCATGTCAGGAAGCGACTTCGTGGAGATGTTCGTAGGCGTGGGGGCAAGCCGAGTGCGTGACCTTTTCAGACAAGCCAAGGAGAAGTCCCCCTGCATCATATTCATAGACGAGATTGATGCCGTGGGAAGGGCGCGCGGCAGGAATTCCTTCACCGGCGGCAACGACGAACGCGAGAACACCCTCAACCAGCTGCTCACCGAGATGGACGGCTTCGGCACCAACAGCGGCGTGATAATACTCGCCGCCACCAACCGTGCCGACATCTTGGACAAGGCCTTGCTGCGTGCAGGCCGGTTTGACAGGCAGATACACGTAGACCTTCCTGACGTGAACGAGCGCAAAGAGATTTTCCAGGTTCACCTGCGTCCCATCAAGACGGACGAGAACCTTGACATAGACCTTCTGGCCAGACAGACTCCCGGCTTCAGCGGTGCCGACATTGCCAACGTCTGCAACGAGGCTGCGCTCATAGCCGCACGCCACGGCAAGAAGGCGGTGGAGAAGGAGGACTTCCTGGCCGCCGTGGACCGCATCGTGGGCGGACTGGAAAAGAAGACCAAAGTGATGACGGCCGAAGAGAAGCACACCATAGCGTTGCACGAAGCGGGACACGCCACCGTCAGCTGGATGCTGCAGTACGCCAACCCCTTGGTAAAGGTGACCATCGTGCCACGCGGAAGGGCGTTGGGCGCCGCATGGTACCTGCCCGAAGAGAGACAGATAACCACACGCGAACAGATGCTGGACGAGATGTGCGCCACACTTGGCGGACGGGCTGCGGAAGAACTCTTCACCGGACACATCAGCAGCGGAGCCATGAACGACTTGGAGAGGGTGACGAAACAAGCCTACGGAATGATAGCCTATATGGGTATGGGCAAGAAGCTCCCCAACCTCTGCTATTACAACAACGACGAATACGGATTCCAACGTCCCTACTCCGAAACCACGGCACAGATTATAGACGAGGAGACAAAGTCCATGATAGCCGCTCAGTATGAGCGTGCCAAAGAGATTCTCAAAGCCAACTCCGCAGGACATGCGCAACTGGCCGACCTGCTGGTGGAGCGCGAAGTGATATTCGCTGAGGATGTAGAGCGCATCTTCGGTCCGCGCCCATGGACAAGCCGCGCAGAGGAGATAATCACAGAAAACGAGAATACGCAAACAACCTGACAAGATGCTGAAAAACCTGATTATACGCACCCTCACCGGCGTGGTGTATGTGCTGCTGCTGATAGGTTGCACCGTGTACAGTCCAGTGACAGCTTTCGGTTTCTTTGCCGTAGTCGCTTTCTGTACGCTTCTGGAGTTCGGTACTATAGTGAACAAACATGCCGGAGCCTCCGTCAATGTGGCCATCAACTCCCTGGCTGGTTTCATGTTGGTGGCTGCTGTATGGTTGCTCTGCATAGGCAGCGACGACGCATACCGTTCGCTGTGCATCTACGGAGCGCTGCTGCTGTACTTGATGGTGTCTGAGCTATACAGACGCAAGGAGAACGCACTGCTCAACTGGGCGTACGCTCTCGCCTCACAGATTTACGTCGCGCTGCCCTTCGCCCTACTGCCCCTGCTGAGCGTGGCCGTGGACGAAGAGACGTGCTCGCTCACCTACCAGTGGATTTACCCTCTGGCTCTGTTTGTGTTCCTATGGACCAACGATACCGGAGCTTACGTATTCGGATGCACGCTTTCCAAGTACGTGCCGGCCAAACTCTTCCCGCGCATCTCGCCCAAGAAGTCGTGGATAGGCAGTATAGGAGGAGGCGTAGTCTCGCTGCTCGCCTCCGTCTTGTTCTGGCGTTTGCTGCCCGACACACTTTCCCTGGCAAGGTGGATGGGCTTCGCCGCCACAGTAGTGATATTCGGCACATGGGGAGATTTGGTGGAGAGCCTCATCAAACGTCACTTGGGAATAAAAGACAGCGGCAACATCCTGCCGGGGCACGGAGGTCTGCTGGACAGGTTCGACAGTGCCTTGCTCGCCATCCCTGCCGTGGTGATGTACATGACGTTAAGCTAACAGCCACCTCACACGCACAAGACTTCGCACACCAAGTCAAGCCCGCAACAGAAGACCATCATGCGTTGCGCGACAGGAAACTGTCGAGCGATTCTCCCTCGTGCTTCTCAAAGCATGTCCGTGCGGTTTTTACTGCGCCAAAACCTACCGCCATACATTCGGAAACAGTGGAAATCTCGTGACGTTCCACAAGCCGTTTCAACTCCCGTATACGATAAGTGTTTATGTAGTCGTGTACGTTGTTGAAGCCGCGGCTTCTCACACTTTGCAAAACCAGATGGCGGTTGTAGCCCACCTCCCTGCACAGCCTGTCGCGCCCAAACGTGTTGTCCGTCCACTCCTCCTTGTGGTTTTGCATCCAGAATTCCATGCGCTGGAATCTCTGCAGGTTGGCCTCGTTGAAGTCTTCCTCTTCCGTCTCTGGCGTCACGCCGGCCGGAGCCTCCTTCACCTCCTCTATGCCGGGCTTGGGAAGGCTCAGCGCCATGGTCTCCAGGACACGCAACGAGAGGTACATGTTTAGCACAGTGAGCATGCCTATATACACAGCCAACAGAAGAGGAGAGTACACGATGGTCATGAACGTGTAGTACAGCACCGAGAGACCCAGAAAGAAACAATACCCCAACAGATAATGTGGCACATTGGCGTTGTGCGCCATACGGTGCGGAAGCCGGAAGATATTGACGGTATAATAGATGCTGAGACAGAGTGCGGCCAGACGCAGCAGCACATCGCTGCTGACAACGTTGACCGGGATGTCCGACAGACTGTGCAGCACCACAATCCTGCCGCCCAACAGTTTCAGCAAAGAGTATGTCACTATCAGCACTATGGCAGGAGACGCATATCTCCACATACGCCCCCATTGCAGAAAGCCAGGCATGGGAATGCTAAGCGGATAGATACTCTGGAGGAAGGTGGTGCCCACGAGGAAAAGCAGCATCAGAGGGTGCAGCACCCCCGGTTGCCCGCAGGCTATAATGTCGCTGAAAAAAGTAGCACCAAGCAGCGTGAAGGTGAATATTCCGTTTATCCACGCAAGGCAAAGGTACTCCGTCTTGTGGCGAGCATACAGACTTATCACGCACGCCATCACGAAATGGGCGGTAGCACTGCAGGCAAGTGTCAGAAGTATAGCATAAGGAGTCATTCCGAATTGTATTTCCGGACAAAGATACGAAAAAAGACGACACCTTCAAAAAGTATTTCCCTTTTGTTGCAGAAATATCAGTGCGCCGGAGAACGTTTTTCCTTTTTACTGTCCGCTGTCTTATATTTTGTACGCAAATCCGATTTTTGAGCAAAATGTTTGTCATATTTGTATAAAAAGCGTAATTTTGTAGCTCACAAAGGCACGAAGACAGGAAATGGGAAAAGGGCATGGACACCGGATAGTGGCGGCGGCATTGATAGGGATACTTTCCTTGCCCGTCTGCCCGTCTTCTCGCCTGTGGCCAAAGAGGAAAAAGACAAGTCCGGACAGTACGACGCAGGTGGCGAAAAGCACGGAGGTGAAAAACACACGCAAGATGGTCACATCCTCCTTTCCGGTGCGCATACAAGTGACAGTGAATGCCATACAGATCTACAGCGAACACAGCCAGATACTTCCCATATACACCGCCTCGGGAGCCTTCTACATGGCCACGAGGGTGAACAAGGGCGTGACATGGATAAACGGTCTGCCTCGCGGACGCTATTTCATCAACAACAAGCCGGTGACGATAAAGTAAAAAACACTCGGAGGATAACGACATGGGAGAGCCTACAGGCGACATCAAGGAGATAGACATAGACCGCATAGTCAGACAGAAAGCCGGCAAGAGGGCCTGGCTCATACCCAAGTGTCTGACAAAGCTATTGGGAAAAGCCATCCACCAAGACTTCATCAACACCTACCTGAGACAAAGGCGGACCGGCGTGGACTTCTGCAAGGGAACAGTGGAATATCTGGGCGTGACGGTGAAGGTAGTAGGGCAAGAGAACCTGCCGAGCGACGGCCGTCTGTACACATTCGTGAGCAACCACCCTCTGGGCGCAATAGACGGCGTGACACTGGGATGGATAATAGGCGAACACTACGGAGGTAAGATAAAATACCTGGTAAACGACCTGCTGATGAACCTGCAAGGACTGGCTCCGCTGTGCGTCCCAATTAACAAGCTGGGCAAGCAGGCACGTAACTTCCCGGCTACCGTGGAGGGGGCGTTCTCGGGTGACTGCCATGTAGTGATGTTCCCAGCCGGACTGTGCAGCCGCAAGACTTGTCAGGGGCAGATACGCGACCTAGACTGGAGCAAGACCTTCGTGACCAAGAGCGTACAGCACCGGAGGGACGTGGTGCCTATACACTTCGAGGGAAGAAACAGCGAGAGGTTCTATAACACGGCACGGTGGTGCCAACGGCTACGGTTGCCCAACTTCGCCATGGCCCTGCTGCCCGACGAGATGTACCGTAGTCAGGGCAAGACGTACGTGGTGAAGATAGGGAAGCCCATACCCTGGCAGACTTTCGACAAGACACGCACCCCACGCCAATGGGCGGGATGGGTACGGCAACAAGTATACACGCTATGATGGAAGAAATAATACAGAGCATACCCCGCGACATTCTGAAAGCGGAACTGACACCTGACAAGAAACTGCGAATGACCAACAAGAGCAGCAACGAGGTGTATGTGGTGACTTGGCAAGACTCGCCCAACGTGGTGCGCGAGATAGGCAGACTCCGCGAGATAGCCTTCAGGGCTGCAGGAGGTGGCACGGGCAAGAGCCTGGACCTGGACGAGTTTGACACTTGCGAGACTCCGTACAAACAGTTGATAGTGTGGAGCCCCGAAGACGAGGAGATAGTAGGCGGCTATCGCTATCTGCTGGGCAACGACTGGAAGATTGACAAGGAGGGACAACCCATACTGGCCACCAGCCACATGTTCCGCTTCAGCGAGAAGTTCATGAAAGACTATGCCCCCTGGACCATAGAACTGGGAAGGAGCTTTGTCACACTAGAATACCAGAGCACACTGCGCGGACGCAAGGGAATATTCGCATTGGACAACCTTTGGGACGGACTGGGAGCGGTGGCCGTGATAGAGCCTTCCGTGAGGTATTTCTTCGGCAAGTTCACCATGTACCCGAGCTACGATCGCATGGCGCGCGACTTGATACTCTATTTCCTCAACAAGCATTTCTCCGACAAGGACAACCTGATATTCCCCAAACAGCCACTCACGCTGGAGCATGACGAGAGTATCTTCGAGAAGATATTCACCGAAGACAACTTCAAAGACGACTACAGAATCCTTAACAGAGAGGTCCGCGCCTTGGGTTACAACATTCCGCCCCTGGTGAACGCCTACATGGGGCTGAGTCCTACCATGCGTCTCTTCGGTACTGCCATCAACGACGGCTTCGGCGACGTGGAAGAGACCGGCATTCTCATAGCCATGGACGAGATACTTCAGGAAAAACGCATGAGACACATTGACTCCTTCGCCGCCGAACACCCAGAATTGGTGAAGATAACAAGCGGAGCCAACCGTATATTCTACAAACCCGGAGAGAAAGCCTAAGTTATGTACGACGGCAAGATGATGGACTGGGACAGACTGTTGTCCAACAAACGTCTGGGGCAGGAAAACATGCCGCAGAAGAAGGATGACCGTACCGAGTTCCAGCGCGACTACGACCGTCTTATCTTCTCAGCCCCGTTCCGCCGTCTGCAGAACAAGACGCAGGTGTTCCCCCTGCCCGGCAGCGTATTCGTACACAACAGACTCACACACAGTCTGGAGGTAAGCAGCGTAGGACGCAGCCTCGGCAACGACGTGAGCCGCCTCCTGCTGGAGAGACATCCACAGTTGGCCAGCACTCACTTCACGGAACTGGGCAGCATAGTCAGTGCGGCGTGCCTTGCGCACGACCTCGGCAACCCACCGTTCGGACACAGCGGAGAAAAAGCCATAGGCACATACTTCAGCGAAGGCGACGGACAGTTCCTCAAGGAATATGTCTGCCACGACACGCACGACTGCATCAGTCCCGCCCAATGGGAGGACATCGTACACTTCGAAGGCAACGCCAACGCATTCCGTCTGCTCACGCACCACTTCAAGGGGCGCAGGAAAGGCGGCTTCGTGATGACCTACAGCACGCTGGCGAGCATAGTGAAATACCCGTTCACGTCCGACATGGCCGGAGACCGTCGCAAGTTCGGTTTCTTCCAGAGCGAGAAGGACGACTACCGCAAGATAGCGGAGGAACTGGGCATACTGAAGATAGAGGAGACCGAGTACGGATGCCGGTATGCGCGGCATCCGCTGGTATATCTGGTGGAAGCTGCCGACGACATCTGCTACGAGATAATGGACATAGAGGATGCGCACAAGCTCAAGATACTGACCACAGCGGAGACCAAAAGCCTATTCCTCAGCTACTTCGGGCAGGAACAAAGGGAACGTATAGAACAACGCATGAATACACTGGACGACACTAACGAACAGATAGTCTACCTGCGCTCGTGCGTGATAAACCGCCTGGAGCAGGAATGCGTGAAACTGTTTGTGGAACATGAGGAGGAAATTCTGTCAGGCACCTTCCAAGGCACTCTCATCAAAGGCATCAGCGAACTGCCGCGGCAAGCCTACAACAAATGCGAAGAAACGGCGTACGCCAAGATTTACCACTGCAAAGATGTCGTGGACATAGAGATAGCCGGCTACACGGTCATCACCACGCTCACAGACCTTATGGTAAAGGCTGTGACGAATCCCGACAAGGCGTTCTCACAACTGCTCATCAACCGCGTGAGCACTCAGTACGACATACTAGCGCCCACGCTCTACGGACGCATACAGGCTGTGCTGGACTACATAAGCGGCATGACGGACATCTTCGCCATTGACCTCTACCGCAAGATAAAGGGCATGAGCTTGCCCAATGTTTAACGTACACACAAAAAAAACACCACATCATGAAAATAAGGATAATAAACAAAAGCCATCACCAGTTGCCTCAGTACGCCACTCCCATGTCCGCAGGCGTGGACTTGAGGGCGAACCTTGAAAGCCCGGTGGAGATATTGCCTATGCAGAGAAGACTTATACCCACAGGACTGCACATAGCCTTGCCGCAAGGGTACGAAGCGCAGGTAAGACCCAGAAGCGGACTTGCCGTCAAACATGGAATCACTGTCCTCAACTCTCCTGGCACCATAGACGCCGACTACAGGGGCGAGATATGCGTTATACTGACAAACCTCTCCAACGAGGCGTTCACGGTCAGGGACGGCGAGCGCATCGCCCAGATGGTGATAGCCAGGTATGAGCAGGCGGAATGGGAACCGTGCGACACTCTGGACGAGACAGAGCGCGGTGACGGAGGTTTCGGACACAGCGGAGTGAAATGAAAGGATTGGGAAAGAAGGTTAGACGTGCATTGTCCGCACTGCTATTGACGTTGGCGTGCCTGGGTTCATCAGCCCAGAGCACGTTCGACTACTTCTACATGGAAGCCGAGAAGTGCAGACTCGCCGAAAACTTTTCCTCCTCGTTGGAGCTCTTCAGGCATTGTCTCGACATAGACCCTACATCCCCAGCCGCCACATACAACCTCGGACTTCTGTACCTCGTGGTCAAGCAAGACAGTCTCGGAATGGACATGCTGAAGAAAGCGTCTTCGCTGGACCCACAGAACCCATGGTATCTGGAGACCCTCGCCTCCATATATCTGAACATGCACGACAACGACAACGCCATTCCCGTACTGGAGAAAATCGCGAAGATACAGACCAAGAGGTCGGACATTCTCTATCAGTTGGCAACCATATACGGCAGCAATGAGATGACAGACAAAGCCATAGAGGCTCTTGACAGGATAGAGGTGCTGGAGGGCATGAACAAACAGCTCAGCGTGCAGAAGTATGGCTTGTACATGAACTGCGGAGACACCGTCTCCGCGCTCCACGAGCTGCAAGCCCTATGCAAAGAGTTTCCGCAGGACATCAACTACAAGGTGTTGGTGGCCGACCACTACCGGAACACCGGCAACGACGCCAAGGCATTTGAGATATACGACAGCATCAGCGCGAAAGACCCGGGAAACGTAAACGTGAACATCTCCCGGATGATGTACTACCGCGACGCTGGAGATGACGAGGAGTACCGCCGTCTGCGCGACTCCATCATGTACGACAAGTCCACGGACTCGGAGTTGCGACTGAACATCATGAAGCTCATCGTCAGTGAAGCGTTGGCCGACACGTCCAAGACGGACATGGTGAACCAGGCTTTCGACTCACTGCTCTCCGTTCCACAGAAGGACGACCTCATCCTCAATCTCAAGGTCTTGTACCAACATGCCACAAAAGCGAGCGAAGAAGAGATGGCCGAGACCGTGAAGCGTATACTGGAGGTGGAACCGTCCAACGAGGCAGCACTCGGAACCATGCTCCAGTACTATGCGAAAAGGAACGACTACTCCTCGTTGGAGGACATCTGCCGGCAAGGTGTCAACTACCATCCAGAAGAACTGGCCTACGCCTATTACCTCGGCATAACGCTGTGGCAACAGAAGAGGGGAGCGGAAGCGGAAGAGGTGCTTGAGCTTGCCCTCACCACCAAGGGCGGGGACGCAGACCCGGAGCAGGTGTCTGACATGTTCGCCGCACTGGGGGACATATATCACGAGGAGGACAAGATACCCGAAGCGTACGCCGCATACGACTCGGCGTTGGTCTATTCCGAAGACAATATCCAATGCCTCAACAACTACGCTTATTACCTGAGCCTGCAGGGCGAACAGCTGGACAAGGCGGAGGACATGAGCTACCGCACTGTGAAGGCCGAACCGGACAATATCACGTATCTGGACACCTACGCATGGATTCTGTTCGTGAAGCAGGACTATAACACGGCGCGCATATACATGAACAATGCCATCGACCCCAAGAAAAGCGATGAAGAGCTGCTGGGACAGGAACACATGCAGGGCAACCTTCTGGAACACGCCGGCGACATCCACTTCCAGTGCGGAGACGCAGAGACGGCTCTGAGAATGTGGACTCTCGCTGAGAAGATGAACGACGACTCCTGCACTCCATCTCTGTCGAAGAAAATAAAGAAGAAGAAATACATCAAATAAGAAATGTACGCCTTGACAATTCTTGGGAAACCAAAGACAACGAAAATAGCCAAGCTGTTGGTCATAACGCTTTGCGTCGCTCTCGTCTCCTCGTGCCGAAGCAAAAAGGAGATAACAGGCACGCCATCAGACATCCCGTCAGAAGCACTGGTGCAACGTGCGGTTGAGTTCACGAACGCCAACAGGCAGACTGCCGAAAACATAACGGCGAAGATAAACCTCAGCGCTAACGCCGGAGACAAGAACGTGAGCGTGGGAGGGTCGTTGAAGATGAAACGCGACGATGTGATACAGATTTCACTGGTGGCACTTGGCATCATGGAGGTAGGACGTATGGAGCTTACCAAGGAATACCTGATGGTGGTGGACCGCATGGGGCACAAGTACGTGAAAGTCCGGTATGCCGACGTGCCGTTCCTCCAGCAGGCCGGCATAGACTTCTACACTTTCCAGTCACTCTTCTGGGACGAGCTTTTCACGTTTGGGGACAAGGGAACGGCTCCTTCCACGGACCGTTTCAAAGTTACCGCCAACGGAAAAGAGGCGGTGCTGAGCAATTCAGACTCTCGACTTGCCTCACTCACCTTCCTCGTCAGCACGGCTGAGAGTCTGGTTAAGGAGACCAGAGTGTCCGCCGCAGGCAAAGAGGGGTCTCCTATGCTGACATGGCAATACGATGGGCACAGCCAGGTGGAGGACAAGTCCTTCCCTTCCAAGATGAAGATTTGCATCAACGGCAGCAAACCCATGGAAGCATCCATCTCGCTGTCCGGTATAAAGACGGACTCCAACTGGGAGACACGCACGTCGCTGTCCAAGAAATATTCGGAGATTACCCTTGATGTCATACTCGCCAAACTACTCGGCTCTTCCATTTGACAGACTATATATATTATATAATGTATAGGTATACACCACACGTTCCGCACCCGATGAAGAAGATATTCGCACTGCTCCTGTTCATGACATTGCTGCCTACAGTCGCATTCCCTCAGAACAGCAAGAAGGTGAAAGCGCTGCAAAAGCAGAAAACGGAACTGCAGAATGTGCTGAAGAAGTCCCAGTCCGACCTTACGAAAACCAAGAAAGAGGTGCGCAAGGGGCAGCAGGATCTTACCTTCATAGGCCAGCAGCTCAACGAGCGCATCCGCTATATACAGCAGTTGGAGAAGGAGATGGAAATCCTGGACAAGGAGATAGACAAGATACAGGGTGACATAAAGAGAGTGGAACAGGAGCTGCAGGCCAAGCGCAGGAAACTGAAGATGTCCATACGCTACGCCCGCACCCAGAAGGAGTATAAGAGCGCCCTGCTCTTCGTGCTGTCCGCCAAGACCGTCACGCAGATGTACCGCCGTGCCAGATACGCGCGCGAATACGTGGCTTACCAGAAGTCCTTGGGCGACCAGATAGTGGAGAAACAGACAAAGCTGTTGGAACTTCGCAACAAGCAGCTCGACCGCAAGAGCAAGAAGAACGACCTCCTGCACGAGGTGATGCTCCAGCGCAAACAGCTGAACATACAGCAGGTGGCGCAACGCAAAAAGGTGGATGGACTGAAGAAGCAAGAGAGCGGACTGGCAGGCAAGATAAAGGAACAGCAGAAACAGTTGGCGGCGTTGGACAAGAAGATAGACCAACTGATAGCCTACGAGATAGAACAGGCGAGGAAGAAAGCGGAGGAGGCGGCCAGGAAGAAGAAGGCTGCGGAAGAAGCCGCAAGAAAGAAAAAGAAGAGTTCAAAAAGCGGCGGCAAGGATTCCACCGCACCCACGCAAAAGACAGAAACTTCGTCGGCTCCCAAAGGCACATGGCTCACAGCTGAGGACAGACAGCTCAACGGCACGTTCGAGCAGAACAAGGGCAGGCTGCCAGTGCCTGTCACTGGGCAATACATGATAGGCAACCGTTTCGGCATGTACCAAGTGCCCGGACTGAAGAACGTACGTCTGGAGAACAAAGGGATTAACTATGTGGGTAAGCCGGGAGCCAAGGCAAGAGCCGTATTCGACGGTGAGGTGAGTGCGGTGTTCCAGTTCGGCGGCACCAAGAACGTGCTCATACGCCACGGCAGCTATATCTCCGTCTACTGCAACCTTTCCTCCGTCATCGTTTCCAAAGGACAGAAGATAAAAGGCAAAGACATCATAGGGTCTATAGCGGACGACGGCAGCGGCAACTGCGTGCTGCACTTCCAGCTGCGTAAGGAGACTGTCAAGCTCAACCCCGAAGCATGGATGGGAAGGTAGGTCGTCTACCCTATCTCCAGTCCGTCAAGTGCCCGGACATACATCTCTATAGCTTCGTGTATCTCGCCAATGCAGATGTATTCGTCCGCCGTATGGCTGCGCCTGCTGTCTCCAGGTCCCATCTTGACGCTGGGGAAAGGCATGAGAGCCTGGTCGCTCAGCGTAGGAGACCCGAAAGGCTTGCGCCCCATCTCCACCAACCGTTTTACCAAAGGATGACTTACGTCTATTCTGGAGGAGTTGAGTCGGAAAGAATGCGCCTTCACGTCACCCTTCACCTCTTGGCAGATGAGAGCGTACAGCTCTTCATTGGAATATAGCTCGTTGCTGCGTACGTCCACCGTGAAAACGCACGTGTCGGGAATCACGTTGTGCTGCGTGCCTGCGTTCACTATCGTCACGGACATCTTCACGGCTCCGAGCAGGTCGGACACGCGCTCCCATTTGTGTTCCTCAAACCATCGCATGTCTTCCATGGCAAGGTATATGGCGTTCACGCCCTCGTTGCGCGCAGCGTGCCCTGCCTTGCCGTGTACCGTCACGTCCAGCACCATCAGTCCCTTCTCCGCTATGGCAGGCTGCATGCCTGTAGGCTCGCCCACCAACGCCACACTTACGGGAGGCAGCAAAGGCAGCACATGCTCCACCCCACCCTTTCCACTCACTTCCTCTTCCGCTGAAACCAGGAATATGAGATTGTACGGTTGCCGACGCTTTGAGAGGTACCGGAACACCTGAAGGAGAGACACCAGACTGGCTCCGTCGTCGTTGCTTCCCAGACCGTAGATTCTGTCTCCTTCCACTGTGGGACTCTGGGGTGTACGCACCCATCCCGCCACTGGCTTCACCGTGTCTATGTGAGCGTTGAGCAGAAGTGTGGGACGCAATGCGTCATAGTCCTCAGCCACCGTCCACAAATTGTTCCCGTCACGGTGTATCTCCAGACCGCATACGTCCTTCATATATCCGTACAGCATGTCGGCAGCCTCAACCTCGTTCCTGCTGACACGCGGTATTGCGGTCAGCTTCAGCAACAGCTCCACAGCCTCTTTCTTCAGTCTTTCCATATCCTCTGTGTGTGTATGTAGGCGGCAAAGATACACCGTAATTCCAAATTCGGCAAATTTATTTGGCTCTTATCTTAATAAATGTTATCTTTGTGCCCAAGTTACGGAATACTGGTTATGCATCATCCAAGCACATTACCCACGATAGTCCATCGCCAGGCTCGTGTCTACGGCGACAGGACGGCCATCCTCTACAAGGATGAAGAAGCAGGAAAGTGGAGAGATATTTCTTGGAACGGTTTCTCCGAGAAGGTGTCTCTCGTCAGCAAAGCTCTGATGTCACTGGGAGTGGACATACAGGAGAACCTTGCGGTGTTTTCCCAAAACATGCCCGAGTGCCTGTTCGTTGACTTCGGCGCATACGCCATACGGGCTGTAACCATTCCTTTCTACGCCACCAGCAGCGAGATGCAGGTCAAGTATATGGTTAGCGACGCCAAGATAAGGACTATCTTCGTAGGTGAGCAGTACCAGTACGACACGGCGTACCGCATTCTGAAGATAGAGGCTTCGGTGCAGCGACTCATCATCTTCGACCGCTCGGTGAAGAAGAACCCACAAGACCAGGTGAGCCTTTACTTCGACGAGTTCCTCGCCTTGGGCAAGGACGATAGCCACAACGACGAGATAAAGACTCGCATAGAAGAGCAGGACCAGGACGACATAGCCAATATCTTGTACACCAGCGGCACCACAGGACTCAGCAAGGGCGTGATGGTGACGCACCGCATGTACAACGCAGCTCTGAGGGCTCACGAGGGAGTGCTGCCGCTGACTGACAGTGATGTGGTGATGAACTTCCTTCCTTACACGCATATCTTCGAACGCGGATGGACTTGCCTGTGCATAAAGAACGGTTGCACGTTGGCGGTAAACCGCAACCCGGCGGACATACTGAAGAGCCTGCGCGAGGTTCACCCCACCTGCATGTGCGCCGTGCCCCGCTTTTGGGAGAAGGTCTACGCCGGCGTACTGGAAAAGATAGACAAGGCCAGTCCGCTGCAGAAGAGGATGATGATTGACGCGCTGCACGTGGGCAAGATGTACAACGTGCAATACAAGATGCGCGGACTGGAGCCTCCCATGGGACTGAAGATGCAGTATCTCTTCTACGAGAAGACCGTCATCTCCTTCATGCTGAAGACACTCGGACTGGAACGCCACCATTTCTTCCCCACAGCAGGTGCCGCCATACCTCCCAAAGTGGAGGAGTTCGTACACTCGGCAGGTATTATGATGATAGCGGGATACGGACTTACGGAGAGCACGGCCACCGTGTCGTGCGACAGGTACGACAAGTCCACCACCATGGGTTCTATAGGCAGAGTACTCCCAGGCGTGCAGGTGAAGTTCGGCGAGAACAACGAGATTCTGCTCAAGGGCGACACCATCACCAAGGGATATTACCGCAAGGCGGAGGTCACGGCTCTAGCCATAGACAGCCAGGGATGGTTCCATACGGGCGACGCCGGATACATGAAGGACGGCGAGCTGTACATCACGGATCGTATCAAGGACTTGTTCAAGACGAGCAACGGCAAGTACATAGCTCCGCAGATGCTGGAGTCCAAACTGTGCGTGGACAAGTACGTGGACCAGGTGGTGATAATAGCCGACAGGAAGAAGTTCGTCTCGGCTCTCGTCATACCCGAATACAAGCTGCTGGCCGAATGGGCCAAGGCGCACGGCATAGAATGCGCCGACAGAAGGGCACTGTGCGCCAACGACGAGGTCAATGCTTTCGTGATGGACAGGCTGGAGACCATGCAGCAGGATCTGGCGCATTACGAACAGGTGAAACGCATCACCTTGCTGCCCGAGCCGCTCAGCATAGAGCGCGGCGAGCTTACCAACACCCTGAAGGTGAAAAGGGCCGTGCTCAACGAGAACTACAAGGCTCAGATAGAGGCTATGTACCACGAGCAGGACTTCTCTTCCTGCCTCTGATGGTCAGCGCAGCCAAACAAAGGAAACACATAACAACAAAGACACAGTGATAACGACAGAACAACTTAAAGAGGTAAAGCAGCGCACGGAACAACTGCACAAATATCTGGACATCGACTCCAAACGGATGCAGTACGAGGAGGAACAGTTGCGCACACAGGCTCCGGGCTTCTGGGACGACCAGAAGCGTGCCGAGGCTCAGATGAAACTGGTGAAGGGACTGGAGAAATGGATAAAGGGATACGAGGAGGCGAAAACCTTGTGCGACGAGCTGGACACGGCTTTCGAGTTCTACAAGGAGGAACTGGTGACGGAGAAGGAGGTGGACGACCTCTACGCCCATAGTATGTCCGCCATAGAGAACCTTGAACTGAAGAACATGCTGCGCCGCGAGGAGGACCCCATGGACGCTGTGCTGAAGATCAACGCCGGCGCAGGAGGCACGGAGGCGCAAGACTGGGCGCAGATGCTTATGCGTATGTACATGAGATGGGCGGAGACCAACGGATACAAGTGTGTGGTGAGCAATATCCTCGACGGCGACGACGCCGGCATCAAGACGTGTACCCTGGAGATTCAGGGCGAATACGCCTACGGTTATCTCAAGAGCGAGAACGGCGTGCACCGCCTGGTACGCGTGAGTCCGTACAACGCGCAGGGCAAACGCATGACTTCCTTTGCCAGCGTGTTCGTGACACCGCTCGTCGACGACACCATAGAGGTGAACATAGAACCGGCACGTATCTCCTGGGATACTTTCCGCAGCAGCGGCGCTGGCGGGCAGAACGTCAACAAGGTGGAGTCTGGCGTACGTCTGCGCTATCAGTACAAAGACCCTTATACCGGCGAGGAGGAGGAGATTCTCATTGAGAATACCGAGACGCGCGACCAGCCCAAGAACAAGGAGAACGCCTTGCGTCTGCTCCGTTCCATGCTCTACGACAAGGAGCTGCAACACCGCATGGCGGAACAGGCTAAGGTGGAGGCCGGCAAGAAGAAGATAGAATGGGGAAGCCAGATACGCAGCTACGTCTTTGACGACAGACGCGTGAAGGATCACCGCACCAACTACCAGACGAGCGACGTGGGCGGTGTGATGGACGGCAAGATAGACGCGTTCATCAAGGCGTACCTCATGGAGTTCGGCGCGGAAGAACAGGCCTGACGCTATGCACTACGAGATAGAAAGGAAGTTTCTGGTATGCGGGGAGTTCAAGACCCTCGCCTACCAGTGCAGCCACATACGGCAGGGCTACATCTCCAGCGGCAACGGCAGGACGGTGCGTGTGCGCATCCGCGACGACAAGGGGTTTCTCACCATCAAAGGCCCCAGTGGCAAGGCTGGCCTCTCACGCTACGAGTTTGAGACTGAGATTTCCCTTACCGACGCACAAGACCTTATGCTTATCTGCGAACCAGGTGTCATAGACAAACACCGCTACTTGGTGAAGAGTCCTGACGGACGACATGTCTTCGAGGTGGACGAGTTCCATGGTGACAACGACGGTCTCGTCATGGCAGAGGTGGAACTGGCTGGCGAAGACGACCCATTCACTCCACTACCGTTCATAGGCACAGAAGTCACCGGCGACCGTCGTTTCTATAACTCACACATGCGCAAGAATCCTTTCCTGCTCTGGAAAGACGACTTGGACAGCGCCACCCTGCACGGAATGGAGAAAAGCCGATAGGGGTGATATGAGGCAAAAGGCCGTAGCGGCCTTGTCCCGATGACAGTTTCGGGGCAAGGCCGTTTTTTTTGTATTTAGTCTCTTTTTCTCCACACCTTGACAACTCTCCACAACAAGCATTGAATATCAAACTGTTCTGAAACAAGAGCAACCTGATTTGCTAAACGTCTGCGCGACAAATCGCAGAATGCTAAAAGATTTTTGTCCTAAAATGATAATAAATGTAAGGAAATATGTACCTTTGCAAACGAAATCGTGTCTACAAAAAGAGTACACGCATAAGCCAGAAGGAACACGATGCCGTATGGTGAAGGGCTTCAACTGGCTAATGTATTGACAATATGGACTTATGGACAACGCCGCTGCAAAACCGGCACGTCCGTCTAAGATGACGGCAACCGGACAGACAGACATAAGGTAGACGGGGGTTTATGACGCAGGATTGCTCGGACTCACATTCTACAGCCGGCGGGGCAGAGTGCCTTCAGCAGTCTGAGGGCGACTCAACCCTAGAGGGCAAACACATTTTCGGACCAGACCTCGTGGCTGGCCCGGAGGTAAGGTTGTGTCCTTCCGCAAAGCCGCACGACACGGCATGGTGCTACCTCTTCGTACACCACCGCAAGGTGAAAGCGTTTGAGGAACAGCTTCTTGAAGATGGGGTCACGCACTTCATACACAGAACGGTCAAGTACGTGCCTCGCCACAAGGACAGGGACCACGGAGGAGTGCGCAAAGTGGAGAGCCCTTCTGTCAGCGGTCTGGTATTCTTGCAGGGAAGTCCCAAGAAGTTACAGGCGTACCTCAACGCCAACATGCAACCATATATGCTGTGCAAGGACTGCAGCACAGGCAAGCCAGCCACCATTCCCTGCGGACAGATGGAGCCTTTCATGCGGCTCTCTGAGACAGACCCCGAACGTCTCCGTTTCCTGCTCCACCCTTTCCTATATTATTCCAAGAACCGCACTCTGCTACGCATCACCACGGGTGACTATGCCGGACTTGAGGGTTATGTCATACGCATAGCACGCGACCGCCGTCTCGTCATGGACGTTGGCGGCATGGCGGTGGCCATCTCCGGCATACACGCCGAACGCTTTGAGGAGGTAAACAAGGAGAGTGGCGACGAGCATGGACGCGACACCTTCTACAAGCGCACGCTGCACGAGCGCAACGCTTTCATAGACCGCTATTTCCATCCTGTCAAGTCGTCGCAGGAGGCTCAGGCACAGGCCGAAGACATAGACATCCTGCTCAACCAAACTCTTGCCGACGTACGCAACGGCAAGCTGGACACGAAAGACGCGTACGACACCTTCCGTTTCATGATAGAGGAGATAGTCTACTATTACGCACCGTTCGCCGACAGTCTCGGTGGCACGCTCTTTCCCGTCTTCCTGTCAGGCAAGAAGGTCATGGAGGAAATCGCCAGCATAGTATCCGGGCTTGGCGTTGACAGCGACCAACGTCGTCTTTGCGAAACGCAATACGAAGAGCTAAGGCTGAAGTACGGATACCTGTTCGAATCTCCCCTTCCGGAGCAGTAAGTTACGGCAGTTTTTTAGACACGAACATTCTATAATCTTGGCATCATCATATCTGTAGGGTATTCAATAAACATCGTCTACGTAGGCTCCGTTCAGGAAATTTTCGTAACTTTGTAACGGTAAAACTGTAAGTATCCGCCAAAACAAGACGATTGCACGATGATAGGAATTCAAAACACAAGCACCAATAACTACAGTGCCATCATAGGCAACAACAGAAAGTTCACAGTTCCCAAGTTCCAGAGAGACTACTCTTGGGGTGCGGAACAATGGGACGACTTGTGGCAAGATATAGAAAACATGATAAAGGGCCAAGAAGACCACTATATGGGTTATCTAGTCTTGCAGACAGATAATGACAAGAATTACCAGATAATCGACGGCCAACAACGCTTCACCACTGTTACCATCCTTATTTTGGCAGCCCTCAAGTGTATCAAGAATTTTGTTGAAAATGGCATTGACGAGGATGACAACCGACAGAGAATAGAAACCCTGACGCACACCTACATCGGCAAAAAAGACTCCGTCACGCTTGTCTATGACAATATTCTCGTGCTAAACCGTAACAATGACGGTTATTTCCGCGATTACATAGTAAAACTCGGGGACTTGCGGGTACGTAACCTTAAAGGGTCCGAAAAGCTAATGAAGCAATGCTTTGAATTCTTTGAACAGAAACTGAAAGGAAAATACAACTCGGGCAAAGACTATGCCCTATACATACAAACTGTAGTTGACAACCTGTACTTCACGCAAATTGTGGTAAATGATGATGTGAACGCATTCCGTGTATTTGAGACTTTGAATGCCCGAGGCGTTCAGCTGTCATCTTCTGATTTGCTGAAGAATTACCTTTTCTCTTTGGTTGACAAAGGGAGCACCCATCCAAGCAGAATTGAAATCTTGGAGGATAAATGGGCACAGTTGACGGATAACATAAAAACGGAAAAGTTGCCCGAATTCTTGAGATACTATTGGAATGCAGCACACAAGTCCATCAGGGCAAACGCTTTATTTAAGACTATAAGAAAGGAAATTACAACAGACAAGGAAGTCTTTGCACTCGTTGAAGACCTTTACCGTTATAGCGATATTTATATGGCTTTGACTGACAGCAATGATGAAATGTGGCGCGATGATGCAGAGGTAAGGCAATGCGTAGGTCTACTTAATGTCTTCAGACTTAAACAACCATTCTCGGTGTTGATGGCCGCCAAATTAAATCTTTCCGGCGAGGAGTTTAAGAGCCTCTTCAAGATTATCATAAAAGTGTGCTTTAGATACAATGTCATCTGCGACCGCAATCCAAATGACCAAGAAGTTCCATTCAACTCTTTGGCCATGTTGATTACGAAGGAAAAGCGCGTGGAAAGACAGTTGTTATCCCCTATAATTATAGATGACAAGTCTTTTGAGAACTCGTTCTCAGATAAACCCTTTCCATACAACTCGCGCAATGCCAAGATAGTGAGATATATTTTGGCAACTATCGAGAAGCACAACGGTTCTTCCCAAAATGTAAGTTTCAGCGACGAGGATGCGACGATAGAACATATCTTGCCGCAGAACGCAGATGAAAGCTGGAAAATCCCAGAGGAGAAACAGAATCTCTTGGTTTTCAGGTTGGGCAACACTTGCCTCTTAGAGAAGAAGCTAAATATGCAAATAAAGAACAGCTCGTTTGAAGAGAAGAAACTGTCATATGCCGAATCTTCTTACCTTGACGCAAAGGCTGTTTCAAACTATGCTGAATGGACTGAAAATGACATTGTCAACCGACAATCAAAAATGTCCCGTATAGCTGTAAATATTTGGAAGATATAGCCGCGCACTACCAGTGCCCTCCCCGCTTATGATTTACACGGCCATGTTTTCAATGCTTTCGCTCAAGCAAAGGAACAACACAAAAACGAAAAACGCAACACATTTATGTTTTCGCTCGAGAGTTTTCTGAGTGGCACAGCTACCTGCGATGCGGTTAAGGAAATGTTTCTCTCTGCGAAGCAGACTGTTTTTGTTCGAATGGCTGACAGATGCAATGCAGTGGCATCTGAGTTGGGGCTGTAGCGGCAGTGTGAGTTCGCTCACGGGCTGCCGATAGATGCACAGTTCCAAAGAGTTTAGCAGAAAGGCAGCCTGCCGTCCGGGTGTCTTTGATGTTTCCAAAAAGTGCCATCGTCAGAGCAGTACTACCGATATTGAAAAGCAGTACTATCAATTTTAGAAAGCAGTACTACTGCTTTTTCGCAGCGCTTAATGGGGTTGACACGTCATATGTACGCCACATTGAAAGATACGGCAAAAAGCAGGACTTAACGATGAACAGCCCCCCTGTGTTTTGGGAAGAGAACAGAAAAACCACGGCTTCGTTCAAAAACGAGTTTTCACAAAGGTCGATGTAGCACCTAAAACACAAAACAAAAAAAACATTTGTGTCCTAAAGCACAAAACATATGCGAGGAGTGCGAAGTCTACCGTAAGGCATTAGCTTTCTCTCCGCAGGAAAAATAGTGCAACGTTTGCAAGTGTGGAGGGTATTGAGTAACTTTGCATGCGATATGAAACGTTAGCGCAAGATAAGGGAAATGGAATATATAAGCATAAAGAATCTTGGACCGATTGCCGAAGTGGAACTCAAGGACATAAAGCCGTTGACAGTCTTGATAGGAGAGTCCGGCAGCGGGAAGAGCACGATACTTAAGACGTTGGCCATGTTCCAATGGATATTCAAGATGATGAATATAAGGTCTTATCTTGCTCTGGCAGGCGTGAAAAGTCCATTCCGCTTTTCGTGGGACACGTTGGTAAGGAACGCCGGATTTGAGAAATACATGAGGGAAGACACGGAGATTGTCTACCTGAATGGCAAATGCGAGATATCCTATCGCTTTGGGAAGCTAAACACTGGGTACAGATTGTCCGAAGACGAGTTGTCCTTGGAAAAGATAGCGTTCGTGTCCGACAAAAGAAGCCTGATACCAGACATCATGGCGGTGCGTATCCCCAAAAGGGTGGACAGCTTTTATCTTAATGAAACATTGGAGGATTTCAGGAAGGCGACACGAGTCATCAAGCAACATGACATGCCTTTCTTGGGTATCAGCCTTTCGCTGGAGAAAACGGCGAACGGAGAAAGGTTCTTTATAAAGGGAGCCGACGAGAAGTTCAAGGTTAACTTTGAGGACTCGTCTTCAGGTATGCAGAACGTGTCTCCTCTGAGCGTCATAGTGGAACACTTTTGCAAGAACTACAATGTCGTCACCGCCACCAACCAAATTGTCCTGCGCTACCTTACCGAGTCGGATGACTTGAAGAATTTCTCCGCAAGCAGGAACATCGGGGAAATAGAGCGGAGGAATATCCATATCCATATAGAAGAGCCTGAATTGAGTCTGTATCCCGAAAGCCAGAAGGACTTGGTGAACACCCTGATGGACAGGTGCTTTTCCGTAAACGACAGGAAGATATCTCTCATGATGGCCACGCATAGTCCATATATTGTCAACTACTTGAATTTGCTGATTGCTCGTGCACAGCACGACATAAAACAGAGAAGCAGGATTGACTTCGACAAAGTGGATGTCTATGAGATTGCCGACGGTTACGCCATTTCCTTGAAGGTAGCAGGACAAGACAACATATTTGATACACGCGTGATGTCAGAGCCAATATCCACGACGTATCACGAGTATAACCAGATTAAAAGGCATCAGTCTGATGGACGGTCTGCTGAAAAATGATTTGGTTCTGGTCATCAACAGGAAACGCAAGAAGACGCTACCTGTATGGACTGCTACTCCTCTTGTCATATCCGAAACCTTTTCCGATTCCGTTTTTGACATTGTGGACAGGAAAAACTCCACTCTTTCCATCAAAGTTGCACCGAACACGGGGGCAGCAACATATTACAACCGCAGCAAATGTACGCCATACGAACTACGCTTCATACGCTTTGAGGACTATATGAACCAATTTGGCGAATACACGAAAAATATGGGCTGAGCCGATTTTGTGGTTTGCGACACCTCGCGTGAATATTTCATCATCCACGAGATATCGGAAGGGAGTATCGGCAACAAGCTGTCAAAGGCTCGCACCCAACTCTTCAACACGTTGAATCTGCTGTATGAAACGCCCTCTGTAAAGGACTATATAAATGGGTTTCGACATAAGATATGCTTCGTTACGGCGGTAGGCCGCGGCGCAGCTAACAGCCCATTGGAAATGGCGGCGGGATTTAATGACATATACTCTCTGCTTCCCGCCCCTATACCTTTCAACGCCAAACAGATTACGAACAGAGGCTTCCAAGCTTTGGAAACCAGAAACATAAAGTTGGAATAGCTTCTCGGCTGTCCGCATACTGTGCAAGGCGGAGCTTCTTACAACCAGCCATCGGTTCTCATCGCCTTTGACTCTGGAAGACAACGCAAAGGCGCAGCCCACGGAGACAGTTTTGCAAATCCGTTCACACCCGTTCACTTCTCGTTCGTAAATGTTCACTCCACGTTCATTTTCGTTCAGTTCCGTTTATAAAACCACACTGTTTGAACGCGAAAACCGGGTGTCGGAAAAAGACGACTTCTCATGTTGTACAACCAGAGGGTCTCATGTTGTACAACTATAGCACCTCATGTTGTACGTTCATACAAGCTCATGTTGTACAACGTGGCAGCCTAATAATAACCGCCGTTACAGTGGCATAAAAACCAAGCTTGCAGTGGAAGAAAAACCAACTGTCAGATTCAACATCAACGGTGGATACATACAGATAGCTCCCAACGCCACTGAGCAGAAACAGGTTTTCATCGGCGGCAAGTACGCAGAGGAAGAGGAACTGCCGCAGACGATGCGCAAACCGGAACCATTCACCGCTCCGGCACAGCCCAAGCCCGCCTCTCCCCTGTCTATATATATAAATAATGTAGAGGTACTCGCACGCTACACGTCGCTTCTCGCCGCATGCACCACGGCCAAACATATAGGTTGTGTCGTGGTGGACATGGTAAAAGACCCGGATGTGAAACTTGACAAATATCTGATGGTTAAACGCGAGTTTATAGAACGGAGACAGCCCCTCGCCCCACACGTGGACAACATCCGCAAGTACATCAACGACGCATGGGGAAAGAGGAAACGCTGATTCCCAAAAAACTCTTGATAAGGGTGTTGGGGGGCAGCAAAAACGAGCACTCGGAAAGGTTGATGCAACAAGTAAGGCATATCACCTACCCCCATTTATGAAGGGAATGATGTTTTAAATATTTTCGCTTGAGAGTTTTCTGAGTGACGCACAGCGACACTGTTGAAGTGGCCTGCGCTAACTGTCAATAACTCGCTATCATAAAGACTGAGGAAAGCGAAGCAACAACCCAAAACATAAAGCATAAAACATAAAACGTTTCGGGCACTTACTTCAATATGGTAAACCAACTAAAAGCCGGAGTGGCGCTTAATTATGTATCAATATGTCTCAACATGGCGATTGGAGTGATTTTCACTCCATATATGTTGAGAATGTTAGGACAGTCAGAATACGGTTTGTATTCATTGGCTGCCTCAATTGTTGCTTACCTAACAGTATTGGATCTTGGTTTTGGAAATGCCATTATAAGGTACACAGCGAAATTCAGAGCAGACGGGAAACAAAGAGAACAGGAAGAAATGTTTGGCATGTTCTTCGTTCTATATATGGGCATAGGTGTGATAGCTATGATAGTTGGAAGCCTTTTGTCTTTGAATGTTGAAAATCTTTTTTCTCGGTCCATGACGGAAACGGATGTCAAGAGGACAAGAATCATGTTATGGCTGATGACATTCAACCTTTCCTTTACTTTCCCAATGAGTATATGGGGGAGCATTATGACGGCATACGAAAGGTTCGTCTTCCAAAAAATCGTAAGCATCATCCGTTCTGTATTAAATCCTGTTGTAATGGTGTTGCTTTTAGTCGTTGGATATAAAGCTGTGTCAATGGTTGTAGTTACAACAATTTTTAATGTTGCAACCCTTCTGATAAACTGGTGGTACTGTAGGTTTCGCCTGTCAATTAAAGTACGCTTCGCCAAATTCAAATGGCGTTTTCTAAAGGAGGTTTCCATCTATAGCTTTTGGATATTCCTCAATGCCATAATGGATCGTATTTACTGGAGCACTGGACAGTTTGTATTAGGCATCTATCATGGTGCGGTAGCTATAGCTGTATATGCAGTGGCCATCCAACTTCAGCACATGTTCATGATGTTTTCTACCACAATATCGGGGGTGTTTTTGCCAAAGGTTACAACAATGATCTCCAGAGAAAACAATGAAAGTGAAATCTCCAATCTTTTTGTCCGCACAGGGCGTTTGCAATATATCGTAATGGCTTTTATACTTTCCTCTTTTATAGTCTTCGGGAAGCCGTTTATCCGACTTTGGGCAGGAAACGGATATGAAGATGCTTATTATTTCTGTTTAATGTTCTTCACTGCCCTGATGCCGCCTCTTATACAGAATCTCGGAATAGCAATACTCCAAGCGCGCAATCAGATGAAATTCAGGTCGCTTCTGTATATAGCAATAGCCTTGGTCAGCCTGCCGCTTTCCATCTGGCTGGCAATACCATACGGAGGTTATGGTTGCGCTGTCGCCACTAGTTTGGCGCTATTAGTAGGACAAGGCTTTATCATGAATATCTACTACCAGCGAAAACAACGGTTGGACATCACAAGATTCTGGCACGAGATACTGAAGATGAGTATAGTTCCTGGAACGTTTGTGATAATAGGGCTGTCAATTCTGAATACCGATGTCGTATGCATTGACTCAGTCGTGAAATTTACTGTGGCCGCTTGTTTTTTTAGTGCAGTTTACGCCTTGGCATTCTGGCGTTTTAGCATAAATAAGGATGAAAAGCAACTGTTTGCAGCTCCTGCCCAAAATATTTGCGCTCGTCTCAAAAGAAGAATATGATAAGAATAGAAGATAAGAAACTGTGCTGTGGTTGCTCCAGTTGTGTACAGTGTTGTCCCAAACAATGCATCTCTCTTACAGAAGACGAGGAAGGATTCCTCTATCCGAATGTAGATGATAATACATGCATAAACTGCGGTCTATGTGAAAAGGTTTGTAACGAGCTGCACCCTTATGAAAAATGTAAGCCTCAACAGGTACTCGCAGCCATAAACAAGAATGAAGAGGTAAGGCAGAAAAGTTCTTCAGGCGGTATCTTCTACATACTGGCAGAACGGACTATCAATGAAGGCGGAGTCGTATTCGGGGCGCGCTTTGATGAAAACTGGCAAGTAGTCATTGACCATGCAGAAGACATGACGGGTGTGGAATCTTTCTTGGGCTCCAAGTATGTGCAAGCTCGTATGGCAAACGCTTACAAAGATGTCGCACGTTTCCTTGCAGAAGGCAGACAAGTACTTTTTTCAGGCACACCATGTCAAGTGGCAGGACTGCACAAATTCTTACGCAAACCATATAGCAATCTGCTGACATTGGACTTCATTTGCCATGGCACACCTAGTCCTAAGGTCTGGCGAATGTATCTTGCCGAGGTGATAAAGGGGGGATTGCGAATTAACAGTGTGGAGTTCCGAAACAAGAAGAACGGATGGAAGAACTTCTGCTTTAAACTCAGATACAACGAACAAGACAAGACTGTATCTATGTTGTCTCCATTTCAAAAGAATCATTACATGAAGGCGTTCCTGCAGGACATAACGCTACGTCCATCGTGTTATGAATGCAAAGCGAGGGGGTGCAGTAGCCAAAGTGACATCACCATTGCAGACTTTTGGGGTGTCAACACAGTCTTCCCCGACATGGACGACGACAAAGGTACAGGGCTTGTATTTATCAATACTGGGAGAGGCAAGGATGCACTTGACTTTTCTCTGTTGAACGTAAAGGAAACCACCTACGAAAGTATAAAACCGCTTAACCCCGCATGTTATCGTTCGCCACAGGTACATCCTAAACGAGAAGAGTTCTTTAACCGTATGGAGAGCGAAAACCTTATAGACCTGATAAATGACTGTACAAAACCAACAGCTCGTCAATATGCCAGAATGTTTGTAAGCAGATGCAAGTCACTTGTAAAGAGATTGCTCCAAACTCTGTCGGGGGGGGGGGCTAAGTCGCAATGTGTTGATGTACCTGTGACATTCGAACCACGGTTACACTTACTCAAAAATCCTCGTATCGTCTCTGTCAGTTTCAGGTGCAAGGATAGAGGCTGGAAGAGATATAATATGGAGATAAGAGTAAGTTAACAAGACTGATAGAGATCTTTTCTGCCTAAACTCAAAACATAATTCATAAAGCCAACTTCAAGATTACCTTCAATCCCTAGCAATTTCTACCATATCAATCACGAGACTGGCAAAATGTTGCTACGTTTATGTTGGATATGTGTTGTGCTGAGAATATTGAATTTGCATAGAAAATGTAGAACTTGGACGAACCGGACATTGTTCATCATGGAAAGAGAATATTTATATTCATGATATGTAATACAAATAGTATATAGACGAACAGGAATACGATAAAATCAATGAAAATAGCGATACTGACACAACCGCTTCAGAACAACTATGGTGGGTTGTTGCAGAACTATGCTC
>CAVHNA010000008.1:0-27911 GCA_963637205.1 Bacteroidaceae bacterium
CGCTATATGATGAGAGGCGTGAGCGCAGCCAAAGAGGACGTGCACAACGCCATAAAGAACATTGACAAAGGGATTTTCCCACAAGCGTTTTGCAAGATAATCCCCGACATCCTTGGAGGAGACCCCGAATACTGCAACATCATGCACGCCGACGGAGCCGGCACTAAGTCAAGCCTTGCCTATACCTACTGGAAGGAGACGGGCGACCTGTCCGTATGGAAGGGCATCGCACAGGACGCTGTCGTCATGAACACCGACGACCTGCTGTGCGTGGGCGCCGTGGACAACATTCTCGTCAGCTCTACCATCGGACGTAACAAGAATCTCGTTCCCGGAGAGGTCATCTCCGCCATCATCAACGGCACGGACGAGCTGCTTCAGGAAATGCGCGACATGGGGATAGGTATACACGCCACCGGAGGCGAGACAGCCGACGTGGGCGACCTCGTGCGCACCATCATAGTAGACAGCACAGTGACCTGCCGCATGAAGCGCAAAGACGTCATCAACAACGCCAACATCCGCCCAGACGACGTTATCGTGGGTCTTTCCAGCTGTGGGCAGTCTACCTACGAGAAGAGATACAACGGCGGCATGGGCTCCAACGGACTGACCAGTGCGCGCCACGACATGTTCAACAAGTACATGGCGGAGAAATATCCCGAGAGCTACGACCACGCCGTGCCATCAGACCTTATCTATAGCGGCAAGTACCGTCTGGACGACAATGTGGAGGGCTGTCCCGTCAATGCCGGACTGCTGGTTCTCTCCCCCACCCGCACGTACGCTCCGGTGATGAAGAAGCTGCTTGACGTGATGCGCCCCGAGATTCACGGCATGATACACTGCACGGGGGGAGCGCAGACCAAGGTGCTGCATTTCGTGTCCGACAACTGCCGCGTGGTCAAGGACAACCTGTTCCCCATCCCGCCACTGTTCCGAGCCATTCACGACTGCAGCGGCACTGACTGGAGCGAGATGTACAAGGTCTTCAACATGGGACACAGGTTGGAGGTCTACGTATCTCCGCAGCAGGCGGAAGAGGTAATCGCCGTAAGCAAGAGTTTCAATATTGACGCCCAGATAGTAGGACACATAGAAGAAGGCCAGAAGAGCCTCGTCATCAAGAGCGAATTCGGAGAATTCCATTATTGAAGTCACGCCGCTATGGATTTATTGGACAGACTCGACGGACTGGTCACGCGATACGAAGAAGTGTCGACATTGATTACAGACCCCAATGTTATAGCCGACCAAAAACGTTATGTTAAGCTCGCCAAGGAGTACAAAGACCTTGGCAAGATAGTGGCCGCACGCAAGGAGTACACCGGATGTCTCCGCAACGTGGAAGATGCCAAGGAGATGCTCTCCACGGAAGATGACCCCGACATGCGCGAGATGCTGAGGGAGGAGCTGGCCGCCAGCGAAAAGCAGTTGCCCGAACTGGAAGAAGAGATAAAGCTACTGCTCATACCGGCCGACCCCGAGGACGACAAGAACGTGATAATGGAGATTAGAGGCGGCACGGGCGGAGACGAAGCCGCCCTCTTCGCCGGCGACCTATTCCGCATGTATTCCAAGTACATCGAGACGAAAGGCTGGAAGATGGCCGTCAGCAGTTTCAGCGAAGGTGCGGTGGGAGGCTTCAAGGAGATTGTCTTCAGCGTGACGGGCGAAGGCGTGTACGGAACGCTAAAGTACGAGTCCGGAGTGCACCGTGTGCAGAGAGTGCCCGCCACGGAGACGCAAGGCAGAGTGCACACCAGCGCCGCCACCGTGGCAGTACTGCCAGAAGCGGAAGAGTTTGACGTGGAGATAAACGAAGGAGCTGTAAAGTGGGACACGTTCCGCAGTAGCGGAGCGGGCGGACAGAACGTCAACAAGGTGGAGTCCGGAGTGCGTGCCCGCTATATGTGGCACAACCCGTTCACCGACGAGGACGAGGAGATACTGGTGGAGTGCACCGAGACGCGCGACCAGCCCAAGAACAAGGAAAGAGCCCTGGCTCGCCTGCGCACGTTCATCTACGACAAGGAGCACCAGAAGTACATCGACGACATAGCCTCCAGACGCAAGACCATGGTGTCTACCGGAGACCGGTCGGCCAAGATACGCACATACAACTTCCCACAGGGGCGCATCACCGACCACCGCATCGGATACACCGTCTACAACCTCAGTGCATTCATGGACGGACAGATACAAGACTGCATAGACCACCTGACAGTGGCGGAGAACGCCGAGAGGATGAAGGCGGCGGAACTGTAAGCCACGGCAACGCCCAGCGTTCTCTTACAAAAGAAGAAAAGAACAAAACAACTCAACTTATGAACAGACAAGAATTAGTCGGACAGATTCGGCAAAAGAAAAGTTTCCTGTGTGTAGGACTAGACACAGATCTTAAGAAGATACCGCAACATCTCCTCACGGAAGAAGACCCCATCTTTGCGTTCAACAAGGCCATCATAGACGCCACCTCGCCTTACTGCGTAGCCTACAAGCCCAACCTCGCATTCTATGAAGCGTTCGGCACGGCCGGCATGGCGGCGTTCGCCAAGACGGTGAGCTACATCAAGGCCAACCATCCCGAGCAATTCATAATAGCCGACGCCAAGCGCGGCGACATAGGCAATACCAGCAAGATGTACGCGCGTACGTTCTTCGGAGAGTACGACGTGGACGCGCTCACCGTAGCGCCGTACATGGGCGAAGACAGCGTCACGCCGTTCCTTGAAGGCTACGAGGGCAAATGGGTGATACTCCTCGCCCTCACCAGCAACAATGGTTCACTTGACTTCCAGCTCACGGAAGACAAAGACGGAGAGCGGCTCTTCGAGAAGGTGATAAGGAAGTCGCACCAGTGGGGCAACGACGACAACATGATGTACGTAGTGGGTGCCACGAGGGGTGAACTGTTCAAGGACATACGGCGCGCCGCACCACACGCTTTCCTCCTCGTACCGGGCATAGGCGCACAGGGAGGCAGCCTGAGGGAAGTATGTCGCTACGGAATGACGGAAGACTGCGGACTGCTGGTCAACAGCAGCCGCGCCATCATATACGCCGACAACACTGAGAACTTCGCCCAGACGGCGGCTGCGAAAGCGGAGGAGGTGCAAAAGCAAATGGCCGCGATGCTGGGCGATTGACAACGGCACACACACACCAATCGTACACACTAACGAAACAGACTGACAAGAAATGGAATTCACAGCGCAAATGATAGCGAGCCTCATAGGAGGCACGGTGATAGGAAATCCCGAGGCGAAGGTGAACGACTTCGCCAAGATAGAGGAAGGCAGACCGGGATGTATCAGCTTCCTCGCCAACGACAAATACGAGCATTACATCTACGACACGGAGAGCAGCGTGGTGCTGGTGAACGACAACTTCAAACCTAAGAAGGAGGTGAAGGCCACGCTCATCAAGGTGGCTGACGCCAGAGATGCTGTGGCCAAACTGCTGCAGGCCTACGAAAGCATGAAGCCCAAGCGCACCGGCGTGAGCGAACTGGCCTTCGTGGACCCCAAGGCCAAGGTGGGCACCGACTGTTACATAGGGCCGTTTGTGGCTATAGCCGAAGGTGCGGAGATAGGTGACGGCTGCGTGCTGCATCCTCATGTCGCCATAGGCCAGAACGCCAAGATAGGCGACAACACTGAGATATACAGCAACGCCGTGATTTACCACGACTGCCGCGTGGGCAGCCGCTGCATCCTGCACGCCGGATGCGTGATAGGAGCCGACGGTTTCGGCTTCCAGCCCACTGAGAAGGGATACGATAAAATACCGCAGATAGGCATAGCTATCATAGAGGACGACGTAGAGGTAGGCGCCAACACGTGCGTGGACCGCGCCACGATGGGTGCGACCATAGTACACCGCGGCACGAAACTGGACAACCTGGTGCAGATAGCCCACAACGACGAGATAGGCAGCCACACGGTGATGTCAGCACAAGTGGGCATAGCCGGCAGCACGAAGGTGGGCGAATGGTGTATGTTCGGCGGACAGGTGGGAATAGCCGGTCACGCCCACATAGCAGACAGAACCATGGCCGGAGCGCAGTCGGGTATACCCAACAGCGTGAAAAAGCCGGGCACAGCCATACAAGGCGCACCTGCCATAGAGGCGAGGAACTTCTGGAAGTCAAGCGCAATATTCAAGGCCCTGCCCGACATGTGGGCCGACTTCAACAAGATGAAACGCGAAGTAGAGGAACTGAAGAAGTCTTTGGTGCAGGCCGGAGCAAAAACGGAATAGGTGCGGATTCACGAGACGTGCCCTTTGAAAGAAGGTCTAGTAATCCTAGATTTTCTGGCGGCTCTAGATTTTCCAGATTAGCTAGAGTACGGTGCGCCGAGCGCTATGCACCTGCTAGAGTTTCCAGAAGCCTGACAGCAAACAGACTTAGGAGGTCGTTTGCCTCCGCTCGACGACGAAGGAGACACCTACCAAAGCAAAAAACACACCCTTCGCAAGAAAAGAGGTTTTCACCTCGCGTGCAGTGGATCGCGTTTTGCGCAAACGCTCCTCCTATCGGTCGCCGTAGTCTGCAGAGACCTTCATCCGGCTCTCGAAGAGGCAAGAACCTTGCGACGACAGATCCATCCGGACTTCAAAGCGACAAGAACCTTGCGGCGACAGGTCCATCCGGGCTTCGGAGAGGCGAGATTGCACACGCCAGACCTTCATCCGAAACAAAAAGGTGCCGTTGATTGCAATTGACAGCTCCAAAAGAATAAAATAGAGACTTCCGACGGAAAACGTCGGAGCCTTTTCGGAAAACGAGAGGGCTTCGACACGGGAAAACAGATAATATATAATGTATATGTTGAAACAAAACACGCTAAAGACAAGTTTTTCGCTCAGCGGCAAGGGACTGCATACGGGTTTGCACCTCACAGTCACGTTCCTGCCGGCTAAGCCCGGTCACGGATACAAGATACAGAGAGTGGACCTGCCTGGGCAACCCATCATGGACGCCGTGGCAGAAAACGTGGTGGACACGCAACGCGGCACCATGCTGGGCAAGGGCGACATGAGGTGCAGTACAGTGGAACACGCCATGGCCGCCATATACGCTCTGGGGATAGACAACGTGCTGATACAGGTGGACGGCCCCGAGATACCCATTCTTGACGGCAGCGCAGAGCCCTACGTGAAGGAGATAATGCGCGTGGGAGTGGAGGAACAGGAAGCTCCAAAGGACTTCTACTACATCACCAAGAAGATGGAGTTCCGCAACGAGGAGACTGGAGCGTGCATCACCCTGCTGCCTGACGAGGACTTCTCCATCACAAGCATGATATCCTTCGACAGCAAGGTGCTCAGCAGCCAGTTCGCCACGCTGGACAGTATGGACCACTTCGCCGACGAGGTGGCCGCCGCACGCACCTTCGTCTTCGTAAGGGAAATAGAGCCGCTGCTTACCGCCGGACTCATCAAGGGCGGCGATCTCAACAACGCCATCGTCATCTACGAAAGGCAGACGAGCCAGGAAAACCTGGACAAGCTCTGCAAACTCACGGGGGCAGAACGGCACGACGCCACGGAACTGGGATACCTGCAGCACAAGCCCCTGGTGTGGGAGAACGAGCCGGCACGCCACAAGCTACTGGACATAATAGGCGACATGGCACTCATAGGCAAGCCCATCAAGGGACGCATCATAGCCACACGACCGGGCCACACCATCAACAACATGTTCGCCAGAATGATGCGTAAGGAAATACGCAAACATGAGGTGCAAGCCCCAAAGTACGACGTGAGCAAGGCTCCGGCTATGGACATCAACAAGATAAAGACTCTGCTGCCCCACCGCTATCCTATGTTGCTCGTGGACAAGGTAACGGAGATAACCTCCGACTCAATAGTGGCCGTGAAGAACGTCACGCAGAACGAGTCCTTCTTTCAGGGACACTTCCCCGGAGAGCCCGTCATGCCGGGCGTGCTCATAGTGGAGGCCATGGCGCAGGTGGGAGGCGTGCTGGTGCTGAGCAACCTGGAGGACGCGGCGAGCTACAGCACGTACTTCCTGAGGATAGACAACGTGAAGTTCATACACAAGGTGGTGCCCGGCGACACTATGGTCTTCAGGGTGGACATCGTCTCCCCCGTCAGACACAGCATAGGCACTATGCAGGGCTACGCCTTCGTGGGCGAGAACTGCGTGGCCGAAGCCACATTCACGGCACAGATAGCGAAAAACAAGTAGGGAGACAACAAAAAACTTCAAAACAACAGACATGAGCAAGATTAGTCCGCTGGCATATATTCACCCCGAAGCGGTGATTGGAGAGAACTGTGAGATAGGAGCGTTCTGCTACGTAGACAAGGGCGTGGTCATCGGCGACAACAACACGCTGATGAACAGCGTCACCATGCTCTACGGCACACGCGTGGGTAACGGCAACATATTCTTCCCCGGGGCCGTGATAGGCGCCATACCGCAAGACCTGAAATTCAAGGGCGAAGACACCATCGCCGAGATAGGCAACAACAACAAGATACGCGAGAACGTCACCATCAACCGCGGCACGGCGGCCAAGGGCAAGACCGTGGTGGGCGACAACAACCTTCTCATGGAAGGAATGCACGTGGCGCACGACGCCATGGTGGGCAACGGCTGCATCATAGGCAACTGCTCCAAGCTGGCCGGCGAGACGGTGATAGACGACAACGCCATACTCAGCGCTTGCGTGCTGATGCACCAGTTCTGCCGCGTGGGCAGCTACTGCATGGTGGGCGGCGGCACGCGCTTCAGCCAGAACATACTGCCCTTCTCACTAGTGGCGCGCGACCCGGCGGCGTACTGCGGCCTCAACGTGGTGGGCCTGAGAAGACGTGGCTTTGACCGTGACATCATCAACAACATACACGACACCTACCGCATCATACTGCAGGGAACAGGCAAACTGGCGGAGCTGATAGAGCGCGTGAAGAACGAAGTGCCCATGAGCCCGGAGATAGAGTACATCCTGGACTTCATCAACGGTAGCACCAGAGGTTTCATCAGATAAAAACACACATAGCGATGCTACTCAAATTCATGCTCTTCAGCCAGGAGAAGGAAGACTTCGCCGTGGAGATAGCGGCGGACGGCGAAACGAAGTTCTCTGACTTGCACAGACTCATCCTCGACCACTGCCAATACGACGAGAAAGACGGGCAGCGTTTCCTTGTATGCGATGAAGACTGGAAGGTGAAGACCCACGTCATGCTCGCCGACGACGGGAAGACAGGCTACGACGAAGACATCTACCTCATGAGAGACACGGCGATAGGCGACTTTCTGGAGGACGAAGGACAGAAGGTGGCCTACGTCTTCGACCCCGACGACAAGCGCGTGTTCCTCATGGAAGTCACGGAGGTGGCTTTCTCGTCACGCGGCGACAGAGAACCGAGGGTGTGCCGCAAACACGGCACCGCGCCTTCGCAAGCGTTTACGGAGGAAGAGTCCGCACCGGCTCCCACTCCCACTCCCACCCAGTCGGACATGGAAGAGAGCTTCTTCGACACCGACGGCTACGAAGACGAAGAACTGGACAGGGAAGGTTTTGAATTTGAAGACTAAATGACCCTCTTCGTACTGCTCGGACCGACGGGAATAGGCAAGACGGAACTCTCGCTGGAACTGGCGCGGCATCTGAGATGCCCAATTCTCAACTGCGACAGCCGCCAGATATACCGCCACATGAACATCGGTACGGCGGCTCCAACGGACGAACAGTTGGCCGTGGTGAAACATTATTTCGTCCACACACTGGAGTTGGAAGACTCTTACAGCGCAGCGAAATACGAAGCGGACGCGCTCGCTGTACTGCACGACCTCTCCTCCTCGCATACGGCAGCACTGATGTCGGGAGGCAGCATGATGTACCTCTATGCCGTATGCAACGGCATAGACGACATGCCAACCATAACGGACGAGGTAAGAAACCATCTCAAGGAAAGATACCACACGGAGGGACTGGACTCGCTGCGGGCGGAACTGAAATTGATAGACCCGGAATATTACACCGTGGCTGACACCAGGAACCCGAAGCGGATAGTCCACGCTTTGGAGGTCTACTACACCTCGGGCAGACGGTATTCATCGTTCAGGACAAAGGCGAAGAAGTCAAGATTTTTCAGTACAGTGAAAATCGGTTTGCAGAGAGAACGCACAGAACTTTTCGACCAGATAAACCGCAGAGTGGACGCCATGATGGAAAAGGGACTGCTGCAGGAAGCCGAATCGCTATACAGTCTTCGCCACCTCAATTCGCTCAACACCGTCGGGTACAAGGAAATGTTCAAGTACTTAGACGGCGAGTGGACTTTGGACTACGCCATAGAGAAACTGAAAAAGAACACGCGCGACTATGCCAAGAAACAGATGACATGGTTCAAACACGACGACAGCATCCACTGGTTTCATCCCGACGACACAAAAGAAATCATAAATCTTGTGGACAGACATGCGCTGTGTGAGGATAAAAACGTAACTTTGTGTCACGAATCATGATTAGTATATTATGAAGATTAAGAGCCTCTGCCTCATGGTTGGCACACGCATCAGGCACTTCTACGGAGGTGCGTGGTACAAGAGAATAGCGGCATGGACGTTAACATTTCTGGTGTCAGTGGTGCTGCTGCTTCTTGCGGTAGACAGCAACTTCCTCTACCTCTTCGGCAAGTCGCCGGGCTTCAACGACATCAAGAAACACGAGATTAGCGAAGCCTCCGAGATATACAGCGCTGACGGCGTGATGATGGGCCGCTATTTCAACGAGAACCGCACTCCCGTCACCTTTCAGGAGATATCGCCCATACTCGTACAGACTCTTATAGACACCGAAGACGAACGTTTCTACAAACACCACGGCATAGATTTCACCGGACTGCTGGCGGCCGTCAAAGACATGGCCAAAGGACACGCCCGCGGAGCGAGCACCATCTCGCAGCAACTCGCCAAGAACATGTTCCGCGTCCGCACAAAATATTCAACAGGACTCTGCGGACACATCCCGGGAGTGAAGTTGCTTGTGATGAAAGCGAAGGAGTGGATAGTGGCGTCCAAACTCGAATACCTTTTCTCCAAAGAGGACATACTCACCATGTACCTCAACACCGTGGACTTCGGAAGCAACTCGTACGGCATCAAGACCGCCGCACGCACTTACTTCGGTGTCACCCCCGACAAACTCAACTACGAGCAGTCCGCCGTACTCGTGGGACTGCTGAAAGCCACCAGCACGTACAACCCACGCATCAATCCGAAGAACAGCAAGGAAAGGCGCAACACAGTGCTCGACATAGTCTTCGGTCATCAACACATATTCCTGGACGGCAGACAGGCCACGGCGGCGCAGCTCGACTCACTGCAGTCACTTCCTGTCACACTTGCAGCCAAGTCTTCCGAGAGCAGGTACGACGGCCCCGCACCGTTTTTCCGCGAGGCTCTCGCCAGTTACATAGACATGCTCTGCGAGAACGGCTACGTCCCGGGATACGATGCCGTCAACAAGCTTGACCTCTATGCCGACGGACTCAAGATCTACACCACCATAGACACACGCATGCAGAAATACGCCGAGGACGCGGCCATGAAACAGATGAAGTCACTCCAGAAGAAATTCAACGACCACTGGGGGAACACCCCGCCGTGGCAAGACAGGCAGCACAGGGAGATACCGAACTTCATAGAGAATCTGGCCAAAAAGACATCGTACTACAAGTACCTTACAGAAAAGTTCCCCTCGGAGCCCGACTCTGTCAACTACTATCTCAACCTTCCACACGATGTAAAAGTTTTTTCATACGACGGGCCGGTAGTCCAGTTTCTCAGCACCATGGACTCCATCAGGTATATGGTCAAGTTCCTGCACTGCGGATTCGTGGCCATTGAGCCGGACACCAGAGAGGTGAAAGCATGGGTCGGAGACGTGGACTTCAACTCATGGAAATATGACAAGGTCATCGCCAAACGCCAACCGGGTTCCACATTCAAGCTATTCGTGTACGCTGAGGCCATGAACCAAGGGATGAAACCTGCCGACCGCATACTAGACTCTTGGGTGGGATACCCCGACACCATAGACGGCAAGCCTACGACGTGGGCTCCGCACAACGCCAACGGATATTTCTCCAACAAAGAACTGCCGCTGAAGAGTGCGTTTGCGCAAAGCACCAACAGCGTCGCCGTTAAGCTGGGAGTGAAGGTGGGCATAAAGAACGTGGCGAAGACGGCTCACGACATGGGCATAGAGTCGCCACTGCACGAGACCAAGTCACTCTGTTTGGGAAGCAGCGACGTGAGCCTCTACGAACTGGTGAACAGTTACTGCACGGTGATAGACGACGGCAAGTACGACATGCCTGTCATGATCACTCGCATCGAGGACAACGAGGGAAACCTGATATACAAGTCCCAACTGCACGAGAAGCAGGTCATCTCCTACCGCTCGGCGTACCTTATGCAGATACTCCTCAGGGCGGGACTCACCGAAAGGGGCGGCACCTCGGCGGCTCTGTGGAGTTACATACACCCCGTGCTGCAATATTCAGAATTCGGCGGCAAGACCGGTACCAGCAACAACCACTCCGACGCATGGTTCGTGGGCGTAACGCCCAAACTTGTAGCCGGAGCATGGGTCGGAGGCGAATACCGCAGCATACATTTCCGCACAGGGCAACTAGGACAAGGTAGCCGCACGGCACTGCCCATCTTCGGATATTTCATCCAAGACGTGCTGAAAGACGAGTCGCTCGCCAAGTACAGGGAGAAATTCCTTCCTCCCAAAGACCTTGACCCTGCGATGTGGACTTGCGAAAGCGTCTATGCGCAAACGCCCGACACATTGGACTCCGACACTTCTGCGATAGACTACCCGAATGCGTCCGACTACTTTGGAGACCCAGATGGCGACACCGACGATGACACCAATGAGGGAAAAACTTCAGAGAACGTTGAAGCTGTAAACGCCGACGCCACCGTCCCTACGGAATAGCAAGAAAGCCAAATCATGCAAAATGACAAATCATACGGACAAGTGCATACACACAGCGTCAATCACGCAGTCATTCCACCGAAAATTCATTGATTTTCAAAGTCTGTATGCATGTCTGAACACAGGTATCATGGAGATTACAGTTCAATGTCGACTGCCATTCGTCTAGGCAATCACGACAGAGGCGAACAGGGGACTTTACGGCTGTAATTTTCAAGACAAGCATTACTGTATTAGCATAATTTTAACCTTTATTTGTTAATTTACCTTAAAAACTTTGTCGTTCTACATGCTCAATATCAATTATTCGTTAAAAAAAACGTAAATTTGCTTTGTTAAGAGCCCACCCATAAGGTGTGCCCAGAGAGTAGACAACAAACAAGTTAAACTAAAAATAACACAAATGCGTATGACAAACCGTTTAAGCAAATGGAGCAGGCACTCACAAAAAATGGTGTGTTTGTTGGCAGCTTGCGGCTTCATCTACGGCTGTAAGGATGAGTATTTGCTCGATGACGAGAAGCCGAGCACTCTCAGCAGCAGCCTTTATGAAAGCCTGCAAAATCCCAAGGTCGATGGCTTAGGCACCTTCAACACCTACCTAAGGTTGATTGGAGACGAGCAGGTGAACACGGGAGACCGTTCACTCACCGATGTCCTGTCACGTACAGGCTCTAAGACAGTCTTTGCCGCCAATGACGAGGCATGGGAAGCGTTCTTCAAGAAAAACGCCCAACTGCCCGAAGGCAATCCTTGGCACAATGCCACATGCTATGAGAACCTGAGTGAGGCTCAAAAGAAGCTGCTGATCCACACCAGCATGCTCAACAACGCCATCGTAATGGAAAACCTTGCCAGCAGCCAGTCTTCAGGCAACGACGCTCCAACACGAGGCGAGTACATGCGTAGGTACACCGATGTCGAGACCATAGACACCATCACCTACGTGCCGTCAGCCGACATCCCTGTCAGCTACAGCCCCGTGGATAAAGACTACTGGGAAAGGTTCCGCGAGGAGAACGGCGGCAACGGAATATGGATGGTTGCGGACTCCACAGTATCCATGATGCTCCACTTCACCAGCGAGCATTTGACAAAGAACAATGTTACGGACGACGACTTTGCTGTATTCATGGGTTCACCGCGTGTCACAAGCGACGTGCACATCTACGATTCAAAGCTCATCAGCAAAGACGGTGTCTGCGAGAACGGATATCTTAACGTTACAGACAAGCCTCTTTGCCCGCTTGCAAGCATGGCGGAGGTGATACGTACCAACGGCTTGACGAATATCTTCAGCCACATGCTCGACAGATACAGCGCACCTTTCTACAGCAGACGTATCACGGAGTCTTACAAGGACCTGCATCCCGAATTTGAGGATTCTATCTTCGTAAAGAGATACTTCTCAGACAACAGTGCCGGTCACAGGGCACTCAGCTCAGAGCCTGGACCTCTCGGTACATACCGTCAGTATATGCCTTACAAGGACGAGACAAGCAAGGATATCGTGCCGAGCTTGAAGTTCGACCCGGGATGGAACGGCTACTATGATGAAGTACGTGTGGAAAAGGACATGGCGGCCATGTTCGTTCCCAGCGACGAAGCCCTTTACAAGTATTTTACCGAGGGTGGAGGTCTGGAACTCATACGCACATATTATATAAAGGAAGGAACGACAGAGCAGAGAACCGACTACGTGGTACCTGCGAAGGGCGACTACAAAGCCCTCTACGAACAGATAGACTACATTCCACTGGGAACTCTTCAGAGTCTTATCAACATCATCATGATGCGTTCGTTCGTAGGATCCGTACCCAGCAAGATGACAAAGCTTCGCGACGATGCACAGGAACAGCTCTTCTATCCCGAAGACTTGAACAAGATAGACACCTGTATCCTCGCCAGCAACGGTGCTATATATATAATGGATGACATCTACGGTCCCGCCGACTATACATCTGTCACCTCGCCGGCTTATATCAGCACCACGAACAGCATAATGAAGTGGGCTATCTACGACCAGACACAGATGAACCTCAACTACTACGCATACCTCAAAGCCATGCAGAGTACTTTTACGTTCTTCTTGCCGAGCGACAGCGCATTGCTGAACTACTACGACCCCATCAGTATGAAGAGCCGCACACCGCGTGTCATCTCCATGACATACAAGAACCAGAGTTTCCCCATCGTTCCGCGTTGTTATTCTTATTCAAGTCCTTACAACGTGAAGGGCGACTTCTCGCAAGTGGGTAACATAGGTAACGCTCTTACCGGTAGTGTGGCCACCATCAACAACAGCGACGTCATCAACCGTCTGAAGGATATTCTTGAGAGCCACACCATAGTGCAGGAAGACAGCGCTGCCATCTTTGGCGAAGACGAGTATTTCGTTTCCAAGAACGGTAACGCCATCAAAGTCGTACGTGACGAGGACAACAACATTCTTGAAGCCAAAGGCGGTTTCCAGTTGGAGAACGAGCGCAATGAGGTCGTAAGCAACAACCCAGGTATCACGGAGTGCATCGTTAAGAAGTCTTACAGCAAACTGAAGAACGGACAGACATACGTGCTGAACGCTCCTTTGATTCCTACATACCGCTCTGTATACAGTATCTTCACAGACGATATGATGGAAGATGCTTCATATAACCCCAAGGGTTATACAGACGAGGCTTGGGAAGCCAATCCCTACCGTGCATTCTACGAACTCTGCATGTACTCAGGCACAGAGGACCTCGTCAAGGGATGTGGACTTGTGAAGAGAACGCTTTCCAACAGCGAGCAGTACTCTCAGATGAAAAAGTTCCGTATCTTCTACAACGACAATTCATCCAAGAGCGACAATTCTGGTGGTCTTGACTACAATGTTCAGTTCTTCAACAATTTCCGCTACACAATATTTGTTCCCACTAACGAGGCAATAGAAAGGGAAATCGCCAATGGACTTCCCACATGGGAGGAAATCGCGGCTGATTACAATTCACACGTAATGCCCGAAATGGAGGATTCTCTTGATGAAGAAGGCAAGCCGGTAGTTGACGAAGAAGGCAACAACATCCAGATTCCTGTAGTGGACAGCGATGGCGACACGGTTTATTCAGACGTGCTGAAGACCGCTGCCGATAGCTTGCGTATACAGGCCAAGATTACCTACCTCACCAACTTCCTCCGCAACCACTTCGCCGACAACTCCGTATTCGCTGACAAGTCAGCTCTCAGCGACGAGGAGATGGTAACGGCAAGTTACGACAAGGAGAAGGGTCTCTTCTGCAAGATACACGTAGACCGCATCAAACAGGGTGACGAGACTATCCTCCGTGTCCAGGACGAGAACGAATACGAAAAGGACGTTAACAACAAGTACAGTGTCATCTACGAGAAAGACGGCGTCAATGTGAAGAACATCCTCGCCCGTGATGTAACATGTAGCAAAGCTCCTCGTGGTATAGCCATGACAGGCATCACACTTGACGCGTCAAGTACCGCTGTAATACACCTTATCGACGGTGTGCTCAACCATACGGCTCTCGGTGCCGACGGCAGACACAACGTGGTATGGGAGACACCGGCAGCTTGCAAGAGATACTTGAAGAGATACGGACTTAACTAATAAAAAATAGAGTATGAACAAGATATCAAAGCTTATACTGCTCTGGGCCTTAGTAATGACAGTGTTGCCTGCAAGTGCCCAGCAAAGACGTATCTCCGGTACTGTCTCTGATGACATTGATGTCATCATCGGAGCTAACGTCGTAGAGAAAGACAAGAACAATCGTATTGTCAGCCAGGCGCAGACGGATATGAACGGTAACTTTACCATGAATATCAAAGACCCCAACAATACCCTTGTTGTCACATACATAGGATACAAGACATATACGCAGAAACTTGGCGGCAAGAACGTCTTCAAGATTACTCTTCAAGACAACACCAAGGTGATGAAGACGGTGGAAGTAACCGCCAAGAAGAAAGCCCCCACAACAGGTCTTGACATCCCTGCACGTGAGTATGCAGGTGCAGTGCAGAACTTCAAGATGGACGATATGGAAGGCCTCGCCTTTGAGTCCGTAGACCAAGCACTGCAGGGACAAATTGCAGGTTTGGACATCGTGCCCAACTCCGGTAACCTTGGTTCCGGTACTACCATGCGTCTGCGTGGTACCACCACCATCAACGGTAACGCACAGCCTCTGATTGTCCTCAACGACCACATCTTCGAACTTCCCGAAGACGCACAGGACGTCAACTTCGAGACTATGGACAACGAGGAGCAGTTCTCTACCCTTCTCAACGTCAACCCCGAAGACATTGAGAGCATCACGGTCCTCAAGGATGCCGCCACGGCAGCCAAGTGGGGTATCAAGGGTGCCAACGGTGTAATTGAAATCAAGACACGCCGCGGTCATCGTGGTCCCACACGCGTCAACTTCACGTACAAGTTCAGCGGTACATGGCAGCCCGACGGCTACAACATGCTTGACGGTGACGGATACACCATGATGATGAAGGAGTCATATTACAACCCGTATCAGGTGCCCACATCTATGTATGAGTTGGACTACAACCAGTCTTATCCCTCCATCTACAACCACTACAACAAGAACACTGACTGGGTGAGCGAGGTTAAGCAGTTCGGTCAGGAGCACAAGTTCACGGTGGCTATGTCCGGTGGTGGTGAGAAGGCCACATTCCGTATCAGTGCCAACTACGACAAGAGTAAGGGTTCTATCATAGGCCAGACACTTGACCGTTTCACCACCAATACTGCCCTTGACTATTGGGTGAGCGACCGTATCAAATTCCAGAGCAACATCAGTTTGGCGTTTACCACCAACAATAAGAACTATGGTAACGACGTGCTCGCCCGTGCATACAAGGCAATGCCTAACATGAGCATATACGAGTATGACGTGTCAGACCCCTCAAATCCTGTACAGACAAACGACTATTTCAACATGCTTCCGCTTGCGGCTACGCTTACCACAAGCTCAACAAGCAAGTTGGAAAACGACGGACGTAAGACGTCATACGAGCTCCGTGACATGTTCATCAACGGAAACCCTGTGGCAAGAGCCAACCTCTCATGGTGGAAGCAGAAGCAGTACAACCTTACTCCCCAGTTCAACGTGGAGTACAAATTGCTCGGCAAGGATGAAGACCACCACAGACTCAACTATTGGGGAGACGTTCAGCTTGACATCTACAACACCAGCGACGACACATACTGTCCCAGCGAACTCAAGACCATGGATTGGGTATGGGGAGGAAAGAATGGAGCCTACCTTTCAGAGAACGAACGTAACTACGTAAGTAACGACGAGTACAAGTCACTTCAGTTCTCTACCCGCCACGACCTCCGTTATTACTCGGCGTTCCCCAACAGAGACCACAGCGTCAGCGGTTTGGTGCGTTTCGAGATGGCGACAGGAAGCAGCAACAAGCAAAGCTTGGGACTCTGGAACGTGCCCGACGGCATATCAGACCCGACGGTAGTGGCATTGCTTCGTTCTGCCAGCGCGACGAACAGCGAATGGCGTAGCCAGAGCTTCTACGCACAGGCTCACTACTCTTACAAGAGCAAATACTCTTTAGACGCTACAGTCCGCGTGGACGGTAGCACCAGTTTCGGTAAGGGACACAAGTACGGAACATTCCCCTCAGTAGGTGCCCGTTGGAACATCAGCGACGAGAAGTTCATGAAGTGGAGTGAGAAGTGGTTGAGCATGCTAGCATTCCGTCCCACATGGGGTATCACCGGTAACACGGGTGGCGGTGGCAGCAACCAGTACAACAAGTACGCTACAGCCGGATTCTACAATGGCCATACGGTGATTATACCTGAGAACCTCTCCCTCACCAATATAAAGTGGGAGAAGACAGCGCAGTGGAACCTCGGTTTCAACTTGGGTCTCTTCAAGGACTTCATAACAATGGAAATGGAAGTCTACAACAAGAAGACCACAGACCTTCTGATGGACAACCTCCGAATCCCCAGCGCCAACGGATTTAGCAACCTTGCCAAAGTAAATGCGGGCGTTCTTCGCAACAAGGGATGGGAGCTCAACTTCTCCACCACCAAGATACATGTGGCAGGCAAGTTCTCAGTCAAGTTCCGCGGCAACATAGCACAGAACTTCAACGAACTGGAAGAGATGAATTCCCTTATTCTTGAAGACCTCAACGGAGCTGAGAAATACCGTCCGGTAAACGAGGAGTACAACAAACGCGTGCAGATAGGCAACGCCCTCGGTTCCATATACGGTCTCCGCTACTTGGGAGTTTACAAGTACGACTACGACCACAACGGATACACCACAGCGTCTATCTCCAACTACGGCTATGCAGAAGTTGACAACAGCGGATACGATGCGGAAGGCAACAAGATCAATACCGCAGCCGCTGCAGCACGTCGCGGGGACATCAGCACATGTCCTATCGCATACGACGCCAACGGCAACATGTTGACTGACGCTAAGGGAATACCCTTGCCAATGTACTACTGCTACAACGAGAGCTACCGCTATCAGTTCCGCGGTGGTGACGCCATCTACGAAGATGTCAACCACGATGGCCAGATAGACCGTTTCGATATGGTTTACCTCGGTAACTCCAACCCCAAGTGTAACGGTGGTTTTGGTGTGAACCTCTACTACGGACGTTTCTCCGTCAACGCAGGTTTCAACTTCCGTATGGGTAACAAGATTGTGAACTTGGCTCGTATGACCAACGAGAGCATGCTGAACAATAACAACCAGAGCTACGCCACCACATGGCGTTGGCGCAAGAACGGTGACGAGACGGAGATTCCACGTGCATTGAACTACTATGGCACAGGCTACTCCAGCTACAACTCACTGCCAAGTGACCGCTACGTAGAGAACGGAAACTACCTTCGTCTCCAGTACATACAGCTGAGCTACGACTTCGATGCCAAGAACCTCAAGAAGTATGGTATCAACCAGCTCAAGCTGTTCGGTTCTCTCAACAACATCTTCTGCTGGACCAAGTACACGGGTGTAGACCCCGATGTCTCTCCTCAGGGATTCGCAGTGTCTACCGACAACTCACGTACACCGCGTACGAAGTCATTTACTTGCAGTTTAACCCTCGGTTTCTAAATACTCAGACAAATGAACAAATTAAAGAATATATACAAGAGTGTCGCCATACTGGGTCTTATGGCTGTCGGCACCACATCGTGTGAAGACTGGCTGACCATACACCCCACAGACCGCGTAGTGGAGGAGGAATACTGGGAAGACAAGAACGACCTTGACGCAGTGCGATATGGCGCATACAAGCAGATGGCCAGCACAGTTAAGAAACTGGCCGTCTGGGGAGACCTCCGTTCTGACTCATACAACCTCGACTCTCCGAAGCATAGCGATAAGGGCAACTATGACGAGTACGACGAGGTTATGAAAGGACTGCTCGACTCTAGTATGAGCATCTTTGAGTGGAACGGTGTCTACACCACCATCAACTATTGCAACAAGGTTTTGCAGCACGGTCCCGAAGTGCTTGAAAAGGACAAGCAGTTCACCACCACGGAATGGTACTACATCAGGGCTGAGATGAAAACTCTCAGGGCTTTGAACTACTTCTACCTGTTGCGTACCTTCAAGGATATACCTTATACCACTGCAACTATAAACAGTGATGCGGAGGTTCAGTACTATCCGCTCACCAATCAGTTGCAGGTACTTGACTCTCTCATCCTGGATGTAGAGACGATAAAGGGACAGGCGCGCAACCGTTTCACGAGCACATCAGACAGCAAGGGTATGATTACCAATTGCGCCGTGTACTCCCTGCTGGCGGACATGTACTTGTGGCGTGCGGCTCTTAGGGAAGGACGTTTCGGCAAGGACGCAACGGACGAATTTGTAACTCCCAACTGTATAAAGGAAGGACAGCACGGCGTGATGTTCGACTACGAAGTAGCAGCGGCTTATGCGGACAAGGCACTTGCTTCACTGCACGACCAAACTACAGAGAACGAGTCTGGCTATGGGACTTCAAGGTCTAACACGGTAGATTTCGGATTGGAGAACTGTGACCTTATCAAGAACGAATTCGAAAGTGTTTCAAGAAGTGGTGAAATCGAACCTACTCATATTAACAAAATCTTCAGCAGTGGTAACAGCGTAGAAAGCATATTTGAGCTTCAGTACAGTTCAAGCGACAGCAGATCAAACCCCGCTACAGAACACCTTTACGGACACAGTAACGGTACACATCTGCAAGTCAGCGAAGACGCTATCGGCGCAGCGTATGGTGGTTGGGGCACAGACCTTTGCCTCTACGACACACGCGCATGGGTAGGCGCACAGAATCTCATCAAGACCGGTTCTTCATCCAGCGTCACAGCGGCTGCAGGATACTACTGTATGAAATACAAACACTGTACGGCTAATTTCACAGGACAGGAAACGAGTCACGAGTTTAAGTCAATCTCAGTAGAAAGCAGCAGCTACCGCAATTGGATTATATACCGTACAGCTGAGGTGATGCTGATTAAAGCTGAGGCCCTCGCCTCCATCGGTAGCAGCAGTTCCATCAAGGAGGCCATCAACCTCTGTGCGGCACTGCGTAGACGTGCATATTGCAACTACAAAGACGACACCAAGTCAATGGAAGGCTACCTTGACGTTAGCGACAAGTGTACATTCTGTACCCCATATCCTGCATCTCCCTCATCACGCGACGCAGCGATAGAGATGGTTATGAACGAACGTCAGATAGAGCTTCTCGGTGAAGGCAAGCGCTGGTATGACCTTGTAAGGTATGCAGAACGCTATGCCGGCCAAAGCGCAGGAGAAGCAGACCCGCGCGAAAGCACCGAGGAAGTTGTGATAGGCAACGGCCAGAAAGGTGTGGAGAAGATGGTGGAGAAATATCTGAAGAACGCGTACCAGAGCTACTACACCACGCTCAAGAACAGGTTCAAGAACCGCTACGGTCTCTATAGCCCCATCTACTACAAGGAGATTCAGGCCAACAATGGAGTGATAGAGCAGAATCCTGTATGGAACAAGTCCAAGTATCAGCAGTAAGCTTGTTCTGGAGTAAAAAACAAAAAAAGCAATATTAAGGAATATCAAATATGGCTAAGAATAAAATAAACAGAATATTCGGTGCAATAGCAACTGGAGCCGTCTTGGTGGCGGTTCCGGCCTGCACCGATACATGGGACGACCATTACGAAGGTTCCAGCGACGTGGAATCCCTTCCCAAGGAAACCCTGTGGGACTTGATCAGCAGCAACCCTAAGCTCAGCAACTTTGCCGCTATCGCACAGAAAGCGAAGTATTGGAAAGACGAGAAGCACGAGGTGAAGTCGTATAGCTACGCCGATGTGCTCAAGAGCGGTCAGATAAATACATTGTGGGCTCCCACCAATGATGACCTGACAGACGAAGAACGTGACAAGTGGCTTGAGATGTGCGAGACAGAAGGATACAACGTGCAGGAACAGCTTATAGCCAACCACATCAGCCAGTTCCGTCATTTGGCCATTGACAACGAGTTGGATACCGTCCGCATGATCAATGGCAAGAACATGGTGTTTGACAAGGGTGCCGGCACATTCCAAGGAAAGAAACTGTTGGAGAAAAACATTGCCGCTGCCAACGGTACGCTCCACATCATAGACGGAGTGGCACCTTTCCATTACAACTTCTACGAAAATCTGAAGTTCGGTGACGACTTTGGCAAGATGAAGGAGTACATCATAAGTAAGGACACCACTTATTTCTTTAGGGATGCCAGCATAGAAGGCTTGCCAGACGAGAACGGAAACACCACCTATGTGGATTCCGTCTACTACACATCCAACCGTTTGTTCAATCGTTCTTATCTTCCAGCCACGACATCAGAAGCAGAAAAGTGGGATATTGCGGAGAAGGGTATAAGCATGGATCTCACGAGAGAGGACTCTTCGTTCGTCATGCTTATTCCATCGGATGAAATATGGGACGCTACAATAGAGAAGCTGAGACCATACTACAAATATCCGACAAAGTATGTGGACAAGGACAAGCAAAGCAACAACGTGACGTACAACCGTACGATAGCCGATCCCGACTCTCTGGCGAATATGAGTATTGTACAGGACATGATTGCTCCAGCCCTCTTCAACGTCAACATACAGCCTAAGATTGGCGGCGAAGGTGGAGAAAAATGGAAGCTGGACAAGTTCGTACAGTTGAAAGGCGAGGGAGCTGAATACGTGCTGAACACACGCGGCGATACTCTCCGTTCTACGGATACTTGGGACAAGTCAATGCTGTTCAACGGCGACACCATAAAGATGAGTAACGGATACGCTTACAAGTTGAGCGAATGGGCGTTCCCTGTAGAGTTCTACAAGCCTGACGTTGAAGTCAACATCAACGGAGGAAATTTCTTCTGCACAAGTGAAACCAAGTATTACAAAGCGGGAAACTCTTCCAAGAACGTAGGCTTCAACAACAACGTCTATTCAGAGATTTCCGAGAAATACGGACAGGTTTACAACAACGACTTCTACTACATACAGTCTTACAACGGAGGTAACCCGTTGGTAGAAGTGAAACTGGAAGGAAACTGCCCCCACGCATACGTACCCGGTGCACAGGTGATGAGCGGTAAGTATGATATCCAGTTGGTACTGGTTCCCGAGTGGTACAAGAACATCGCGGACGCCGGAGAAGTGGACAGCGTATATCTCGACAGTAGCTACGTAGACTCCATCGCCGCTCTCTGCAAGATGAAGATGAAAGTGAAGGTTCGCTACAACAAGGCAGGTACAGGCGACGCCACGTCTTCTGATGTCAAAATCGCTTGGGACACCCCCAACAAGGTAGACACCATCACGGTGATAAAGGATTTCGAGTTCCCCTACTCATACAAGAGCATGCGCTACTCATATCCTACCCTTATCATCCAGGGTGATAACTCCACATCCAACGCCAAGAAAGGATACTCATGGAACATCTGCATAGACAAGATTATCCTCAAGAGCAAGGTGGACGGTAGCGAGACAGAGATAGATCCCGAGAACATTTAAAAATGAAGTAAAAAATATCCGATATGAAGATAGAAAGAATCTTAAGCACGAGTCTGTGCTTCCTGGCACTTTCCGGCATGGGCGCGACTAACGCCTATGCCCAGGACGAGGCAGCAGGTGACGGCGACGAGGTAAAACTCGAGAAGCCAGCCCGCGTGAAGAAAGAGAAGCAATACGAGACGAAGACCGTGAAGGGTGTTGTCGTAGACGCATCCACAAGCGAGCCTATGGGCGGTGTGCGAGTACAGGCGTTGGGATTGGAAAGATATTCCACTCTGACAGAGGAAGACGGAACGTACACCCTTGACATCCCCACATTCTCCGATGCCTTGTATCTGTACGCTGAAGGCTACAATCCACTGCAGGTGGCCGTTAAGAAAAACAAGGCTGACGCACAGATGATAACGGAGGCCTTCAACTCCTACTACACCGAAGGGACCGTCATCACCGCACAGCGCACAGCCAAGCTGGACGAGACGAGCAGTATGAACGTGGACCAGGACATAGAGAAAAAACTGGCAGGTGACATACACACCATAATGAGGAGCGCAAACCCTGGAGTAGGCAATTTCATGACCATACGTGGTGTCAACTCTATCAACGCCAACACACAGCCGCTCATCGTACTAGACGGAAACATCATTGACCCACAGTACGACCGCGACGCACTGCACGAAGGTTTCTACAACAACCTACTCGCTGGCATAGACCCCGAAAACATAGAAAGCGTGCAGGTGCTGAAGAACGGCACGGCACTCTACGGAGCCAAGGGAGGCAACGGTGTGATACTTATCAACACCAAGCGCGGAAAGAGCATGGCCACCAAGATCAACGTCCGCATCTACGGAGGTATGGAGTTCATACCTAAGAAGCTTGACGTCTTGAACGGAGACCAATACAACACGTACCTCACAGACCTTATCGGTACAGTGAAGAACGTGAAGTCAGGCGACCTCACAAAATACCAGTTTCTGGACAAGACACCATCCAACTACTACCGCAACATCTTCAACAACAACACCGACTGGCAGAAGGACATGTATCAGAACGCCTTCACTCAGAACTACAAGTTGAGCGTGGAAGGTGGTGACGATATAGGTATGTACGCCCTCTCTCTTGGCTACGCAAGCACAGAAGGTACAAGCAAGGGGCTGGACATGGATCGTCTGAACCTTCGCTTCAACACTGACATAAAGATTGCCTCCAAGTTGAAAACAGGTCTGGACATAGCATACAACCAGAACAGCTACAACATCATGGATACTGGCTGGAGCGAGGACTACTCCATGCAGGACATCGGTTCCACCAACGTGCTCGGTCTCGTTCAGGCTCCATTCATAAGCCCATACGCATGGTATCTTGACGAGAACAGCACAGCGCAGAACGCTGCCGACAAGCTCCTTCTCTCAAAGGACTATGCAGGAAAGTATGCGGCAGACGGAGGCACATGGGTAGTAAACCCGTTCCGTTTCCCGAAGTCCATAGGTAACGACGGCATCAACGAAGCTCTGCGCAACCCCTATTGGATACTGGAGAACGGTGAAGGCAAGATGAAGAACTACGCACAGTCAACACAGATTGACCTCAACGTCAGTCCTCGTTGGGAAGTGACCAAGACGTTCAGCATCAGCGACCGCTTCAACTACCTCTTGACACGTAACAACGAAAAGTACTACCTGCCAAGAAACGGTGCCACTCCATACACTCTGACAAACCTTGGAGACATCACAAGTATACTGAAGACTCAGTTTGCCAAGGAGACCACACTGCAGAACGACCTGCGTCTGGAATGGGCAAACACATACGGAGCGCACAGCATAGACGTAATGGGAGGTTGGAGATACAACAACTACGCCTACAGCTATAACTACATGCGCGGCTACAACAACGAGAACGATAAACTCCCCATCTTGAGCAGAGATATGGCATACCTCAACTATGGAGGTACCAATGATAACTGGATGGATATGACTTATTATCTCGATGCCAAGTACAACTACAAGAACCGATACTTCGCTGAAGTTTCGGCGAGCGCCCAGACGTCAAGCCGTTTCGGTGACAACACCAAGGACGGATTCAAGTTGGGCGGTGTATGCTGGGGCCTCTTCCCCTCTCTGCAGTTGGGTTGGCTCATCAGCAACGAGTCATGGTTCAACACTGTCAAAGGTGTCGACTACCTCAAGCGTACATACTGGGAGAGCCAGATGGTGTTCAGCAATGTGGTTGGTCTCTACCTGAAGAACATTGAGAACAGCGGTATCCAGTGGGAAACCACTACTAAGTGGAACATCGGACTCCACGGTAGCTTCCTCAAGAACAGACTGCAAGCTGGTATTGACCTCTTCTGGCACAAGACAGACAACCTCCTGACCGTAAGGGAGCTTAACTACGTTTCAGGTATGAAGAAATACTGGACTAACGAAGGAGCACTTACCAACCGCGGTTTTGAGTTCAATACCAACGCCATCCTTATCAACAAGAAGGACTGGAAGTGGGAAATAGGTGCTACCATAGGTCACTACAACAACAAGATTACCAAACTGCCCGGAGGACAGAGCAACACAATAGAGCTGAGTGACGTGAACGGAAACAACAAGAGTACTATCAACGGATACACTACGAGTGTCTATGGAACTGACAACGTGCTGACGGCTGTTGGTTACGCTCTCGGTAGCTTCTACGGATGGCAGACCAACGGAGTGTTCGCCAATGAAGCTCAGGCTTCGCAGGCAACTACCGCCAATGTTCAGTGGTCAGACGCCGCAGGCAACGTCTACAACAACGAAGGCCACCTGCTCTTCCCCACCGGCAAGGCTACAGGTGAGGACAAATACTACAACTTCCAGGCTGGTGACGTATGCTTCATAGACCAGAATGGTGACGGTGTGATAGACGACGCCGATAAGGTGGTGATAGGTAACCCCAACCCCGACATCTACGGTAACATCTACACCAGCGCAACTTGGAAGAACCTCCGTCTGGATGTCAACTTCAAGTACAGTCTTGGCAACGACATCTACAACTACCAGCGTTCCGAGTTGGAAGGTCTCAACACCACCTATAACCAGACCACCGCAGCCCTTCGCCGTTGGACTTACGACGGACAGAAGACAGACATGCCAAGGGCTTGCTACACTGACAGCGAACAATGGCGCAACAACGAGCGTATGTCAGACCGTTGGATAGAAGACGGCAGCTACCTCAAGTTGAAGAATGTCCGTCTTACATACAAGATTCCCTACTCTAACAGCTGGTTGCTCGGTCTGAAGGTATGGGGTGAGGGCACGAACCTCTTCACCATCTCCAAGTATCTGGGTACAGACCCCGAGATGAGCTGCAGCAACAGTGCGCTGTACCAAGGCATCGACACTGGTTTGGTACCTAACGGCAGAGGATTCAATATAGGTGTCAGCATCAACCTGTAATTAAACATTAGAAAGAGATATGAAAAGAAAATCAATATTGAGCATTCTTGCCTTCTGCATGACATTGTGTATGACCACAACGTCATGCAAGGACATGATGACTCCTGACAGCGAGCGTCAGTCGTATGTAGTGGCTCAAGATACCCTGTATTCTTACTGGGGTATCGTGAGGTCATTGCAGAACGTAGCAGAGAAATATGTGATTCTCAACGAATGTCGCGGCGACCTTGTAAGCGGAACCGACTACGTGAGCGACTCCATCAAGGCCATCCTCAACTTCGGAATGGACACCGACGAACAGAAATACTACAAGGACGGTGTCAACGAGTATCTGAACATTCGCGACTACTATCACATTATAAACAGTTGTAACGCCTACATAGCATCTTGCGATAAGGAGAGGAAGACCGGTATCGGATCCAACCCTTATATGCTGAAGGAGTATGCACAGGTACTCGCCATCCGCGCATGGGTGTATATGCAGCTTGTCAACGCCTATGGCAAAGTGCCCTTCTATACAGAGCCTTTGCTGACGACAGACAAGATTAACGATTTCATGAAGGAAGGCAACACACGCTGGATTACCGCAGAAGAACTGGCGGACGAATTGGCTCCCGAACTGATAGAGATGTACGACGTGGAATATGAATACGGCTACCCACAGTACAACACCTATGGAAGTTTAGTACACAGCAGCAAGTTGGTATTCCCCATAGCTATCGTACTGGGTGACCTCTATCTTATGAAAGGTGGAAGCCAGTCCACCTACGCACAGTCGGCGCAGTGGTATTTCAAGTTCATTGACTACAAGTACGGCGGCCCGATACGTGATTACAGTGCCGACTGTTATGCAAACAAGGTGCTGAACTCAGACAAGCCTCGGTACTCTATACATGATAATGTGTACAGTTCGTCAGGCGCAGTGTCAAGCAGTACCGAAGCCATCACACTCATACCGAGCAACTCTTCCAAGCTGAACGGCAAGGTAAATACAGACATCTGCCGTCTCTTCGGATTCGAGCCATCCATCTCAGTGAGACATATAAAGACTGACTACGATGACACGGACGCAACTGATAGCGAAGATGAGGAAGTGGCATCTGTGTCTCTCTCAAGGGAATACGAACGCGAGCTTGTCGCCAGCAAAGCATTCGAACAACTCTGCGACGACCAGAACTACGAAGTCTACATTGGTACTAGCGAAGAGCCCTACCGCCAACTCGTTACTCTGGAGGACGTAGGAGACGCTCGACGCGCATGGATTCTAAACGGCAATGGCACCAACTGGACATTCCAGATAGGTGAGGACGAGGCATACGGTACTATGGTGCACAAGCAGTGCCCTTGGGGAGGTTTCAACGGTCTCTATCCGATAATATACCGCAAGGCTACCGTATGGCTGCGCTATGCGGAAGCTCTCAACCGTGCCGGCTTCCCCACCTACGCTTTCGCAGTGCTGAAGAGCGGACTCTGCAACAACTCTGTATGGTTCCCCGAGTACAACGAGTCTGACGAGGAAACAATATGGAAGCTGGGACAGATGACGTCGTTCGAATATGAGCCAAAAGACACCGCTTACGCTTACCGTCTTGAATACACCGATGCGGAAAACGTCAGCAAGGTGGACACTGTAATGCTTGACTCCGAGGGCAACATGATAACAGACCTCGAGGTACTTGAGCAGTGCGTTATCACCAAGTATGCCGAAATCAACGCCGCCAACGGTGCCGTTGAGGGTGACGACAACTACATAGAGCCTGACTACAGCGAAGACAATGTATATTGCAAAGCTACAGGATTCCAAGAGTGGACTAACCAAGACGTGCAGAAGATATGCTACTATATCAGCCGCGACGAGTTGAAGGACGCACAGACCACTCCTTACCTCAACTTCAACAGTCAGTATCTGTACGGAAACACTTACAGAAAGAACTACTGCTGGCAAGATAAGGAGATTGGAGGAAACAGACACATCACTACATTCGAGATGACAGGTTTGGCCTCCACCGACCGTTTCGCCATGGGTATCCACTCACGCGGTTGCGGTATGACCCTCCCCTTGCGTGACCAGCTGACCAAGAGTACCTACGAGTACGAAGACATGGTAAGCAAGAAGATCAAGGAAAACACGGGTCTTACATACACCAAAGAAGATGTCTACAACGGACGTCACGACCAAAACGTGATAGAGGCTGTAGAGGACCTGATAGTAGACGAGATGGGACTTGAGCTTTCGTTTGAGGGCACGCGTTTCGCAGACCTCAGCCGCATCGCCAAGCGTCGCGGCAACACCGACTACCTCGCCAAGAGAGTATCCAAGAGAAGCGGCACGGAAAACTCTACACTCAGAGTATGGCTGCAGAACACCGACCATTGGTATCTTCCTCTTCCCAAGGAATAATCTCTTACATTATAATATATATAAAAGGGCGGACA
>CAVHNA010000009.1:0-11715 GCA_963637205.1 Bacteroidaceae bacterium
TTTTTATCTCGTTTTACATCGTCTGTTTCCTACTTATGTCATTGTCAAACCTCATTCGTTCCACAGTAGCGTCCCGTCCGGCGACTGTCCCTGCACATCCACCTGAATAGAGGTGGCGCGACTGTTGTTATACAGTGTGACGTGAGCCTCTCCGTTGCTGTCCAGCAGCAGGTTGGGATTCCAGTACAGGGTACGGCGGTAGTCCTTTATGTCTTCGGGCAACTTGCGCTTGCTGTAGTCGGGAGAGTAGAACTCGGCCGCCGAGGAGAAACCTTGGATCTTCACGAGCCTGTCACGATAAGTCACACGCTGTCCGTCGTCGGGAATCGTCTTCAACAGGACAGCCACCTCGGGGACGTTCGGCCTGCCGTATTTCCACGACCCTTTCTGCCTTGGAGCGAAGTCGGTGTATATGTACACGGAGTCAAGATGCGACAGCTGGCTGTACTTCAGTATTTCGCTGTCGGAACTCAGCTGCGAATCGGCGCCTTTCGTGTTCAGGAACGAGGCGTAGCTGTTCTCGTTCTTGTCCAGGTCTTGCTTGTCCCACATAGAGAACCTCGGCAGTACCTCCACGCTGTAGTCCGCGCTCAAACCCATGTCCCCAAGATAACCGTACGCCACTGCCCTCGCCAAAGAGGTGCGTCCAGCCATCCATCCGCCCAGAAGCCCCGCGTCCGACACGTAGTTGAACGCTTCGTACGCGTCCAGCTTCAGCGCAGGCGACACGTGCGACCTTTTTATCAGTCGCCCGTTCTTGGCGTACGCCGGCACTTGTCGCAGAGTACGTCCTTCCAGTTGTGCGTCTATCTCTTCCCGGCTTTCCGTCTGCGGAAGGTGCGTCATGTAGAAGTCATACGGCTTTACCGACCGTATGAAAGGGCTCGTCAGCTTCACGTAGAACTCCGGGTATTCATTCTCGTCTGCGACTATCCATTCATGTTGTTTCTTCTTGCTCCACTTGGAGGAGTCGCTGGCGGACAGGTGCAGCAACAGTACGTCCTGCAGGCGAGGCAGGGATATGCGGAACTTCCCGTCTTGCACCGTAGTCTCCCTGACTGTGGCATGGCGCCCCTGTACCAATTCGGCGTGTACAAGAGTGGAAGCCGGGACTTTTCTCTGCCCTGCGCCTCTATACGCGAGATTATTTATATCCTGAGTGCCGTATTCCTCCGAGAGTACGTCTTCTATGAACTGCACCGTTTCTCGTCTAAGCCTCTCCTGCGCTTTTTCCGCTTCGGACATGAAGACGTAGTTCATGTCATGCATTTTTCCCAATTTATTTTTCTCTTCGGATTCAGACCTTTCTATTCCATTCCCTTCTTTTCGCTTCATAGGGGAATGATGCGCATCGTCTAGATCAAGTTTATCGATTTCCATTGGAGTCTTAAACGCATCCTTCATCATCTCCTTGTTATGGTCGTACTCCAGATGATTCTCCTTACGGTACGCCTTGTAGCGGTGTACCGAACCTTCCAACGCCAGTCCCTTCTCCGCGGCGTGTCTCAGGGAGCTGTCATTGACCGTCTCCTTCCACTCGAACCTGCGCCAGCCTTGCGTCATCATCAGAAGGTCGAGCGCCTTGCGGCGCTCAGCGTCGTCCGACGAGAAATACCATTTGGGGTCGGGCACGAAGCCTTTTATCTCCGAGGACAGCAACATCTCCGTAAATATGTTGCCGTTGTCGTAGGAGAACGCTTCGCGCGACTTGTCGCGTACCGCCACGGAGCAACGCGACGGGCCGCGCCCCTTCACCTTGGAGGTCAGGGTGAGGTCTATCCGCGACAAGGGGCCGTACCCCTCCTTGAGGCCACCCACCTCCACGGTGGGCCGCTCCGTGCTGTCTGCGGCATGGAAGAACAGACGGTCGGCCCACACGCGCCCGTCGCCGTCAAAGACCGTCACTTGGTTGACTCCGCATCCCAGCACGGCGTTCGGGCAGGATACGGCTACATGACGGCCTGCAAGCGGACGGTATGCCAGAAGGCTGCCGCCGTGCTTGACGCTCAACCCCAACGAGCCCGGGACTTCTTCACCGGAAGCCGTGACTTCCATGAAACAGGAATCGGCGCCTTGGCTGACATGGAGCGACACGCCGTTTTTCGCCGCCTCGGGCAATTCGGCGTCCACGGCTTCGCCTTCACCGTAGACGAACCTGGCGCGCGTCTTGCCCTTGGCTTTGGGAGTGACAGTGAACTCTCCCCTGCCCCTGTGCACTGTGGGGAAGGTTTCGCCGGCCACTTCCAGGGTGCCGGCCACGTACTCGCCCTCCTCCGTCGTCGCCTCGAAAGCCACGTGGCAGGGCACGCCGGCCGTCATGGTTCCGCCCTCGGGATAGAAACGGACGCTCACCTTGGGCTTGCCGCCGTCCTGGCCGTAGTAGCGCAGGGTCTTGCGCAGGGTCATGTCGCGGTACAGCTCGCCGTCCGTCACGGGCTTGTCGTACACGGGGACCACGCGGCTGTATATCTTGTCGTAGTCCGTGAAGAACTCGTCCGCCATCTCCTTGTCGTAGAACCGGTAGTTGAGGTTCCTGCTCCTGCCCTCGGCGCCGCGCCCCCAGTTGAGCTGCCACCTCGTGTAGGCCCGCACCTCGTAGAAACCGCTGTACATGGACGAGTCGGCTTTCAGCACGAACTCGCCGTTGCCCTCGCCGCCGTGCATGCGTATCTTCTTGCGCTGCATCACGTAGCCGTCGTTGTCCAGCAGCTCGGCGTACAGCACGTCACTTACCGTGGAGGGTACGCCGTAGTCTGTCTGCCTCGTGTACGCCTTGAACCAGATGGTGTCGCCCAGGAAGTAGCAGTTGTTGTCAAGGTGCAGGTACACCTTCTCCTGGGGCAGGCGGGCGCTGTCGGTGGCGAGGCAATGCCGCAACGCGGCGTCGCCGCCTGGGTCGCCCACTATGTCGGGCGTGACGCGACGGCGGTACCTGGCGTACACGAGGCTGTCCTCGCTGTTCGTCTTGCGCACCACCTCGTCGTCCCACAGGGAGTCGTCCTTCCCGCTGCGCTCTATGGCCACCAGCATGTTGTCGTATTCGTAGGCCGTCTTGCCGCTTACGGCACCGTCATCGGGCACGTTGTACAGCACGGTGTTGCACTTGATGTCCTGGCACTGGAGCGTCACGGACATGTTCGCCACCACGCACGTCCCGTCCTCCTCGCCGAAGCCGATGTGCAGGGTCACCTGGGCGGGCTTCACTTTGGCCAGAAGTCCTGTCCACACCCTCAGGCGGAAGTTCTCCAGACGGCCGTCAAAGGCTATCGGGCGCAGGGTGGAGCCGTCGACGTACAGCTCGCCGCACAGCGCGGGCAGGTCGGTCTTGCCGCCGGCTTCGGAGAACGAGACCGCCACGGTTTCCTTGCCGTCAGACTGGAACATGCGCCGCACATCCGTAGCGTACGCCTCTCCGTAGGCGTAGCCTCTCGTCTTGGACGGCATGTGGTTGAATGGGGTGACCAGCACGTCTCTCCACGCGTCGCCCTTCGTCATGGGGGAGACGCAGAGTATCTGGTGCATGTTGGAGAACCACAGCAGGTCGGCGCCGTCGTCCTGAAGGCCGCCCCTGTCGTCGGCGAAGTAGTGGCGGCCGGCCAGGAAGGCTATGTTGCGCAGGGCCACCGCTGCCTTGGCCTGCACGAAGGCTTCAACCATCTGCATCTCGCCGTCTATGAGGTTGGACTGCCGCATGAAGTAGGTCTTCTTCAGTTTCTTGCCCGCCCTGTAGTCCTTCTCCATCCTGGCGGCTATGCGCGCCAGCAGGCCTTCCTTGGTCGTCACCGTCACCTCGCGCATCGTGGTGGAGACGGGCTTCATCTCCACGAGGTCGCCCAGGTCGCGCACCGCCGTCAGCAGCGGTTCGTAGCCGACGGCGGTGAAACGCAGGGTGTCGTCGGCCTGTACCGCTATGCCGAACTCGCCTTCGGAGTTGGACATGGTGCCCACGCCGCCCTTCAAGGCGTACACGCTCGCGAAAGGCAGCTCTTCGCCCGTCTCGTCGTCCACCACGTAAGCGTTGACTGTCTTCTGGGCGAAACACGCGGCGCTTGTCGCCACCACTGCTACTATGCACAGCACAAACCTTCTTGTCCTCATGACGGTTTATTTTTTTTTATACAACTTCGTCCTTCAACACACACACCTACAGAGCTCTAAAAAAACTGTGGATAATGTTACGTACTTATCTGCGATATTGTGGAGGGATATTATACGTGACAATATCCGTAAGGCGACTATCCTGGATTCTAACGACAAAAGGCTCTTCCCAACTTGTGCTTAGCGACGTTATTTCTTGCGAAGGTCCTCCGTTGGATATTATCCCAGCCGACACGTACGGGAAACCTGATGACTCGAACGAGCCTTCTCCCCAACATATCAAAAGTTCCGGCACACTAGAACCGCCAACAACGTTGACAACAATATCAGTAACCCATTCCTGCCCTGGCATCAAGTATCTTCCCCCACAGCCGTTACCGCTGCCACTACCACATCCGCACGCAGAGTCCTCTCTGTCGTTCCGGTCCATATATACCGGATCTTCATTAGAAATTATGCGAACAAAGCCACCTGGCCATGTCTTCTTAGGCTCCATCTCATCATAAGCTTCTTTTGAAAACGGATTCCCATCACTGCCAAGGATACCATAGGTGTTGTCCTTCTCAATACCCTGGCGTGACGTGATATAGACAACATCTGGGGTGTCATCCGTTATTACCCAACCACCTGTCCATACACTTCCGCCAACATGGTCGCACATCAGTTTGTAAACATCATACCTGTAGGGCCTTCCTTTACTTCCTAACTTTGCCATAATGCTAAAATTTAAATTAAACAACCAATATTATATGCTCTCTATGTTATAGGCTCCTTATCAACAGCATTTCGTTTCTGACAAGAAACAATATTTCCATCATAACATACTTCTTCATTATCTCTCTGTCTTCCTCCTTTATTTTTGGGGATATACAGGTTTTCATTATACTCGCTGCGGTGTCATTCCCGGATTGAACCGTTCTGACTATTTTCAAATCCATAGGCTTTAAAGGCGTTGACTCGCAAGACCCGGAACAAAATGAGTTTCTTACGGCGATGTCCGCCAAAGGATAGACTTCTATACAGTCAAACCACCTGAATACAGGCTCGTCCGTTTTATAATCCAGCCGTTTGCCAAACGAGAAGACAGATACGGAAGGATTTAGAACCAATCGGAACATATTGGCATCAACAATGAAGTCCTGAATAAATGCAGAACTCTCCGCAATATCCCTTTCGCGCGAAATCTTTTCTTCTGCGGACTCTGGGCTCCATTCCTCAATTTTATCGCTGATGAACTTGAAATATGCATCAAGATGCGGATTCGGACTCATATAGCGTCTGGTATGCTTCCTCGTTCTGCGAAGTTCTTTGTCAAACGTCAGGACCAAATCCTTGAACACTCCAAAGTGACGCGAAACAAAATGGTGCTTCAACGGCATAACCACTCTCTTGTTCCTCTTGTGACCTCCCAGCAGATGAAGGATGGAGGATTGGTCAAAATGGTCAAAGTCGCAGAAATCTTCCACGGAATACCCCTCGTCCGGCAATAGACGGTCTACTATGTAGCCGACATCTATGGATTCTATGTCGGCAAGCGCGGCAAGTACAATCTGTTCAAAGAAAATATTGCACTCTATATCCTTGTTGACACTGTTTGCATCATTCAGCTTGTTGGCTTTTAAGAAAGAGAATACTTCTTCACAATACCTTCTGATGAACTCCAAATCGTTTCCTCCGAAAACTCCCATGTTGTATGAGGAAAGCGCGTCTTCCTCAATAGTCTTGACTATACATTCGGGAAGTTTAATGTTTGGGTTGTGAATGACCCTTTCCATCATGTCACGATAATACGACGTTCCAACTTCTCTGTTTTGGGCGATTAACGGAGATTCCGCGACTTTGTCAGGTATCCCATTGGGCAAATACACATCTCCGTCTACATGTATGAACGGCCTCTCCTGCAAGGAATATGTATAGACTTTGGCGAGAGCCCAGTGGCGCGGAAGGCATTTGAAGCCGTCAAATATTACGTTCACTTCGGTGTAAGGGAGGTGAAGGAGGTCTATGAGGACGTGCTTGCCTGCGGAGTCGGTATACAGTGCGACTTCGTCGTAGTGTCTGCGGAGCGTGAGACAGCTGAGAGCCCATGACATCAGGTTGTACTCTGGATGGAGCCATCCGAAGGAGCACTTCAGAGGGTCTTGTCCTGCTGTCCAGAAAGTCTGCACTATCCTCATGGCCGGTCTGTTTTTAAGTCTGTTCGTAAGGCGATTCCACGGCAAAAATAGGGACTTTAGTTATACCGTCCAAGTTGTTGTGCGGTTGTTAACATTGTTTAACTCAAGCATTGGATAAAAGTATGATTTTGTTAAGATATCAAAGAGGATATACTTAGATTTTGGCGCAAATTTTATTTTATCATATCTTTGCCAAAGAATAAACTTAAAACTTGAAAACTATGGAGAAAAAGAAATGACGCCAATCGTCTTAAAAGATGACTTTGAAAACATTGCCGACATTTTGGCGGGTTCCACAGAATCTACAGATGCTTATGTTCCAACCATTGCATGCGCTGGTATTGGGGGCGCAGCATGTAAAGAATCCTGCATTTGTGGTTGCAAAAACGAGCCAAAGATAGATTTAGCAACTAAGCCTGAAATACAGTTGCCCCCGGTGGAAGTAATACATTTCCACCGGGGCAAGCAATATTAGCATGCAATGTGTACGAATCGCTTTTACAGCGGATATTCGTCGTTAGCGTAGAGGAGAGTGCTGAGGTAGCGCTCGCCTGTGTCAGGCAGCAAAGCCACGATACGTTTGCCTTCGTTCTCCGGACGCTGTGCAAGCGAGAGTGCCGCCCATGCCGCTGCACCGGAGCTGATGCCAACCATGAGACCTTCGCACAGCGAGAGCTCGCGGCCTGTGCGGAGAGCGTCGTCGTCAGTTACCTTTATCACCTCGTCCACCACATCGGCATCGTATGTCTGCGGCACGAAGCCTGCCCCTATACCCTGTATCTTGTGCGCCCCGGCAGAGCCTCCGCTCAGGACAGGACTGCTAGCAGGTTCAGCCGCCACGATTTGCACTGCAGGATTGTATTTCTTGAGAGCCTTGCCGACTCCCGTCACAGTACCTCCCGTCCCTACCCCTGCCACGAAGATGTCCACCTGACCGTCGGTATCACGCCATATCTCTTCTCCTGTGGTGCGCATGTGGGTAAGTGGGTTGGCTGGGTTGGTGAACTGACCAAGTATCACAGCGCCGGGAGTAGAGTCCTTCAACCGTTCCGCCTCCGCTATGGCACCCCTCATGCCCTGCGCCCCAGGCGTAAGTACCAGCTTGGCACCTGCCGCCTTCAAAAGGTTCTGGCGTTCCTTGCTCATGCTGTCGGGCATCACTATTATAGCCTCATAGCCCCTTACACGACTTATCCACGCCAAACCCACTCCTGTGTTGCCGCTCGTGGGCTCTATTATCACACTGCCCTTACGTAGTATTCCCCTCTCCTCGGCATCGGTTATCATACCAAGGGCTATACGGTCTTTCACGCTTCCTCCGGGATTGAAAAACTCCACCTTCGCCACCACTTCAGCCTTAGCCTGATGTTTGGCGGCAAGTCTTTTAAGGCTTACCAACGGAGTGTTGCCTACAAGCTCCGTGATTTCATTGTAAATTCTTGCCATAACAATAATTTTTTATCTGTCCTATAATGTCATTTGTCGTCGTCTTACCGCCTAATGCTACGGCGGTGCCTTTTCTGTCGGCAAAGGTACGGCCTTTTAGACATATACGCCATGAGAAACGTACAACTACAGAAAAAGTTCATTGCAGAAGTGCATTCCGCAGAAAAAACATAATGTGAGACATCTATTCGCACAACCTTATGCACACCTTGTCCTGAAAGTCTTTGCCCGCTCCGATACACTTCGCGCCCTGACAGATGATAGAAAAGGACAGCAAATGTCCCTGCGACGTTATAAGGTATCCCGACAGGGACGACACGCCCTCCACAGTACCGGTCTTTGCCCTTACGTTGCCGGCAGCCTTAGTCTTCAGCATTCTTTTCTCCAGTGTGCCGTCCACACCGGCGATGGGCAATGCCCCGAGCAGGTGCGGGCGTATGTTGTCGCTGACGTACGCACAGTTGAGGAGAGTGACCAAGAGCTGGGGCGTGACGTAGTTGTAAAGGCTCAGTCCACTTCCGTCCGCTATACGGTAGAGAACGTTCTGCAGTCCAGTGGACTCTATCACCCCGGCTATCGCCTTGGCGGCCTGCTTCCTGCCAGCGTGCTTTACGCCTCCTGCGGCAGCTATGTTATAGAAGACACTCTCCGCAAAGATGTTGTCACTCTCTTTCATCATAGGCAGAAGCACATCGTCCATACCATGCGTGAATGAAAGGAAAGGCACGGCCGTAGGGGGTGTCTGCGCAGCCACGACAGCTGTATCGCCCAACGCTATCCCACATGACTGAGCCGCACTGAGCCACACTTCCGAAAAATTGTCCTTGGCATCCACCATGAGGGCAGAGAGGGGTCCGTAGTCGTCGTCCCAGCACCATCCCCATCCATACGGTTTGTCGTCCTTCATACTCAAGTCAGCGTACACGTGTCCTGTCACACTATCCACACCAGCGTCCTTGAGTTGCTGTGCTATGCCGTAAATGTCGGCTGATGAAAGCAAAGGATCCATGCCACCGGTGAAATAGACATCGCCATAGAGCGTCCCGTCAGCCAACTGTCCATCGGCGTGTACTTCTGTGACGAACCTGTATTCACCTCCCAGTACGGAGAGCGCGCTTATCGCCGTCACCAGTTTCTGGCATGAGGCAGGCCGCATACTCTTGGCGCCGTTGTACGAATAAAGGGGACAGCCGTCGGTGAGGTCGTATATGTAAAGCCCCAGCTGTGTGGTCTCGAACATAGGCGACGAACAGATGGAGTCCAAGAAAGACTGTGCGTCACCTCTCCACGTCCCAGAATCACCTCTTTCCACCGCATTTGCCAAGGAGTCAACGAGCAAGGCGTCCCAACCCCAAGAAGGCAGGCTACACACAAACAAAAACATGCAGAAAGCACTTCTGCAAAGGTTACATAGAACTGTATTCATCGTCCAAAGACCGTATATTACACACAAAGTTAGAGAAAAACCTCTAAAACATGAACAACCAAAGGACTTTTTCATTACTTTTGCGCATCAATACATAACTACAATACAGTACAACACGACTTATGACACGCAAATACGATTTCCTTATCATAGGCAGCGGTGTGGCAGGCATGAGCTATGCCCTGAAGGTGGCTGACGCTGGCAAAGGCAAGGTGGCTCTTATCTGCAAGACCACATTGGAGGAAGCCAACACCGCAAAGGCACAGGGAGGCATCGCCTCAGTAACCAACCTTCTGGTGGACAATTTCGAGAAACATATAGAAGATACCATGATAGCCGGTGACTTCATTAGCGACCCTGCCGCAGTGGAGCATGTGGTGAAGAACGGACCGGCTGGAATACGCGACTTGGTGAAGTGGGGAGTCCACTTCGACAAGAAAGACAACGGTGACTTTGACCTGCACCGCGAAGGAGGACACTCGGAGTTCCGCATCCTGCATCACGCCGACGATACGGGCGCAGAGATACAGCGCGGACTGATACAGGCGGTACGCAGCAACCCGAACATAGAAGTCCTGGAGAACCATTTTGCCGTAGAGATCATCACACAACACCATCTTGGAGTCAGGGTCACACGCCGTACGCCGGACATAGAATGCTATGGAGCATATGTGCTCAACCCGGAAACAGGCAAGGTGGACACATACCTCAGCAAGGTAACGCTGATGGCCACGGGAGGTACCGGAGCCATATACGCCGCCACTTCCAATCCCAACATAGCCACCGGCGACGGCATAGCCATGGTGTACAGAGCCAAGGGAAAGGTGAAGGACATGGAGTTCGTACAGTTCCACCCTACCGTACTCTACAATCCCAAGGAAACGCATCCCGCCTATCTCATCACCGAAGCCATGAGGGGCTATGGCGGTATACTGAGACTTCCTGACGGCGAAGAGTTCATGCACAAATATGACGAGAGGCTTTCACTCGCCCCGCGCGACATCGTGGCACGTGCCATAGACCGCGAGATGAAGATACACGGACTGGACCATGTATGCCTCGACGTCACCCACAAAGACCCGGAGGAGACCAAGCACCACTTCCCCAACATCTACGCCAAATGTCTCAGCATAGGCATAGACATCACCAAACAGTACATCCCCGTAGCTCCCAGCGCACACTATATGTGCGGCGGCATAAAGGTTGATCTGGACGGACAGAGCAGCATACACCGCCTGTACGCCGTGGGAGAGTGCTCGTGCACAGGACTCCACGGCGGCAACCGCCTTGCCAGCAATTCGCTGATAGAGGCCGTGGTGTACGCCAATGCGGCCGCCAAGCACTCGCTGGACGTGATAGACCAATACGAGTTCAACGACAAGGTTCCCGAATGGAACGACGAAGGCACTATGTCCAACGAGGAGAAGGTGCTCATAGCGCAAGACGTGAAGGAGGTGAACCAGATAATGAGCACATACGTGGGCATAGTGCGCAGCGACCTCCGACTACACCGCGCATGGGAACGTCTCGACCTTCTGTACGAGGAGACGGAACATCTGTTCAAACGTGTGAAGCCAACACGCGACATCTGCGAACTGCGCAATATGATTAACGTGGGATATCTCATCACGCGCCATGCCCTTGAGCGTAAGGAGAGCCGTGGGTTGCACTACACCATAGACTATCCTAAACACGCGTTGGACAAGAAGTGAAGAGAAGCATTTTCGGCATCCTTATACTTATGGAGAGCTGCTTCATGGCTCTCGCAGCTGTTGTGTCCCTATTCTACGACGAAGGGGACACCATACACTATGTCCTCACCACGCTGGCTGGCGTTGTAGTAGGCCTTCTATGCAAGAAGCTGGGAGAAAGGGACAAAGACCCGCGCATGACACGCGCCGACAGCTTCATGGTGGTGGTGATGTCGTGGGTGGTGTTCTCGCTCTTAGGTATGATACCCTACATCACTGTGGCTGGAATGGACGTGACGAGCGCATTCTTCGAGACTATGAGCGGCTTCACCACCACAGGAGCTACCACGGTTACTGATATTGAGTCTCTGCCGCACGCCTTGCTGTTCTGGCGGTCCGCCACACAGTGGATAGGCGGTTTGGGCATAGTGGTGTTCTCCTTTGCCCTTATCCCTGTCTACGAACTGAAGAACAGCAACATCTATTTCGCCGAGGTGTCCGGGCTGTCACAAGACAAAGTGCGTCCTAAGATAGGAGCCACAGCACGCCGCATGCTGCTTGTCTACCTGCTGCTTACCTCTGTATGCGCGACTCTCTACTGGGCTGGCCCCATGGGCATATACGATGCCGTCTGCCATGCGTTCACCACCATGTCCACAGGAGGGTTCAGCACACATACCGACAGCATAGCGCATTTTCACTCGTCATATATAGAATATGTGGCAAGTGCTTTCATGATTATAAGCAGCGTGAACTACTCCCTGTATTACTATCTCAGCATACGCAAGCAAAGGATAATGACCAACGACGAGGAGCTACGGACATTTCTCATTATGGTGGTGGCATCACTGGCAGTTTTCATGGTGTTGTTCTACTG
>CAVHNA010000009.1:11725-27160 GCA_963637205.1 Bacteroidaceae bacterium
GCTCTTTTCCATGTCAGCAGCACCGTCAGTGGTTCCGGCTTTGCCGCTACTAATACCGGTCAGGTGGCATGGGAGCCTCTCCTGTGGATGCCGACCCTCGTTCTCATGGCAATAGGAGGATGCGCCGGCAGTACGGCAGGAGGAATAAAAGTGATACGTGCCATAGTATGTGTAAAGAGCATCCTCAACGAGTTTATCATGCAACTGCATCCGCGTGCCGTGTTGGGGGTGCGTGTCAGCGGACACATAGTACCGTCCTACATGACGAGGCGCACTCTCTCACATATCGCCCTATATGCAGTATTGGTGGTTATAGGCATGTTGCTGTACCGTTTGTTCGGGAACGACGTGGATACAGCTCTGGGCTGTTGCATCAGTATGCTTTCCAACAGCGGCTCAGGCATAGGAGCCAATGGGTCGGCAGGCAACTATGCAGATGTGTCGGCAGCGGGAAAATGGATGCTCAGTTTCTATATGCTTGTAGGCCGACTGGAGATTTTCACGGTTCTCTTTCTCTTCATGCCGCAGTACTGGAAGGAACGCAAGTGATTGCACAGCGAGGGAATAGCACTGCTCAGTAACCTTGTCTGTACCTGTCCTCGTCCTTGTCTCCGAGCATGGACAAGTAACTGTCGTATCTGCTCTCTGCGATACGTTGCTCCTCCACTGCCCTAAGAACGGCGCAGCCAGGCTCGTGGGTATGGGTACAGTCGGAAAAACGGCACGATTTGCCCTCCTCAAATATTTCCTTAAAATAATGTGACACCTCCGTGCGCTCCATATCAAACGTGCCAAACCCCTTGATGCCAGGCGTGTCTATCACGGCTCCGCCTTCTGGAAGAAAATACATCTGCGAGAAGGTGGTGGTGTGCGTACCCGTATCGTGCGCCGTGCTTATCTCGGAAGTCTTGGCGTCAGCGTCAGGCACAAGAAGGTTGAGCATTGTGCTTTTCCCCACTCCGCTGTTGCCGCTAAGCAGACTCACCTTGCCGGCAAGGGCACTGCGCACATCGTCCACGCCATCGCCATCAACGGCACTGCATGGAATACACTGATATCCTATATGAGAGTAGAGGTCCATGGCAGTCTGCAACGCAGACCGCTTTTCTTCGGATAGAAGGTCCGTCTTGTTGAACACCAACAGTACCGGTATGCGGTAAGCCTCCGCACTGGCGAGAAACCTGTCTATGAAGGTGGTGCTGGTCTGCGGATGCGCCATAGTGGCTATCAGCACCGCCATGTCTATGTTAGCCGCTATGATGTGGCTTTGTTTGGACAGGTTGGAAGCACGTCGTATCACATAGTTGCGACGGTCTTCTATGCCGTCTATGAGTGCCGTCACACCGTCCGCTCCAGGGGCGATACTTACAAAGTCGCCCACCGCCACAGGGTTGGTGCTGCGTATTCCCTTGAGCCGGAAGTTCCCCTTTACCTTGCACTCAAAGACCTGGCCGCCGTCCGTCTTTACCGCATACCAGCTGCCTGTGTTCTTGATGACGAGTCCCTTCATCAGACCGTCATTATCTCCTTTTCCTTGGCGTTGTAGATTTCCTCTATCTGCTTGATATATCTGTCATGGACTTTCTGCAGCTTAGCCTCGGCGTCCTTCTCCGCATCTTCCGCCAGTCCGTCCTTGATGCCTTTCTTCAGCTTCTCTATCGTGTCACGTCTGGTATTGCGCACACTCACCTTGGCTTGTTCCACTTCCTTGCCGCACTGCTTTACCAGCTGTTTACGGCGTTCCTCCGTCAATGGCGGTATGGAGAGACGTATTATCTCGCCGTTGTTGTCGGGCATGATACCCACTTCGCTGTCAATGATGGCTTTCTCTATGACACGGAACATGCTCTTGTCCCATGGCTTGATGGCGATGGTGCGTGCGTCCGGCGTGTTGACAGCCGCCACATTGTTCAACGGGACCATGCTTCCATAGCTGTCCACTCTGATGCCGTCCAATATCTTCACGTTCGCCTTTCCTGCACGGATGCGTGCCAGAGAGTCGTCCAGGTACATCACGGCCTCTTCCATCTTTTCCTCGGCAAATGCCAATGTTTCTTTAACGTCTATCATAATTCTTTCGTTTATGTTGTTCAGTTTGTAACAAGACGGCCAATTTACCGCATATATAAATCCGTCGTCCGCAATTACGGACAAATGTATGGCTTTAATCCGAAAAAAACAAGACCGACGCAACATTAAAGCGTTTTTTTTCCTAACTTTGCCATGCGAAACAGTCTTTACAATGGATATTAACCCTTATATAGACCAACTTTTGGACAATCTTGAACCCATCACCCTCGAACAGATGTCTGGTATCAGGTTGATGAACCGCACAGACACCAAGTTTGTGACGGACAAGATGCATCTGGCTATGCTTCTGGAGAAGGCGCAGGGCAAGTACTACGCCCAGTTCCACGACGGCAGCAAGATAGCCAACTACATGACTACATATTGGGACACCGACGAGCATATCTTCTACCTGGAGCACCATAACGGACGGGCTCCCAGACAGAAGGTGAGGGTACGTACTTATCTCGACAGCAACATCACCTTCCTTGAGGTAAAGACCAAGAACAACCACGGGCGCACCAAGAAGAAACGCATTGAGGTGCCTTGCCAAGAGATAAGCGGAGAGGAAGGAAGAAACGAGTTCCTGGAGAGTCTTGTCCACATGGGAATAGACGAGATACACCCCACGGTGCGCAACAGGTTCAAACGCATCACTCTAGTAAACATGGAAAAGACGGAAAGGCTGACCATAGACTTTGACGTGCAGTTCCACAACATGGAGACCGGCAACGACGCCAACACGGGCCAACTGGTGATAATAGAGCTCAAGCGCGACGGCAACGTTTTCAGCCCAGTGCTGAGCATCCTGCATTCGCTGAGAATCATGCCTTCCGGATTCAGCAAATACTGTATAGGAAGTGTGCTCACCAACCACAGTTTGAAATACAACAGGTTCAAGCCTAAGCTGGTAAGGCTGAGCAAACTGGCAAACGAGAAGATGCTTCGGGGTGCAGGCTGAATGAATGTAAAACGCAGCCAGGCTTCAGAAGAACATACAACTACAAAAGAGAACAAACAATTTAACAACAAACAAAACAACTCAAAAACAAATGGATTTGTTTAGTGATATCAACAACCAGCTGGGCAACATAATTGGCGTGACGCTGTTCGACCCAATGCAATTTCTGTCTCTTGTCATACGCTTCGTCATCAACTTCGTAGTGGTGGCGATAATAGCCCGCTATTTCTATTTTCCCAAGAGCAACCGCCGTGACTATATGTTCATCTTCCTCATCATGTCCGTGAGCATATTCATGCTAGTGTCTCTGATGGGTGGCGGTGTTATGAACACGGGAGCAGCCCTTGGCCTGTTCGCCATCTTCGGCATTATACGCTACCGCACCGAAGCCATTCCCATCAGGGAGATGACATACCTCTTTATGCTCGTGGCAGTGAGCGTGGTGAACGCTCTTGGCAAAGCCGAGTATCACCCGAAAGCTGACTACTGGGAAGGCGTGGGCTTAGTGACCATCATATTCGCCAACCTTGTCTTCATCTTCATGGCATGGCTCTTTGAGAGTAGCAAACTTGTGAACAGCAGTTGCAGCAAATATATCAAGTACGACAACGTTTCCCTGGTGTCTCCCGGAAAACGCGACGAGCTGAAGGCCGACCTTGAAAGGCGCACCGGCTTGAAGATACTGAAGGTGGAGGTAGGCATGATAGACTTCCTCAAGGACAGTTGCCTTATACGCATCTACTACGACGAGCCCCTTGACAGGGGAAGCAGCGTGGAGCAGCTTTCCAAGATGCCACGATAATACTCACTTTAATACATCCCCCAATTATGAAAAAGGCTCTTTTAGCGGCATTCATCCTGCTCCCAGCATCGCTATGGGCGGAAGGTTCGGACGATTTCGGCGTATGGACAGAGATAGGCTTGTCCAAGTCTCTCTCCAAACAGTGGAGTCTGGGAGTGGATGCGGAATTCCGCAGCCAAGCGAAACTGAGAGGTAGCATAGGCGCAAACGCTGAGTACAAACCTTGCAAATACTTCAAGGCAGGAGTCTACTATACCTTTATATATAGTATGAAGCCGGAGAAGCGCGAGGAACATTACCGTAAGGACATAGTGGACGACGACCATTGGAACGGATACGACATAAAGGATGCCGACTGGCGTCCAAGGCACCGTGCCGGAGTGGACCTTACAGGTACCGTAAAACTGTGGAAGTGGCTTCGCATCTCCGTAAGGGAACGTTATCAGATGACATATTGTCCGGTGCTTTACCGTACGGAGACCAAGTACAGGTACGAGTACCTGGGCATGGCGGAGGGAGAAAGACAGTATGAGTTGAGGGACGACAATGACGACGGAGTGGCCGACTACCCCACCACGGAGCAAGACCGCAAAGACTCGTGGACAACGCACATGTTGCGCAGCAGGCTGAAGTTGGCCTATGACAAGAAGAAATGTCCGCTGTCTCCATATGTCTCCGCCGAGACGAGCAATGTACTCAACGACAATATGAGACTCGAGAAGGTACGCACTTCCATAGGACTTGACTACAAGTTGAGCAAACAACACGAGATAGGCGTGGCGTATGTGCTTTCGTGCGACATCTACGACGACGAGGACGACAAGTCACGGCTCAACGAGAGGATTCACGCCCTCAGCATAGGTTACAAATACAAATTCTGAATACATCCACAACATAAAAAACCATTAGTATGAAAACATGCAAATTCATTGTCGGCGCATTGCTGATGATGTCGGCCACAGCCATGGCAGACGAATTTAACTACCTTACCATAGGGTACAGCGACACGGAGGAGAGCATATCTCTGCCCACTATCAGCAAAATAACCTTCTCCGAAGGGAACTGCGTAGTGGCTACCACGGAAGGCGAGTTCAAATTCCCCCTCTCGGAGATGAAGAAGATGACGTTCACCGCCAACGCCACAGCCATAGAGGCTTTGCCTGAGGAAGCTCCGGGCATCGCGTTCCAAGAAGGAACTCTGAAGGTGACCGGCGACGGCATGCTGCGTATATACAACGCCAACGGTATGCTGACACAGATGGCTAAGGTGAAAGAGGGAGCCAACGTCAACCTCTCCAACCTTCCCTCCGGCCTCTACATCGTGGACATGAACGGCAAAGTGATAAAGATAAGAAAGTAACGACATGAGAAAGACCTTCGCATTGGCATTGCTTCTTACGACGGCAATGTCAGCCGTAGCACAGCAGCAGATGCGTATATGGCAGAACGGTGACAGCGAGCGCACCCCCATCACGGAGACACCTGTCACCTTCGCCAACGACGGAGCTTCTGTAGACATCAACGGCAAGACATACCAGACCAGTGCCATAGACAGCATCACCATGGTACATATCCTTACCGTGAACTTCGGAGAAAGCGGAGCTACGGTGGACCTCGGCAAGGTACAGGGCGTGACATACACTGTCAGCGGAAACGATGTGACCATAAACAATACCAATGTACACAACGAGGTGGAAGTGGTGCTTCAGGGTACCAGTGCCAACGGATCTTTCACCTACACTGGCAACTACAAGTGTAAGATTTACCTCAACGGCGTACACCTGACTTCCAGCAAAGGTGCGGCTGTCAACATTCTGTGCGGCAAGAGGGTCGACCTCATCCTCAACGACGGAACTGACAACTCTCTGGAGGACGCGGTAGGTGGAAGCCAGAAGGCCGCCTTGTACTGCAAGGGGCACTTGGAGTTCAGTGGCAGCGGCAACCTCACCGTTTCCGGCAACGCCAAGCACGCCATAGCGTCCAAGGAATATATGGAGCTGAAGAAGAGCACAGGCACCATCACCGTAGCCAAGGCCGCTTCGGACGCATTCCACTGCGGACAGTACTTTCTAATGAAGGGCGGTACTGTTAACATAGACGCCAACACCACCGGTGACGGTATACAGGCAGAGATTATCACTTTGGACGACGACCTCACTCCAGACCCTTCAAAGGAAGGCAACACCGGCGGTATCACCATTGAAAGCGGAGCCATCAATGCCGTTATAGCCAACCAAGACTGCAAGGGCATAAAGGCCGACGGTGACATAACGATAAGCGGCGGCACCATAGACATCAAGCCTACAGGCAACGGCTCCAGAGGTATACAGACCGACGGCAACATGGTGGTGGGATGTGAGACAGCCGAGACCAATATCACCATAGCCACCGCAGGAGGCAAATGTACCCTGACGGAATGCAAGGACGACCCACACAGATGTATGGGTATAAAAGTTGACGGCAACCTCACGGTCAACGGAGGCACCATCACCGTAACTCACGCCAAGAGCTCGGCACGCGACATCAAAGTGGGCGGTGCGTATAAGAACAATGGAGGTACTGTCAAAGGAAGCGTTGACGCCAAGAAGTAATGATAACGCCGATGCGTTGAATTTATAGTCTCATAGACATCTCCAATCCCACCTGCAACGGGGCTCCGTGTTGTTCGTAGCCCCGTTGCATGCTGTCAAACCAGAATGTGTTGTAACGAGTGTCGGTGAGGTTCTTCCCCCACACCGTTATATTGAAATACTTGAAAGCGAAACCCACACGTGCCGACAGCAACGCATATAGAGGCTGGCTATACGAATTGCTCTCGTTCCAGTATATGCGTCCAGCCCCGTTGCATCCCACGCCTACGGTAATGGCGTGCGCCACCTTGTTGCGCATGCTGAAGGTATAGGAAGCGTCCGCACTAAACGTCTGCATAGGCATATAAGGTATGCATTTCCCTTTATAGTCTACACTTTCACCGTTATCGTCGGTTGTCCCATACTTACGGAAAGTGGAGTGCGTGTATCCGTATGTGGCGTTCAACAGAAGGCCACCCACCGGCTTTGCCGTTATGGCGGCCTCCACTCCAACCGAGCGACTGCGCCCTGCATTCACCGTGACTCGTCCCAGGCCAGTCTCACTCATCTTGGACAACTGAAGGTCGTGGACATCGCTCCAGAAAACCGTAGCGTCCAGCGTCACCGTCTTGTCCGCAAGGTAGAGCCGCGTGCCAGCCTCATAGTTCCAGGCGTACTCGGGAGAGTAGAGACATGCCCCCTCCACATCCAGAGGGGTTTCCGTAGCCATAGTATTGAGTATACCCGTTATACTTTGTTTAGTCTCTTCCGGAATTGCCGGTTGCGCCTGCAGCACCGGCACTGTGGCGTCACGGACATCCTTCATCATGCTCGCCTGCATTCTCAGACGCATCAGTTCGCTAATGTTCTGCACATTGTAGCCTCCCGACCTGAACCCACGGCTCACAGAAGCGTAGACCTTCCCCTTAGGAAACGTGTACTGAACGGCTATCTTGGGCAACAGCTGCAGATAGTCGTGGGCGTTCGCACCCGCCAGAGAATTGTCGCTTACTTGATACTCCTGTTCCTTCACCATTTCCACTTCCCTCTGCATTGACGGCATTGTGAGCATTCCATTCAGACCATAGACGTGCTGGAACGTATACCAAGCGGAGTAGTCCATCCACAGACGTTCGTAGTCAAGTCGGACGCCTATGTTGGCGGACAGGTTGTCCACCCCGAACAGGTCGTGGAAAGTGGTCTGTTGGAATAGAGAAGCACCAAGAGTGGGAGTGCTGAAGCAGTCGTTGAACGCGAGCTCTTCGCCTTGAATGTTGTCGGAGAAGATGAACGACATCTTCATGGGACCGCTTTGCACCTCAGGCAGATACTTGTTGGCGTTGGCGTTTATGGTATTGTTCAGCCACGCCACGCCGTCCTTGCGAAATGTCACAGGGGCTTTGGTGTCTTGCCACTCGCAAAAGAAATTCACTCCCAGAAGTCCTTGCGCATGCCCTTTGCGTTTTCCTTTCAGGGTCAGTTCCTCTGAAACGATGTTGGAGAGCTGTCTCTGCCTCAGGGTGTATATATCGGCGTTTATGAAGTCCTGGTCCATCAGCATGTTGTCGCTGATGTTCTGGTATGCGGTCACGGAGTACAGACTCATGTTACCCATGTCGTACGTGGTGTGTACCCCAGCCGTCAGCAGACTACGGTGATATTTGCCGTCAATGTTGGCGGATATCTTATTCTTCAGGTCGGCATACTCCTCGTCACCATCCGTACTGCCTGTATAATAATAAGGAAATGCCCCTTCGTCAGTGTACTCGTAATGCACCGACGCATCCAAGGTGAGACGCTGGGTTGGCTTGAATATGGCACGCAGCCGTGCGCCTCCTGTCTCGCTGCCGTCCATGCGTTTACCTGTGATGTCGTTGTCGAAGAAGCCCGAGCTGCCGTTGTAAAATACTCCTGCCGAGAACGCCGTCTTGTCCGAAATGCGATGGTAGTGCGTTACCGTTGCGTGCCTGCGGTTGTCTCCGGTGGAATACCCCAGCCGTATGTCGGTGCCGGTGTATGAGAACGGCGACTTGGTGTTTACCTTCACCAGTCCTCCCATGGTGTTCCTGCCGTACAAGGTGTTCTGCGGACCGCGCAGCACCTCTATGCTTTCTATGTCGTGCAAGGTGAAGTCGTAGGCCGCCTTGTCGTAGTAAGGCAGGTTGTCCACGTAAAGCCCGACGGCAGGAGTACCTATACGCGAACCTACACCTCTTATATATATGGCGCTGGTCTGGCGCGAGCCATAGTCGGGGATGAAAACGTTGGGTACCAGAGCACCCAAGTCCTTTATGGTCTGTACAGAGTGGGCGACGAGGGCGTCCTTGTCCACCACGGAAATGCTCAGCGGCTGAGACCGTAGCCGTACCGTTTCCTTGGGCGAGGCTGTCACATACACCTCCTGCATGTCGGTGCTTATGAGCGTATCAGGCTTCTCGTCCGTACACGCCATACATCTCGGGGATAAGGCGAGCGTCATGTACGCCATCGCCACAGTTGTCTTAGCGTTCATCATATTTCCGGAACCTGTCATTGATAATTGGTATTGCGGCTGCAAAGTAACGGCTTTTCCATTGTTTCCACAATCCCCATTTGTGAGGATTTTCTCCTTTGCGGATACTCATATATTGTTATTTGCGTCAATAATCGTTATCTTTGCACCGCAAATTCATTCAAAACTGGTATAGGGAGACATGATAGAGAAGTACCACGAGACAGACCCTCTGACGGATGTCATCTGCGACGACTACCGCATGCTGCAGATATTGTCGCGCTTCGGCATCACATTGGGCTTCGGCGAGAAGAGCGTGGCTGAAGCCTGCAAGGCGCAGGGTGTGGACACCGCCACATTCCTCACCGTAGTCAACTATGTAAAGGACGTGGCCCACGCCAAGGTTGACGAGATGGCTGAGCAGGTGAGCCTGCCGGCTCTGATGCTGTACCTCAAGAACTCGCACAGCTATTTCGTGGACTTCCGCCTGCCTAACATCAGGAGAAAACTGCTGGAGTCGCTCAACTGCTCCGGCAACAACCGGGTGTCTTTCCTCGTGCTGAGATTTTACGACGACTATGCGGCGGAGGTCGCCCGGCACATGTCTTACGAGGACTCCACCGTCCATCCCTTCGTGTCATCACTTCTGCAAGGCAAAGTGCCGTCACGTACGTTTGAGGAAGTGGTCCAGGAACAGGAGGACAACCACTCCAGCATAGAGAAAAGCCTGTCCGACCTGAAGAACATCATCATCAAATACTACCCCAGCGGCAACAATGCCACGCTCATGGGCGAAGCGTTGATGGACATCTTCATGACGGAGGAGGACTTGCTCGTCCACTGCCAGATGGAAGACAGCCTGTTCGCAGAGTGTGTGCGACGACTGGAAAAGGATGTGCGCGAACGTGAAGATGAGGGCGAACCGGACAATACCGCCTGCGGTGAAGACCCCTCCGCCAAGAGCACTTTGGTAAGCGAACTGAGCGACAGGGAAAAAGAGATAATAGTGGAAATAGTGAAGGGACTCAGCAACAAGGAGATTGCGGAGTCGTTATTCATTTCCGTCAATACCGTGATGACACACCGCCGCAACATCAGCAGGAAATTGCAGATTCACAGTCCCGCCGCCCTCACAATATACGCCATAGTAAACGGACTCGTCTCTCTGGACGACGTGAAAATGTAAAGCTCTTTTTATGGCATTATCATGTCGTACGACATGGGAAGCCCCCTTTCCTCTCCCATTAACTACACATGCTATTTCAGATACTGCGTCCCTTCCCTTGCGCGCGCATATTATGTAAAGGTTACCAAGCTGCACCCGACAAGTCACCGTGACCATAAAGACCGTCTAAAGGGTGCACCTCGGTGATGCATGTCTGCGCATTAAAGAACGTTAATAATAGTTCGTTTATTTGGAACGTATAGTGCGATTCCTTACCATTGCTTCAGATTTACTTAACGAACAGACTTAAAAACAGACCGGCCATGAGGATAGTGCAGACTTTCTGGACAGCAGGACAAGACCCTCTGAAATGCTCCTTCGGATGGCCCCATCCAGAGTACAACCTGATGTCATGGGTTCTTTGCGTGATATCAGAAAAGAAGATGCTAAATACGCCGTAAAGGTGTACAAAAGAGGACAGATTCATTTCAACAATCGCATAAAACCATCCTATGATGAGAAGAGAAACATTACTGTTGATAGCCGTGGCGCTCACAAGCGCCACGGCATGACCGATGCAGAAGCCAACTCACCTGACCATCTGTCAGTCACCTCTCACACTGCGCTTCGGGCCAGTTGACGAGATAGACCTTCTCCGTGGCTCTCGTGAGCGCAGTGTAGAGCCATCTGAAGTAGTCTGGCGAGAGCATGTCCTCCGTCACGTAGCCCTGGTCTATATACACGTGCCGCCACTGCCCTCCCTGTGCCTTGTGGCACGTCACGGCGTACGCGTACTTTATCTGCAGGGCGTTGTAGTAGATGTCCTCGCGCAGTTTCTTCATCCTGTCCTTTCTGTTGGTTAACTCTGGATAGTCGTTCCAGACCGATGTGAAGAGATGGTCTTGCTGCTCCCTCGTCAATGCGGGCGCCTCGCTCTGCAGAGTGTCCAGTATCACCGTGGCGCTCACCTCCGTGTCGGCGTGGTCAGGAAAGGACAGCGTGACATCGGCGAACGTGAAGCCGTAGACCTCTCTGACATTACTTATACGCAACACCTGAGCGGTGTCTCCGTTGGCGATGAAGTCGTCGGAGTCGTTCTGGTCCTCCCTGCCGTCCGAGACCGGCAGGCCGCATCCGTCCAACCAATAGTAGTTGTTCTTGGCCACCATCACGAGGTCGCCGCTGCAAAGCCGTTCCTCCAAGTCCAGCAGGCGCACCCTTATGCCGTTGTTGAAGATGCCGGCACGCTTGTTGCTGCGCGTCACCACTATGGTCTCGTCCACGCCGCACTGGCTGTAGCTGTCCTCCAGAGTTTCTATCAGTTCGCCACCCGTCACCACGGACACGTCGGGGAAGGCTGCGGTCTTCAGCTTGGGGAAGACGTACACGTCGTCAGCCGACAGCATGGAGCGAAGCCTTGTGGCGTTCCACAGTATGCCCGACTGCACCGTCTGCCTTACCACCTGCGTCAGGCAGACCTCGGACACGTCCATGCCGTATCCCTCCAGCACGTCGACGTCCATGGCTGGACTCTGCTCCTCTCCCACCGGCGGCAACTGAGCGGTGTCTCCCACCAACATCAGCCTGCATCCCTCGCACGAGTACACAAAGTGCATCAGGTCGTCCAGCACTCTGCCTGTGCCGAACGTCACGCCGCCACCGCCGCCCCTGTCGGCTATCATGGAAGCCTCATCCACGATGAAGAGCGTGTGCGGAGAGAGGTTGACGTTAACCTGGAACGTGGTCATGTCGGTGAGCGACTTCTGCCGGTATATGCGTTTGTGTATGGTGTAGGCGGGCGCACCGGCGTACACCGACAAGAGCTTGGCGGCTCTGCCTGTGGGAGCCAGCATGCACACCTTCTGACGTATCTGCCCCAAGGACTTCACCAGAGCCGCCACCAGGGAGGTCTTTCCCGTCCCTGCGTACCCCTTTAGCAGCAGCAGGCTGTCGGCATTTCTGGACAGCAGGAAGGCGGCGCATTTGTCGAGAGCCAATTCTTGGTCGTCGGTGGGTCTGTGCGGAAAATTGCATCTCAATAGCGCGTCCAAATCTTCACTTATTGACATTGTTATGCAAAAAAACAGCTGAAGTTTAGAATATGTGAATTATATTTTTTACTTTTGCGTTGCGAATATACAAAATAAATCACAAATAAGGACATGAAAAAAGTAATTAATGCAGTTTTGTTACTCTGCGTAGCTGGCTTGCTCTACATCGCATGGCGCAGCATCAAGGACACGCAGGACTTTGACGCTGAGGTGGCTGACCGCGAGGCAGTGGTGAAGAAGCGTCTTCTTGAAATCCGCGACGCAGAAGAGGCCTACAAGGCACAGCACGACGGCGTGTACTGCGACACATGGTCGGTACTCATCGACTTCGTCAAGAACGGCAAGCTCCCCGTGGTGAAGAAGCAGGGCGTACTCAGCGACGAGCAGATGGACAAGGGCCTCACCGAGTCTTCGGCAGCGGCCATCGTCAACAGCGGCGACCAGGCAGCCATTGCGGCCAACGGACTCCAGAACTTCCGCAGAGATACCGTATGGGTGTCACTGGTAGACTCGCTTTACAACTACGAAGGCTTCAACGCCGACGAGATGAAGCTCATCCCGTTCGCCGAGGGCGACACGTTCGAGCTGGTGGCATGCCCCAACACCATGCGTTCGGGCAGTATCATCCAGGTTATGGAGTGCAACGCTCCCGACACGTCATTCCTCAAGAACATGGGTAAGCAGGGCGATCGCCTTATCTACAACCGCGCCGAGCTGGCCAACGCCAAGGGTGCGTATCCGGGTCTGAAGATCGGCGACGCCGGTAACAACTGGAACAACAATGCTGGCAACTGGGAATAACCCACTCCATACATGCAGACTATCCATCCGTATCAGTACGGATGGATTTTCTTTCTATACCTACAATGTGCTGGACGGCGCGTTGCTGCAGGTGCAGCACGCCGAGCCTCCCGCCACAACGCCGCTGCAGGCGCATCTGGAAGATGAACTGCGGAAGCTGGGTGCGCTGGGCTACGACTTCAAGCAGGTGGACATTCTCGCCGACACGTCCTGCACATGCGTTCCTCTCGAGCACTTCAGACGCGAAGAGATGACCGCCGTATACCGCCTCACATTCCCCACCTCCACGGCGGCGTACGAAGAGATACACTACCAGATACTGCCGTCGCTGGAAGTGGTGGAGGTGTTCTCCATGCCCGAAGAACTGGTGAACACGGTACTCGCCGTCTTCCCCGCGGCGCAGCTGTCGTGCTACGAAGGCACGCGGCTGGAAGAGACGGCGGCAGCCTTGCAAGGCAAGGAGAGAGACAGGCAGTCGCTGCACGCCTTCATAGACAAACACAGCACCATGGTATGCTCGTTCCGCGCAGGCAAGCTCGCGTTCGTCTCCACGTACCGCATCCAGGAGGAGTGCGACCGAGCCTATATGATACTGGCGGCGTGGAAGTCGCTCGACATGGATGCTGTGCGCGACACGCTGCACTTGCACGGCGCAACACCGACGTTGCTGAAACAACTGGGGAGATTCGTCAAAAAAATAGAGACATGCGAGTAATCACAGGCAAATACAAGGGTCGCCACTTCGAGGTGCCGCGCAACTTCAAGGCACGTCCCACCACGGACTTCGCCAAGGAGAACCTGTTCAACGTCCTGCGCGGCTATCTGGATTTCGAGGACGGATGCACGGCTCTCGACCTTTTCTCCGGCACGGGGAGCATCACGCTGGAGCTGCTGAGCAGAGGGTGCGACCGCGTGGTGAGCGTGGAAGCCGACGCGCTGCACCACAGTTTCATCAAGGGCTTCGTAGACCAGCTGCAAGACCTCAACGCCATGCCGGTGCGCGCCGACGTGTTCCGCTTCATAGGGAAGTGCCGCGAGCGGTTCGACTTCATCTTCGCCGACCCACCATACGCGCTGCCGCAAATAGAAAGGCTTCCGGATATCGTCACCGGAAGCCAGTTGTTGAAGGAGGACGGCATCTTCGTCCTCGAGCACGGCAAGACGCAAGACTTCTCGCAGCATCCCTGCTTCATCGAGCACAGGGCGTACGGCAGCGTCAACTTCTCGTTCTTCAGGAAAGGCTGACGCCCGCCCATCCTTTCTCTCTCACACGTTCTGTTTCCTTTCGGGTTTCCAGAAGTCCGACTCCGTCAGGCCGCACCTGCACGCTATGCGCTTGCAGAAGTCAAGGCGGAAGGAGCGGTAGTCCCTGCTGTCCGACCCGAACACGAACTTCAGCCCGGCCTTCTTGCACATCAGTATGAACTCCTCGTGCGGAGTCTGCGCGAAGTCGTTGATCTCCACCGCCACCTTTCTCTTCACCATCATGTCCACCACGCTCTCCAGCCGTTCGCGTGTCCACACCTCGTTGTAGTGGCGCGCTATGCAGGGCGGCAGATACAGAGGCCAGCCGAAGACGTCCAGCGGCTCGGGATTTTCCAGCACGGCCCGGTAATGCTTCATGTTCACCTCCATGAAGTCGTCGAGGTCGGGCACGTAGCAGTCGTGCTCCCACACCTCCAGAGTATCGCCGTAGCAGTTGCCGTTGGGTATCATCTGCGGATCCATGAAGAAGTAGTCTATCTGTTTGTAGATGTCCTCGCTCAGGTTGGCCGTCCATCCCATCTTCATGTTCTGCATGCCGCGGTAGCAGCCGAGCGGCGCAGTGTCGTCGAGGAACTTCTGCAGCGTCTCGTCGGTAGCCGGAGCGGGGCGCGTGCCGTTGAACATGATGCCGTAGTAGGCGAAGTGACGCTCCTTGGCCTTCTCCGCAATGTCGCGGTAAGTCTGGGCTTGGGAAGCGTGTATGTGCAGGTCGTGTATGGGGAAGTCCGCCTCCGTGGTAGGCTTGACGTCCTTCCACAGCTCATCCTTCCAACCGTCCGTCTTCGGTTCACCGCTTTGGCACGACTGCAGGTTCGCCGCCACGCCGCCCAGCGCAAGCATTCCGCTCGCCTTGATAAAAGTTTTTCTGTCCATAACAATTAAGGTAAAATCCATATAAAACGCCACAAATTTAGCGATAAAATCCGAAACGGCGACTGCACACCGCCGAATATCGCCCGAGAAAGGGCGGAAAGACAGTCAAGGCGAACTGTAAAACAGGCAGAAGCCAGTCCGCAACCCTAAAAAACGAATAGGAGAAGCACCTCTACAAGGCGCAAACGCAGTAGCAGGAGCCCTTCCCAGCAATTGCATTAGGAGGCGAATTTGCGACAAACGCGACCACAAGAGGAATGGTAGCAGGAGCGTTTGCATCAAACGTGACCTTGCAAGGAGAGAGATTAGCATTGCATGCTGTGGGTCGCGTTTGGCGCAAACGCTCCTACTACCGACGCCCTTCCCGGCAATTGCATTAGGAGGCGAA
>CAVHNA010000010.1:0-16790 GCA_963637205.1 Bacteroidaceae bacterium
CCACGCAATTTGACCCATTGAAGCATAGTATGTCAAAAATACCACGCAATTTGATCTATACGCCAAGAATTTGGGTTATATACTCCAAGCAGACGAACTATTATTAACGTAGTTTAACCCATAGCATGTGCGCATCTCCGAGGGGACTCCCTATAGACGGCTTTTAGGTTAAAGTAACTTGTCGGAGGCAACTCGGAGATACGCATATACCTTTTTATATAACACGCGCGCATGAGGAAGGGACGTAGAGTCTGAACAGCATGTGTAACTTCCGGTCATTCTCGTTACCCATTAACTGAATGGAGGAGTCGGAAAGGGAGGTCTCCCATGTTGGCAGGATATTTTGCAACCTGAAAAGACGCGTCCACAGATACCTTAGTCTTTCCAACGTCTTAAGTCTTTGTATGGATGAAAAGAATATCCGTTTATCATTATGGCATCCTTTGCATACTTTATAGGAGTGTAATTTCCTTGGGAAATTCTTGATATAATTCTCCCAACTTGACTGAGCGTTACCGATGTAAACGGAAAACATAAACGCCAACAAAAATAAACATCTTGCTTCATAAGTGCATCTTTTTGATTTAACGTTGAAAAACTCTTTTTATGTTAGTAATATCATCTCCTTTATTGACTATGCAAAATTACGATGCTTTCGCCATGCCGAAAAACTTTTTCGGACACATTGTATGAAATAGGGCTTTCAATGTACGAAATGACAGGAGTGGCTATGAAATGGTCAGAAAAAGAGAGGAACGAACGCAAAAGAGAAAAGAAAGCTGCCACACTAGAAAATGCCCCGTTCAGAGCAGTAGTACTGCTCGGCGATATCGGTAGTACTGCTTTTCAAAATCGGTAGTACTGCTTTTCAATAGCAGTACTACCGCTCTGACAGGGTCTATTTTCAGTTCTTTTCAGCTATCAGCTGCAAGTCGCTTTCTTCGCCTACAATCCAGATGATGTCGCCTTTCACGAAGACGCGCGATGGCAATATCTTGGTCAGGTTCTCTTGACCTTCTTCCAGACCCACCACCATACAGTTGTACTTGCTGCGAATGCCGCTGTCCACAAGCGACTTGCCGCAGAACTCGCTACTGCTGCTGATGCAAAGCTGGCGCAGTTTCATCTCGCGTTTCTCTATCTCCGGGTCTTCTGGCACGAGTTCCGTCTTCATGGCGGCGGCGAACTTCTGCAACTGGTCGTCATTGCCTATCACCTGCAGCCTGTCACCGGGAAAGATGATCGTGCTTCCGTTAGGGATATTCAGTCTCTGCGAGCCGCGCAGAATGCTGCTCATGTCTACGCCGAACCGCTCGCGCAGGTGCAGATTCTTGAGCGTCTTGCCGCTCCATGTGGAGTCCAAGGGCACGTCGAACTCGCTGATGTGGATGTCGCGGTCCAGCAGATGGCCCTCGTAAAGCGGCTTCCGTTCACCGTTCACCTGCGCCATGATGTCGCGTGAACGCAGATTGTTGATGAAGAGACGCTCCATCTTGATACTCCGTTTCTTGATTTGCCTTGAAGCTATCATAAGCAGCACCACCACTACGCCGATGACAATCATCAGGGCATTGGTGAAGCGAGTAAGGTAGTTGCAAATGTAGAAGATAAACCCAAGGGCGATGACGAACCTGACGAATATGGTGAAGAGGAGCGGAATGCGGTTGACGCTGCTCTCCACCCAAAGGCGTTTCCATTCGTTGCTGTGGTTCTTCTTCATAATGATGGCGCGCAGGAACGGCGCTATCATCACCACCGTGAGCAGACCCGTGATGGCGTTGGCGTACCAATGCAAGTCCCAGCCTGGCAGAAGCCTGCGGGTGAAAGGCAACACAAACGTGAACATCAACGTGATAACGGCTGCCGTGAGGATGGAATAAGCCACCGTATTGACGGTCATCTGCCTAAGAAGCGACTTCCACTCGCTACGCCGTGTAGTGGAAGGATGGCTGACGGCGAAATGGTTGAGGATGTTAATGAGTCTGCCTGGCAGATGTTTCTTCATCACCTGATAGCTGGGGTCGGCAAGCCTTATCATGTAAGGAGTCAGGAAGGTGGTGATGACGGAAACGGCCACCACGACGGGGTACAGGAAGTCGCTGATAACACCCAACGACAGTCCCAACGAGGCGATGATGAACGAGAACTCACCTATCTGCGCCATGGAGAAACCGCAACGCATGGCCGACTTCAGCGACTCTCCTCCCATCATGAAGCCGAAGGTGCCCAGCACGGCCTGCCCCACCAATATCGTGCCCACCAGAGCAAGGATAGGCAAGGCGTACTCCACCAGTATCTTCGGGTCTACGAGCATACCCACAGAGACGAAGAAGATGGCGCCGAAGAGGTTCTTGACGGGCTCCACCAGCTTGATGATTTTCTCGGCTTCCACCGTTTCAGCCAAGATGCTACCCATGACGAATGCGCCGAAGGCACTGGAGAAGCCCACCTTCGTGGACAGTACCGCCATTCCGCAGCACAAGCCCAGAGACACAATGAGCAGCATCTCGTTGTTAACGAGCTTCCTCACCGAACGCAGGAAGAGCGGTATGGCGAAGATGCCGACGATAAACCAGAGTACCAAGAAGAAGGCTATCTTGATGACCGACCCGAGCATCTGCCCTCCGTCAGGATTGCTTCCTCCGGCTATGGCCGAGAGCATCACCATCATGACGATGGCCAGGATATCTTCCAATATCAACACGCTCATCACCATGCCGGCGAACTTCTGCTGCCGCAGTCCCATGTCGTCAAATGCCTTGTATATAATGGTAGTGGAACTCATCGCCAACATACCGCCAAGGAAGATGCAGTCCATCTTGTTCCACCCGAACCCGTAGCCCACGCAGATGCCCAGCATCATCATGCAGAACACGATGACCACAGTAGCTATGACCGGCGAAGTGCCCATCTTGACAATCTTCTTGAAGGAGAAGTCAAGACCGAGCGAGAAAAGAGTGAAGATGACACCAATGTCAGCCCACGTCTTGATGTCGGCCTCGTCCACCACCGACATGGTATAAGGCATGTGCGGAGAAACGAGAAAACCCGCCACTATGTAACCCAGCACGAGCGGCTGCTTGAGTTTCTTGAAGATGATGGTGACAACGCCTGCCACCATCAGTATCAGAGCGAGGTCTTTTACGAGAAAAGGAATGTCAGCCATCAGTCGTTGCGTTTCGCTGTTATCTCAGCAATCTTAACAATGGTCATCAACGCCTTCTCCATGCTCTGCACGGACACGAACTCATGACGGCCGTGGAAGTTGAGGCCGCCAGCAAAGATGTTGGGGCACGGAAGACCTCTGAAAGACAACTGTGCGCCGTCCGTGCCTCCGCGGATGGGCACCACCTTGCACTCGCCGCAAGCCTCTTCTATGGCTTTACGGGCTATGTCTATGATGTACATCTTGTCTTCCAGCTGTTTCTTCATGTTGTAGTACTGGTCCTTTATCTCCGTAGTGACCGTACCCTGCCCGTATTTGGCGTTGACGCGCTCCGCTATGTCCAGGACTATCTGCTTGCGTGCCGTGAAGAGTCCCATGTCGTGGTCACGTATGATATACGACAGCGTAGCGCTCTCCACATTGCCCGACATGGAACACAAATGGAAAAATCCCTGGTATCCGTCGGTGGCGCCCGGCGTTTCATTCTCGGGCATCAACGACGCCAGTTCGTTAGCCACAAGGCAGGCGTTCACCATCTTGTCCTTGGCGTAGCCCGGATGCACGCTCCGTCCGCGGACAGTAAACTTGGCGCTGGCGGCGTTGAAGTTCTCGTACTCCAGCTCACCCACTTCTCCGCCGTCCATGGTATAAGCCCAGTCGCAACCGAACCTGTCCACGTCAAACAGATGCGCTCCCTCGCCTATCTCCTCGTCCGGGTTAAAGGCGATGCGTATCTTGCCGTGCTCTATCTCCGGATGGTTCTGCAGATACACCATGGCCGACACTATCTCAGCCACGCCGGCCTTGTCGTCGGCGCCGAGCAGGGTGTTGCCATCCGTCACTATGAGGTCTTCGCCTATGTGATCCTGCAGCTCGGGGAACTGCTTCACCGTAGTGGTGACCTCAGCGTTGAGCTTTATGTCGTCTCCCTTGTAGTCGTGGATGACGCGGGGCCGCACGTTGGCTCCGCTACAGTCGGGCGACGTGTCGATGTGACTGATGAAACCTATCACCGGCACGCGCTTGTCGGTGTTGGCCGGCAATGTGGCGTAGAGATAGGCATGTTCGTCGAGGTACACGTCCTCCAGTCCGAGAGACTGCAACTCGTCACGCAAATGTTCCGCTAAAGCTCTTTGTTTGTCTGTGCTTGGGCACTTCCCTTCCGACTCTTCGCTCGATTGTGTGTCGAAGGACACGTAGCGAAGGAATCTGTCTACCATTTCCTTGTTTATCATGTTCAGTTGTTTTATAGTTCGAATGGCCTGCTATCACGGACCGGCCGGTTTGTCATGACGTTCCGGCACCTCCAGACAGCATCGTCTTTCACGCTATGCAAACTTAAGCATTTTTTTCGAGAATGCAGACAAATTGTCAGATTATTTATATAACTTTGTACATAAATGATACGTCTTTAACCATAATGATAGACAGAATCACCGCAGACAGAATACTGGAAACCGCTAACATCGTGGACGTGGTATCTGATTTCGTGACCCTGAAAAGAGCCGGAGCGAACCTCAAGGGGCTATGTCCGTTCCATGACGACAAGACACCGTCGTTCGTGGTTTCGCCTGCCAAGAACCTCTGCAAGTGCTTCGCTTGCGGAGAAGGCGGAAGCCCCGTGAACTTCATAATGAAGCACGAGCAGCTGGGCTACTACGACGCTCTGCGCTATCTGGCACGCAAATACGGCATAGAGGTAAAGGAGGAGGAACTGTCGGCTGAAGACAGGCTGGCGACCAACGACAGGGAGAGCATGTTCGCGGTAAACGACTGGGCGAAGAAATGGTTCGAGAACGAGCTGCACGACACGCCCGACGGCAGGGCCATAGGACTCGCCTATTTCCGCAACCGCGGCTTCCGCGACGACATACTGAAACGTTTCCAAGTGGGTTTTTGCCCCGACAGCCGCGCACGCTCGCTCGCCAAAGACGCCGTGGCGGCAGGGTTCATGGAGAAATACCTCGTCAACGAGATAAACGAGAAGGAGCCGAAGCTGAGCGTAGGCACGGGACTGTGTACCCGGAAGGAGACGGGGGAGATGAGAGACCGTTTCCGCGGACGCGTCATCTGGCCCATTTTCACCGTCAGCGGCAGAGTGGCGGGCTTCGGCGGACGCGTGCTGGACGCAGCCACCAAGGGTGTGAACGTGAAATACCTGAACTCTCCCGAGAGCCTTGTCTACAGCAAGAGGCGCGAGCTGTTCGGACTCTTCCAGGCCAAGGAGGCGATACGCAAGCGCGACCTCTGCTACCTGGTGGAGGGATACACCGACGTGATGGCCATGCACCAGCACGGCATGGAGAACGTGGTGGCGTCGTCCGGCACGGCCCTCACCACCGACCAGATACGCCTCATACACCGCATGACACCCAACATCACCGTCATCTTCGACGGCGACGAGGCCGGCATACACGCCAGCGAGAGGGGCATAGACATGCTCTTGGCTGAGGGCATGAACGTGAAGCTGCTGCTGCTGCCCGACGGCGACGACCCCGACAGTTTCGGCAGGAAACGCAACTCGCAGGAGTACCGCAAATACATGGAAGAGCACCAGGTGGACTTCATCAAGTACAAGACGAGCCACATGTCCGCCTCGGCGCACCAGGAGCCCAAGAAAATGGGCGAGCTGATACACAGCATAGCGTCGAGCATAGCTGTGATACCTGACGAGATAACGCGTGTGCTGTACATACAGCAGGAGGCGCAGGCCATGCGTCTGGAGGAACGTCTGATATCCGACGCCGTGAACAAGGAGATGACGAGGATAAGGGAGGAGAAGCAGAAGGAGCGCGAGAGGGCGGAAAGGAGAAGACTGGCGGAGCAAGGCACAGACGTTTCGCAGATGCCGCCGCTTGCGGAGGGACAGACCACGGCGCAGGAAGAACCGTCGCGCCCCGCCGCCGACACCGCCAACCCCAAAGAGACGGCCATAGTGCAGATGATACTCCTGCACGGAGAGAAACAGATGTGCTACATCCAGGACGAAGAAGGCAACGACGTGCCGCTCTCCGTGATAGAGTACGTCTACTACAGCCTGGCAGACGACGGACTGCAGTTCTCGTCTCCCCTCTACCGCTCCGTGCTGGCCGAGGGCATGGCGCACATAAAGGACGACGACTTCTCGGCGCAGAGGTTCTTCATCAACCATCCGTCGGCGGACATCAGCGGACTGGCGTTCCGTCTGACCGCCAGCGAGGTGCCTCTGAGCAAGGTGCATGGCGACACTCCCGAGGACGAGAGGCTGGACGAGATACTGCCCAACCTGCTGGCCAACCTGAAGCTACAGAAGGTGCAGGCGGAGCTGAAGTCCATAATAGACCAGACAAAGAACCCCGCCGTCAACACAGACAAGGAGAAGATGAAGACACTGATGAAAGAGTTTAGCGACAAGACGAAGCAGATGAAGGAGCTCGCCAAGGAAAGCGGCGAGAGGGTGATACTGAAATGACGGCTCCATATCGCCGGGCACAGTTCCTTCACGCCACAAGAGACTACTGAAAAGAAAATGAAGAAAGCTATAACATTCTTATACGAACGCTACTACGACTTCGACAAGAAGACCGTAACGATAGGCGGCATACAGACGTACCTGACCGAGCTGATAAAGATATGCCTCGGTCTCGGGTATGACGTGCAACTGTTCCAGATGGGGGACACTGACAGACATGCGGAAGTGGACGGCATCAGCATCGTACAGACGAAAGTGGAGAAACACGACTACGAGGGTTTCTTCCGGACTGTGGCCGATGCCATACCCGGCGAGGCACGGGTAGTCTTCGGCACGGACATAATGGTGCCTAAAGACCTCCGCGACATTAAGGCCATAGGCATACAGCACGGCATCTTCTGGGACGTGCCCACAGCGCCCAGAAAGGGAGGCGACGTAAGGATGTTCCTGTCCAAGGCACTCCGTAACTACAAGTTCATACGGCGCGTCAGGCCTCTGGACACGCTGGTGTGCGTGGACTACAACTACGTGAACTGGCTGAGAGCCGAGACGAACTGCGTCCGCAACAATCTGAGAGTGATACCCAACTACACGAAGATAGCTCCCGTGTACCGTAAGCCCGAGGACACGGTCAACATCATATTCGCCAGAAGGCTCTGGGAATACAGGGGCACACGGGTGTTCGCCGAGGCGGCGGACAGGATAGTGCGCGAATACGGCAACGTACATGTCACGGTGGCAGGTACGGGACCGGACGAGAAGTATATGAGAGACGCACTGGCGGCGTACCCCAACGTTTCCTTCATCACCTACGGCAGCTCCGAGAGCCTCGGCATACACGCCGACAAGCACATAGCGGTGGTCCCCACCGTAGGCTCCGAGGGCACGTCGTTGTCGTTGCTCGAGGCCATGTCCGCCCAGTGCGCCGTGATAGCGTCCAACGTGGGCGGCATGACGAACATCATCCTGGACGATTACAACGGCGTGATGGTGAACGCCGGCGACGCTGACGACCTGTACCGTGCCATGAAGAGACTCATAGACAGTCCCGACGACAGGAAGCGTCTGTCCTTAAAAGCCTACGAGACGGTGAAGCAGGCGTTCTCGTACGAGAAGTGGAGCGAGCGGTGGATCAGTGTCCTCAAATCATTCATGGAGTAGCCTATGGCGTCACTGTTGAGTAATCTCTCCTGGAAATTCGCCGAACGCACGGCATCACAGGCGGTCTCCTTCGCGGTCTCCATCATACTGGCCCGCATCCTGGAGCCGTCCGACTACGGGGCGATAGCCATGGTGATGATATTCGTCACCCTGGCCAACGTGTTCGCAGAGGGTGGCTTCTCCAGTTCACTTATCCAGAAGAAGGACGCCGACAAGCTGGACTTCAGCACGGTGTTCTACTTCAGTCTCGGCGTCTCCGCGGCGCTGTACGGGGCGCTATTCTTCTCCGCCCCCTACATAGCTCGCTTCTACGGCGACGAATACGCCATACTCTCGCCCGTGCTCCGCGTCATAGGCTTGCAGGTCATCGTCTACGCCGCCAACTCCGTACAGCAGGCGTACGTCTCCAAGAAGATGATGTTCAAGAAGTTTTTCTGGGCCACGCTCGTCGGCACCGTCGTGTCCGCCGCAGTGGGATTGGCCATGGCGTATTCGGGTTGCGGCGTATGGTCGCTGGTGGGCCAGCAACTCACCATGGTCACCGTCAACACGGTCGTCCTTTTCCTGGTCACGCGCAAGCTTCCGGGGCTGATGTTCTCGTTCGCCCGTCTGAAGAGCCTGTTCAGCTACGGTGTCAAGATTCTTCAGGCGTCGCTGCTGATAAGCCTTTTCCTTGACTTGCGCTCCCTCATCATCGGCAAGCTGTATTCCGCCAAAGACCTGGCGTTCTTCGACAGGGGACGGCAGTTTCCCAACCTTCTGGTCACCAACATCAACTCCTCCGTGGGTGCGGTCCTCTTCCCCAAGATGTCCGAAGAACAGGACGACAAGGCGAGAATCAAGCAGACCTGCCGCAGCTCCATCCGCTTCTGCTCGTTCGTCATGATGCCGATGATGATAGGCATGGCGGCCTGCGCCGAGCCGTTCGTGAGGCTGCTGCTGACCGACAAGTGGGTGGCGTGCGTGCCATTCCTCCAGTTGTTCTGCGTCGTCTACATGTTCTACCCCATGCACACCGCCAACATGCAGGCCATAAAGGCACTGGGGCACAGCGGCACGTTCCTGAAGCTGGAGATAGCCAAGAAGGCCATAGAGCTGATATGCCTCCTGGCGGTGATGCGAATCAGCATCACGGCCATAGCGGCCAACATGGCTGTGCTCACCACGCTCTTCACGCTCGTCAACGCCTACCCCAACGTCAAGTTGCTGCACTACACCTTCCGCGAGCAGATGAGCGACATACTGCCGCCCTTGGCCATGTCGCTCGTCATGGGCCTGGCCGTTTATCTCGTAGGCATGCTTCCGTGTCCCGACCTCCTGGCCCTCATCGCGCAGATTGCCGCGGGCACCGCGCTGTACACCGCCCTCGCACTGCTGACCAAGAACGAAGAGGCGAGGTACGTGCGCAACCTTATATCAGAAAAGTTACGTCATGGATAATATGAAGAACGTCGGCATACTCACCTGGCACTACTATCCCAACTTCGGCAGCGCACTGCAGGCGTTCGCCCTTCAGCACACCATAGAGGCACTGGGCTACAAGGTGTCCATCGTCAACTACCGCAACCCCAAGTTCGGGAAGGTGAACGCCAAGAAAGACCTTGTCAGGCTCTGTCTGGCCAACACCCTGGGGCGCATCCCGCACAGACGTTTCGGCAGGTTCCTATATGCTCCGATCCGCTTCTCGCACAGATACCACCACGCCAGCAAGCTCGCCACGGACGAGTCAGTACTGGGCGCATTGACCAAGAAGTTCGACACGCTGGTGTGCGGGTCGGACCAGATATGGGCTCCCAACGTGTTCAACCCCGTCTACTTCGCCAGCTTCGCCGACGAGGCCACGCGACGGATATCGTACGCCGCCAGCATCGGGCTCAACGCCATACCGCAGACGCTGGCTCCCAGATACCGCAAGCTGCTCCATCCCTTCAGTGCCGTCAGCGTCAGAGAGGAGGAGGGCAAAGACCTGCTCAAGAGGGAATGCGGCATAGACGCCACCGTGGTGCTCGACCCCACCCTTCTAGTCGATGCCGCCGTCTACGCCAAGATGCAGAGACGCGTGCCCAGTGTGGGGAGACCGTACCTGTTCTGCTACTTCCTGAACAAGCGGCATGCTTACCGCGCGGCCGCGGAGAGATACGCCCGGGAGAAGGGACTAGGCATAGTGGGAATATCGGAAAACGACGAGGACGGCGCATGGATGACACGACTCACGGGACTGGGCGCCGACCATTTCATCTGGCTCGTGAGCCACGCTGAAGCGGTGGCGACGGACTCATACCACGGCTCCATCTTCTCGCTCATCTTCCACAAAGACCTGTGGATATTCCAAAGGTTCGCCGAAGACAACCCCGTTTGCCAGAACTCGCGCATACGTCAGTTGCAGAACGACTTCGGCATCGGACAGAGGGTGGTGACGCCGGGTTCGGAGCTCGGCGGACGCTCCCCCATTGACTACGCCCGCTTCGAGGCGCGACTGAAGGAACTGCGCACTTCCTCTCTCCTCTTTCTCAAGAACTCACTCTGACAACGGCCATGCTCTCATTCAACCCCGACAAGAAAAACTGCAGCGGATGCGCGGCGTGCCGCTCCGTCTGCCCCAAGGACTGTATCTCCATGCTGAAAGACGAGGAGGGATTCGAATACCCCGTTCTCACCTCGCCCGACCTGTGCACCGGCTGCAAGCTCTGCGAAAAGGTGTGCCATGCCAGCGGAGGGCATCCAGCGGACTACGTGCAGGAGGCATACGCCGCCGTAGCGCGTGACTACGGTGTGTGGCACCGCAGTGCGTCGGGAGGCGCATTCTCCGAGATATGCCGTGCGTGGGGCGACGCTGGGACTCTGATAGCGGGCGCCGCGTGGGACGGACTGAGCGTGCGCCACACCTGCGTCATGGGCACGGACAACATAGGGTCGCTGTGCGGCTCGAAATACGTGGCGAGCAGCGTGGGCGACACCTTCCTGCACGTCAGGAGCCACCTGCTGCACGGAGGAAAGGCCGTCTTCTGCGGCACGCCGTGCCAGGTGAGCGGACTGCGCTCGTTCCTGCGCAAGGACTACGACAACCTGCTCACCATCGACCTTATCTGTCACGGGGTGGGCAGTTCGGACGTGTTCGCAGCCTGCGCACGCGCCATCGGCGGACAGGCAGGCTCCACGCTGCGGGCATATTCCTTCCGGGCCAAGCGAAGGGTGCACGAGACGGACTATCTGGCACTGCTGGACTTCGGCGACAGGGAGGAATACGCAGTGCGCGACCAATACATACAGCTCTTTCTCCGCCAGACGTGCCTTCGGCCTTCGTGCGGAGAGAACTGCAAGTTCCGCGGACGGCACAAGAGACAGGGCGACTTCACCATAGCCGACTTCAAGGGACTGACGCAGGTCTTCCCCGACCTCGTCGGCTCCAAGAGGAACTACTCCACCATAGTCACCAACTCACCCAAGGCGACAGCTCTCCTAGGCAAGCTGAATAAGACGATGGACATGAGGCCGGTGTCCATAGAAGACATAGCGCACTACAATCCGCTCTTCGACAGGCACACATGGTTCTCCGCCGACCGCGACACCTTCTTCAGCGAGTTCGTCAAAGCCCCCGACGCCACCGTAGCCAAATACACCGTGCCGTACACGACAGCCACCCTGTCGCGGAAAAGAATCATCTACGACCTTCTGCCCACATGGCTGAGAAGACTCTATTCCAAGCTACAACCCACCACAAAAAAATAAAGCGCAGACTTTTCCCTGAAGTCAGTAGGAGGAGTGTTTGCGTCCGCACGGCGACGAAGGAGACGCTTGCCAGAGCAAGAAATGCGCCCTTGCAAGGGATGGCTGTAGTAGCGCATCGCCGAAGTGCGACCATGCCACTGCTTACATGCGAATGTTTTTCGGCGAATCTCCTCTTGTGGTCGCGTTTGACGCAAACGCTCCTACTATGGGCGTTCGGCATGTCCAACGCAAAACCCAACGCACAACATATCCCAGGGGGCCTCGGAGATGCGCACCTAAGCCGCATGGCGCGCACAAACGAAACTGGTCGCGTTTGATACCAAACGCGACCAGTATAAGAAAAACATTCCTTGAAATTGTCGGGTCTTAGGCCTGTATGCCTACTTCCTGCCTATGAGCTGCAGGAACTCCTCACGCGTCTTGGCCTGGTTGAACGCACCGCAGAAGTAGCTCGTCGTGGTGACGCTTCCCTGCTTCTCCACGCCGCGCATCTGCATGCACATGTGCTGCGCCTCCACCACCACCATCACGCCGAGCGGCGAGAGTGCTTGCTGTATGCACTCGCATATCTGCCGGGTGAGTCGCTCCTGCACCTGCAACCGGCGTGCGAAGCAGTCCACCACGCGCGCTATCTTGCTCAGCCCGGTGATGTATCCGTCGGGGATGTAGGCCACGTGCGCCGTGCCGTAGAAGGGCAACATGTGGTGCTCGCAGAGTGAATAAAAATTGATGTCGCGCACTATCACCATCTGCCTGTAGTCCTCGCGGAACCTGGCGGAGTTGAGTATGGCGGCCGGGTCTTGCGAATAGCCGACGGTCAGGGCCTGCATGGCTTTCGCCACTCTCTCGGGGGTCTTCACCAGTCCCTCGCGCCCGGGGTCTTCGCCTATGAGGCCGAGTATCCGCGATACGTGTGTCTCTATCTCCTTCAGATCCATAATGTCCTTTTCTGCCATCAGTAGTTGTAAACGGCTATCTTGCTGCGCACGATTACGGCCTCGGGGAAAAGCCCCGTCTCGCGCATCTGCCTGAAATACTCGCTGGCTTCCTCGTATGTGCGGAAGTCGCCGACACGGCATATCCAGTGCGGCGACACGAAATGCGTGTACACCGGCAGGTCGGAGAAGTTCTGCCGCACCTTACTGGCCATGGCGGAAGCCTCCACCTTGCCCTTTCGCGTGTTGCCTCCCGAGTACACCTGTATGCGGTATCCCCTAACGTACGTCTTCTGCCCCACTGCGGCGGATGCGGCGCTGGCGGTCACGCTGTCCTGCACGAGGGTGCGGTCGCCCTTGTCGTCCTTGGTCGCCGCCTTGGAGGTCGACATGCGTGCGGTGGTCTCCGGCGTCACTCCGTTCACGAGGTCGGAGATGGTCTTGCTCTGGTAGAGCGTCAGCGTGCCGCCGTTTTCGGCTTTCCGCTGTATGGCGTCGGTGTACGTCTGCTGGGCTTGGCACAGCTGGGCGGTAAGGAGGGCGATGGCTAGAGTCGGATATTTCATGTCTAACATTATTTGTCGTGGCCTGTAGGTGAAGTTTTGTTGGAACGAGCCGCGGACCGTCAGCGGACGACCCGCAGCTCGTGTTGGTGTGTCGTAGCCGGAGAGTTACTTCCAAGCGTCAATGATGCCCTTGAAGTCAGGAGCCTTCAGAGAAGCGCCGCCGATGAGTCCGCCGTCGATGTCGGGCTTTGCGAAGAGCTCGGGAGCGTTGCTTGCCTTGCATGAGCCGCCGTAGAGGATGCTCGTCTCGTCGGCTGCCTGGGTGCCGTAAACCTCAGCCACGCAGCTGCGGATGTAGGCGTGTATCTCCTCTGCCTGGTCGGCTGTGGCGGTCTTGCCGGTACCGATGGCCCAGATGGGCTCGTAGGCGATGACGATGTTCTTCCACTGCTCGGGAGTAAGGTGGAACACGCTGCCTGCCAGTTCTGCCTTGCATACAGCCTCCTGCTCGTTGGCCTCGCGCTGGGCCAGGCTCTCGCCGATGCAGAAGATAACCTTCAGACCGTTGGCAAGAGCCAAGTCAACCTTCTCCTTCAGTATCTCGGGTGTCTCGTGGTAGTACTCGCGACGCTCGCTGTGGCCGAGGATGACGTACTCGGCACCTGTGCTCTTCACCATGGCGGCGCTCACCTCACCGGTGTAAGCTCCGCTCTCCTTGTTGGCGCAGTTCTCGGCACTGACGGCTATGACGCTGTCCTTGAGAAGCTCGCTCACCGTAGCCAGATGTATGAACGGCGTGCCGATGATAACCTCGCAGTTGGCCTTCCCGTCGGAAAGCATACCCTTCAACTCCGTAGCCAGAGCTACGCCCTCCTGCAGGGTCTTGTTCATTTTCCAATTACCTGCAACAATCTTCTTTCTCATTGTCTGTAACTTTTTTTTGATTAGTATTCTTGTTTGCGAATCTCTTTTTCCACAAATTGCGGACACGGTCAGCAAGCGTGAGAAGCAGCAACGGCACCAGGTACCAGAGCAGTATCTTCTCGGCTCCGCTCACCTCGCGTCTGGAGCCTTCCGACACGAGGGAGACCTTGTCGGTGGCGAGCACCTTGTCTAGGTCTTTCTCCGAGGGGAGGTCGGTGGACGGCCACTTGCCCACCACCACACCGTCGCACAGCAGGACGAGTCCCGGGTTGGAACGCACCATGGTCTTGAGCAACGTGGCGTCGGCATGGCAGAAGGGATACTCAGCTCCCGTGATGTCCTGCCACTTCAGCACCTCGCCGGTGCCGCTGGAGGTGAGGCAATAGAAGGGGCATCCGCGGTCGAGGCTGTACTCGTATATAGCCGCCAGCCTGTCCATCACCCCGTCGTCGGCCTTCTCTATGTATGGCGAAACCAGCAGGAACGTATAGCCCTTGTCGTCAAGTATGGACGACGTGATGTCCTCGCCGGTCTCCATAGAGATGGCCGTGAAGTCCTGCACGCCGCCGTTGGAGCGTGAGCCGCCCCTCTGCACGGTGTACGAGTCCACGAACGTCCAGGTGGAGTCGGGATAGTCTTCCAGCGTGAACTCCTTGCGTTCGCCGTCCTTCTCCAGTATGAAGAACGTATCGAACTCCGTGCCGTCTCCCTGCGTCCACTGCGTCCTCACGTCGGCACCCACATGGTACGGACGGAAGTCAATGACGGGCAGGTAGTATATGTTGTGGCAGGCGAAGCAGAATGCGAACACCCACGTGTAGAGCGACAGCGTCCACTGGTTGTCCTCCGAGATGAAACGGCAGATATCCTTCCTGCCGCACCACACGCAAGAGGCTATGACGAGCAGCACGACGTTCTTGGAGAACGACTGCCAGTTGGTAAGCACCAGCGCGTCGCCGAAGCATCCGCAGTCGCTTATGGGGTTTGCTATGGCAAGGTAAAAGGTGAGCGGCGTGGCCGGCAAAAGGAAGACAAGTATGCAGCTGATGTTCATGCGGCGGCGGACACCGAACAGGAGAAGGACTCCTATGGTGAACTCGCAGACGGCCAACACCACCGACATGACGAGCGGCACGAAGGAAGGCAGCATGCCGGCCAATCCCATGGTTCCGGCGTAGTCTTCTATCTTGTACGCGGTGCCGTAAGGGTCGATGAGCTTGGTCACACCGGAAAAGGTGAACGTCAGGGCCAGCATCAGGCTGAGCACGTTCACCAGCACCTTCTTCATTTTGTCACTCAGCGGCGTCTTCACCGAATGTAAGTTTTATGAGTCCAAACACGGCGTAGTTCATCATGTCCATGTAGTTGGCGTCCACGCCCTCAGAAACGAAAGTGTCGCCATGCAAAGTCTCTATCTGCTTGGTGCGGAACACTTTCATCAGGATGAGGTCTGTATAGCTGCTCACCCTCATGCCGCGCCAAGCCTCATCGTAGTCGTGGTTCTTGCGCAACATCAGGTTTAGCGCGTCCTTGGCGTGACGGTCGTAAGCCGCCAACGCCTCCTCCTCCGACATGTCGCCTGGCTTCTCGGCGTATCCGAGTTCAAGCTGTATGAGACCTATGATGGAGTAATTGACTATCCCCATGAACTCCGACTTCACGCCTTCGTCCACAAGGCTGACCCCCTTGGTCTCTATGCTGCGGATGCGGTTGGCTTTTATGTATATCTGGTCTGTGAGAGAAGAGGGGCGCAGTATTCTCCATGCGGCTCCGTAGTCGTGCAGTTTCTTTTCGAAAAGATTGCGGCATTCTCCAAGCACTCGTTCAAACTGTGACTTTGTGTTCATTACAATTCTATAATTCGGGCACAAAGTTACACTATCTTTGATAAATATGCAAGTTTACGATGAAAAAGTGGCTTGCGCCGGACAGTCGCGGCGTGATGCGGCACGCCATGAAAAAGGCTCGTCCCTTGCGAGACGAGCCCCTTGGCTATCCTGTGCGCCGCACTTGGCGGTGTCAGTTGTACTTGAGTATCTGTCCGGGGCGCAACGTGGTGCGCTTGGAGATGCCGTTCTTCTTGCACAAGGCATCCACCGTGGTCTTGTAGCGCTTGGCTATGGTGTAGAGGCTCTCGCCCTTTCTCACCTTGTGTATCTTCGTGCGGGCCTGCGCTATCTCGGCACGCTTCTTCTCCTGGAACTCGCGGCTTTCTTCTTCCTTGGCCACAGTGTTCAGCTCTTCCTCGTTCATCTCCACCTCGCCGCCTTCAGCCTCGGCCGCAGCCAAGAGAACGCCGCGCCCCGACGAGCGGAAGAGATAATAGTCCGCCAGTATATCCTGCTTTTCGAAGCAGAACATCTTCTCTGGGTCTATGAACTGTCCGAGGAAACGTGTCTCGAAATGCAGATGCGGGCCGGTGGAACGTCCGGTGTTGCCTCCCAAGGCTATCACATCTCCGGCCTTCACTATGTCATCCTCCTTTACGAGCTGTTCGCTCAGGTGTCCGTACACCGTCTCCAGACCGTTGGCGTGACGGATAATGATGTATTTTCCGTATCCTTTACGCGGACCCTGACTCGCCACTATACGCACCTTTCCGCTGAACGCGGCGCGTACAGTATCGCCCACGAACAACTTTATGTCCGTGCCGAAGTGCATACGTCTGAAACTGCGCCTGTAACCGTAGTGACTCGTGACGAGACGACTGTCTACCGGCATGCAGAACTCGCGGAGGTCTATCTTGTACTCCTTGGGCATGGCCACTCCGTAATGAGTGGTGTACGTGTTGTTCCATTCGGGATAAAGCCCGGAAGCGGGAAGTTCATACATCTCTTCGTTTTCTATGAGACGCATGATGGAGACGCTGTCTATGGCGCGCATCTTTATATCAACCGGGGCTATACTTGCAAGTTTGT